>CALBTC010000429.1 GCA_937967805.1 uncultured Anaerolineaceae bacterium
ATTCTTGACATAACCGCAACTTTTCACACAGGCTTTTCAAAGTCTCGTTGTAGTATTAGTAAACTTGCCAAAAAGCCTCTAAACTTTGTCACTTCCTTCTCCAATGTGACAAAGTTTTCCCAGGCCTTTTCTTGTTCTTTGGCTTCCTTACGGCGCAATACATTTTCATCCAATATCTCGAAGGCTCCCAAAAACTTGTCCAGTGTCCCAAACAATATTTTTTCACCTCTCGTTTTTGGTTCCAACCATTCTGCGTTCTCTGAATGAAATTTATGAAGCGTGCGCCGTATACGTTTAGCTGACTGATAAATTTCATCAACCGCTTGATACGATTTTTTGTACCAACGGAGTGCATTTTTCTCATCCGCCAGTAAATCATAACAAACCCCAACGTAAAATTGAGCCTGGATGGGCAAGAGCTTATACGAATAACCAGGCAGATTAACTTGTGAAACAGAGATAAACGCTTCAAGCGCTCTGTTTAAATGTTCTTTCTGTTGGGCAGAATTTAAGGCATGTTTAGCTTCTTCCAGATAAATCTTGCCAACGCGAAAGGGATTGATGATGTGCTGGTCTAGCTTGTGCTCAAGGCGGGTTAACTTCTTCTCCTGGACCGTTTGTAAAGAGAAACAGACCTAAGGAATCACGCCCATTTGCTGCCTTGTGTACACACCCCTCATGCCGGGTGTCAAAGCAGCTTGGCCACCAGTGCCGTCCAGCCGGTTTGGTGGCTGGCGCCCACGCCGGCACCGCTGTCCCCGTGGAAATATTCGTAAAAGAGCATGTAGTCGCGCCACAGCGGATCGTTTTGGAACTGCGACACGCCGCCGTAAAACGGCCGTTCCCCCGCATCATTTCGCAAAAACAACTTCAGTAAGCGTCGGGACAGATCGTTGGCCACCTGGTTCAGGGTGACGGCCGTGTCCGCCCCGGTTGGCAGCGGTACGCGTAAAACTTCCCCGTAGTAATGATGGTACTTTTGCAGGCTCTCTATGAGCAGATAGTTGACCGGCAGCCAGATAGGGCCGCGCCAGTTGGAGTTACCGCCAAACAAGTGGGTGTCTGACTCGGCCGGGGTGTAGCGAACGGTGTAAGTGTGGCCGTTGATGTTGAGCTGGTACGGCCGTTCCCCATACTCCTTCGACAGTGAGCGCACGCCAAACGGCGACAAAAATTGTTTGGGATCCAGCATCCGCTGCAAAATGCGGCTGAGTTGTGACCGATTCACCAGCGAGAGCAGGCGCCGCCCGCTCTCTCCGGGCTCGGTAAGCGAGGCAATGTGGCTAACCAGTTCCGGCCGGTACTCAATAAACCATTCCATGCGGCGGCGGAAGCGAGGCAGTTTTTCCAGCAGGTCCGGCTCCAAAGTCTCAACGGCATAAAGCGGAATCAATCCGACAAAAGATCGCAATTTTAGGGGGAAGAAACGGCCGTCCGGCAAATGAATCTGGTCGTAAAAAAAGCCGTCCTCCTCATCCCACAAACCAACGTCGCCCACCCCGTTAATGGCGTCGGCGATATAGATGAAATGCTCAAAGAATTTGGTGGCCACATCTTCGTAAGCCGGTTTGGTGCGCGCCAGCTCCAGAGCCATCGCCAGCATGTTCAGGCAAAACATTCCCATCCAGGCCGTGCCGTCCGCCTGCTCCATGTGGCCGCCGGTGGGCAGCGGCTGGCTGCGGTCAAAGACGCCAATGTTGTCCAGGCCCAAAAAGCCGCCCTGGAACACGTTGTTACCGTCGGTGTCTTTGCGGTTGACCCACCAGGTGAAGTTGAGCAGCAGCTTGTGAAATACTTTTTCCAAAAAGTCGGTGTCGGCCCGGCCGGTGACGTTGCGCGTGATTTTGTACACGCGCCAGCAAGCCCAGGCGTGGACCGGGGGGTTGACGTCGCTGAAGGCCCACTCGTAGGCGGGAATTTGCCCGTTGGGGTGCATATACCATTCGCGCAGCAGCAGGATGAGCTGCCGCTTGGCCCACTCCGGATCGACCAGCGCCAGCGGTAAGGTGTGAAAGGCCAGGTCCCAGGCGGCGTACCAGGGATACTCCCATTTGTCCGGCATGGAAAGCACGTCCAGGTTGTAGAGATGGGTCCAGTTGTGGTTACGGCCGTTTTTCCGAGATTCTGGCGGCGGCGGGCCGGTCGGATCGCCATCCAGCCATTGCTGCACGCCGTAATGGTAAAACTGCTTGGTCCACAGCAGGCCACCCAGCGCCTGCCGCTGGATGCGCCGCTCATCCTCAGTTGCACCTTCGGGATGAACTGTCTCATAGAACGCATCCGCCTCGGCCAGCCGCTGGTCAAAAATGGCATCAAAATCGGTAAACGGGTCGGCGTGGTCTGTGGGGCTAAAGCGAAACTGCACCACAAACTGCTCCCCGGACGGCACCTCCGCCTGAAAATGGGCCGCTGCCTTGCTGCCCACCTGCTTCGGATTCACCGCCCCTTGCTCGCCCTGCACAATAGCCCGGTGAAAGCTGTCCTTTACAAACGGGCTGTCGTTGTCTTCGTTAAAGATAGCACGATTGGTTTCGTTCTCGGTAAACAGTAGGGGCGCAGCGCGCTGCGCCCCTACAGGCGTGGCCCACCACCACCGCTCTCCCAAATGGCGCTCCTCTGTGTGGATACTGTTTTCCCCCATCGCTTTTAGGCGGGGCCGGGAACGGCCGTATCCCCAAGACCACGTGTTGCGGTACCAGATGTGGGGCAGAATGTGAATGGGGGCGGCAGTCTGGGCGCGGTTAACGGCCGTAATCCGGCATAAAATATCTTCCTCGTCTGCCTTGGCGTACTCAATAAAGACATCAAAGTAACGGTTTTCGGTAAACGCTTCGCTCAGAGCATCGATCAGTTCAAATTCGGGATCGCTTTTTCCGCGATGGCCGTTTTCAGCCACCAGATCGGCATACGGGTAAGCCACCTGAGGATATTTATACAGCATTTTCATATAGCTGTGCGTGGGGGTGCTGTCCAGGTAAAAGTAATATTCTTTAACGTCTTCGCCGTGGTTGCCTTCGCTGCCGGTCAGGCCAAAGAGGCGCTCCTTCAGGATGGGGTCTTGTTCGTTCCACAGCGCCACGCCCAGGCAGATGTTTTGGAAGCGATTGCAAACGCCGGCCAGCCCATCTTCATTCCAGCGATAGGTGCGGCTGCGGGCATGGTCATGGGGGAAAAATTCCCACGCTTCGCCCGTGGCGCTGTAATCTTCACGCACCGTGCCCCAGGCCCGGTCGCTGACGTAGGGTCCCCAATTTTTCCAGTCGGCCCGCCTTTCTCTGGAATCGACGAGACGCTGCCATTCGGCCGTTTTTGCTTTATTCATAAATCATCCTTTAACATTCGGTAACAAATTCCATTGTAGCATCATCTGAAACAATGAACGCGCCTAAAGTTTTGGCTAGAGAACGGCCGTTGCATGGTATAATCAGCGCGAGGTAGCAGATTTTCCACGACCCTCGTATGATCATCACCACATCCCATTTGCTTGTACTTATCAGCGAACAAGTGATTTGACATAAACTCATTAGACACAAAAGGAAACCTCATGAGTAAACTACATGAACTCTTTCAACTCGGTCAATCCGTCTGGTACGACAACATCTCTCGCGCTCTGCTGGACTCCGGCGACATGCAGGCCTTGATCGACGACGGCGTCGTCGGTGTAACCTCCAACCCCTCCATTTTTGAAAAAGCGATTGCCAAAAGTGACGATTACGACGCAGCCATCGGCGAACTGGCCCAGGCCGGCAAAACTACCAACGAGATTTATGAAGCGCTGACCCTGGCAGACATTGGCGCAGCCGCCGATCTGCTCAAACCGGTCTACGACAAAACCGGCGGCGTAGACGGCTACATCAGCCTTGAAGTGAGCCCCACGCTGGCTCGCGACACCGAGGGTACTATCGCTGAGGCGCGCCGCTTGTTCACCGCGCTGAGCCGTCCCAACATCATGATCAAGGTGCCCGCCACGCCGCAGGGCATTCCGGCGATTGAGACACTCACGGCGGAAGGGATCAACATCAACGTTACCCTTATTTTTTCCTTGAGCAGCTACGAAGGCGTGATGATCGCCTACATCACCGGCCTGGAAAAACGGCTGGCGGCGGGGCAGCCTATAGACCACATCAGTTCAGTCGCCTCCTTTTTTGTCAGCCGGGTGGATACGGCCGTCGACAAAGCGCTCGATGCCAAAGGAAACAAAGAACTCCAGGGCAAGATCGCCATCGCCAACGCCAAAATTGCGTACGCTCGCTTCCGGCAGGTGTTTAGCGGCACGCGCTGGCAGGCGCTGGTTGCCAACGGCGCGCGGGTGCAGCGGCCGTTGTGGGCCAGCACCAGCACCAAAAACCCAGATTACCCGGATACATTGTACGTCGACAACCTGATCGGGCCAGATACGGTCAACACGATGCCGCCGGCAACCGTTGAAGCGTACAAAGACCACGGCGTAGTCGCCGTCACGATCAGCCAGGGCGTTGAAGATGCCGCCGGCCAACTGGAAGCGCTGGCCCAGGCCGGCGTCGATCTAGACGCGGTTACCGATCAGCTTCAGGTTGACGGCGTGGATGCTTTTGCCAAATCGTTCCATTCGCTCATGGACGGCATTGAAAGCAAGCGCATAGCGATCTTAGCCGGAACAGGCGGTTTTTCGGCGTCGTTAGGCAGTATGGAAACGTCCGTCGACACCGCCGTCACCAAAATGAAAAAAAAAAATATCATTGAATGCATCTGGCAGCACGATTACACCGTCTGGCATTCCGAACCGACCGAAATCATTAACCGCCTGGGCTGGCTGCATACCCCCACGGCTATGGCCGACGAGGTGAAACGCATCAACCAGTTTGTGGCTGACGTGCAGGCCGACGGTTTTACCGAAGTAATGCTGCTGGGCATGGGCGGCTCCAGCCTGGCCCCGGAGCTGTTTGCCAAAACGTTTGCCGGCAACAACCGAGGGCTCCCGCTGCGCGTTTTAGACAGCACGGATGCAACGGCCGTAAAAACCTACGCCGAAACGGCCGACCTGGCCCATACGCTCTTCATCGTCTCCACCAAATCAGGCAGCACCGTCGAAACCCTCTCCTTCTTCAAATATTTCTACAACCGCGTCGCCGCGCTGGTTGGCCCGGATAATGTGGGCAGCCACTTCGTAGCCATCACCGATCCCGGCAGTGGCCTGGTAAAAACGGCCCAAAAGTACAATTTCCGCGAGACATTTGAAAATGATCCCAACATAGGCGGGCGCTACTCGGTCATTTCCTTCTTTGGGCTGGTGCCTGCCGCCCTGGTAGGCGTCGATGTGGCACAACTGCTGCAGCGCGCCCAGGCAGCCACGGACTCTACCGTGCCGCTCCGTTTAGGGGCCATCCTGGGAACACTGGCCCAACAGGGCCGGGACAAGCTGACGCTAGTCACCTCCGCCGACATTGCCAGCTTTGGCGACTGGGTCGAGCAGTTGATTGCTGAGAGCACGGGCAAAGACGGCCAGGGCATCTTGCCGGTTGTGGGCGAGCCGGTGCTTGAACCGTCCGGCTATGGTGACGACCGGCTGTTTGTCTACTTGCGGCTGGCCGGAGCGGATCATTTTGATACGGCCGTTACCCAACTGGAGCAGGCAGGCCAGCCGGTCGTCTGTTTTAAACTGCGCGATTTGTATGATTTGGGCGCTCAATTCTTTATCTGGGAACTGGCAACGGCCGTTGCCGGGCACATCCTCGACATTCAACCGTTCGACCAGCCCAACGTGGAATCGGCCAAAAAGCTGGCGCGCAAAATGACAGACGCTTACCAGGCAAGCGGCAAGCTGCCCCAACTGGACAGCGCTGAACCCACCGCCGCCAATCTGGACGCTTTCGTTGCCAAAGCCAAACCGGGTGACTATATTGCCATCCACGCCTATGTGCCCCCCACCCCCCAAACCGATGCCCTGCTGCAAGAACTGCGCACCCAACTGCTTAAGAAAACGCGGTGCGCCACAACCGTCGGCTACGGACCCCGCTTTTTGCACTCCACCGGACAGTTACACAAAGGGGATGCCGGTAACGGCCTCTTCATTCAGTTTACCTCCGAGCCGGAAACGGATGTGGCTATTCCCGACGCGGCCGGGGAAGACGGCAGCAGCATAACCTTTGGCGTGCTCAAAAACGCCCAGGCATTGGGCGACGCCCAGGCACTGCTGGACGAAAATCGCCGCCTGATCCGCTTTGAATTGGGTACCGATGTGAATGGCAAGCTGCAAGAAATGCTGGATTAGAAATTTGTCGTTGGTCAATTTTATTGTAGTTTAAAAAATTATTTGGGTAGTTTCACCAAATAGCCCACAAATTGTCATTCTGAGCCGCTTTTGGCAGCCAGTTATGGCAAGCCCTTCGAGCTTGACCCTGTTTGAGCCATGCCATCCTTAGAGGGATTCTGGCTGACAGCGTCAGCTTTGCGCTCAGAATGACAAGTCGAGGGTCTCGGGTAATTACCCGATTTATTTCTTAAACGCTAACAAAATTGACCAGCTTTTATGAAGGAAATTCATGTCTGACACAAAGCCAACAACCTTTATCATTTTTGGCGCGTCCGGGGATTTGACCCGGCGCAAGTTAATTCCCGCCTTGTTCAACTCGTACCGCAAAGAGCGGCTGCCGGAGCAGTTCAACATTGTGGGCTTTGCCCGACGGCCGTGGGACGACGAAAAACTGCGCCAAATTTTGCAGGGAGGGATGCAGGAGCTGGCCCCCCAAACGTACGACGCTGATAAATGGGAACCGTTTGCCAAAAAGATTAGCTATGTCAAAGGAGATTTAAAAACGGCCGAAGATTATCAATCATTAGATCAGCATCTGGCAGACATTGAGGAAGGTCCGGGCAATCGCCTGTATTACATGGCCACCTCGCCCAGCTTTTTTGTGCCCATTGTCGAGAACCTGGGGGCAGCCGACATGGTGCAGCAAGCAGACGGTTGGCGGCGTGTGGTGGTGGAAAAACCATTTGGTCACGATTTGGCTTCGGCAGAAACGTTGAATAATGAAATTCAAGCTGTTTTTGCGGAGGATCAAATTTACCGAATTGATCATTATTTGGGCAAGGAAACAGCGCAAAACATTTTATACTTCCGTTTTGCCAACACTATTTTTGAACCAGTGTGGAATCGCAATTACGTAGACAATGTGCAAATTACCGTGACCGAAAGCGTGGACGTGGGACGACGGGCCGGCTACTATGATCAGGCCGGCGTGGTACGCGATATGTTCCAGAATCATTTGATGCAACTTCTCTCATTGATGGCGATGGAGCCGCCGGCTTCGTTTGAAGCCCATGCGGTGCGGAATGAGAAGGCAAAACTGTTTCATGCGATACGGCCGTTACAGCTCGACCAAACCGTGCGGGGCCAATACAACGGCTACTTGCAGGCTGAAGGGGTCGCCGAAGGTTCGCAAACCCCCACCTATGCCGCCATGACGCTTTTCATTGACAACTGGCGCTGGCAAGGCGTGCCGTTCTACCTGCGCTCTGGCAAAGCGCTCAAGGCAAAAAACACAGAAATCGTGGTGGAGTTTAAGCAGCCCCCCCACCTGATGTTTGAAGGCATTCAGGATGAGGATTTTTCGTCCAACATCCTTTCTATGTGCATTCAGCCGGATGAAGGCATTCATTTGAAATTCGAAGCCAAAGTGCCTGATTCGCACAAGACCCAACCGGTGGACATGGAGTTTCATTATCGCTCATCGTTTAAAGGCAACAACCTGCCCGATGCGTATGAACGGCTGCTGCTGGATGCGGTGCGCGGCGATGCCTCGCTCTTTACCAGGGCAGACAGTATCGAAGCAGCCTGGGCATTGATGGACCCGGTGATCAACTGTTGGGAAGCCGACGAAGCCGCCCCACCGATGATTACCTACCCGCGTGGCAGTTGGGGACCCACCGAAGCGGATGAACTGTTAGCCCGCACCGGGCGCGTCTGGCGGCACGCGTGCAGTCATCCCGATGAGAGTTAGAGCATCCATTTTGGAGCGTGAAGCGTGAGCTCAATCACGTTTCACTTCTCTTTTTGTAGGCGGAGACGGCCGTTCCCTCATCACGCAGCAAAATATCGGCCGGCTGCCCCAGCGCCCAAATCACCACAATATAATCGCCGATGGCCCCGGCGGCGTTGACGGTGAGGGCCAGCACCAGATGCGAAGTGGTTAACACGCTCACCCAGGGCATGGCAATGAACCCGGCCAGGGTCATCAGCAGCGCCGGGGCCAGGCCAATCAGTACAAATTGGCGGCGCGTAAAGTACCAGTCGGGCGCAGCGGCGTAAGCGTAGAGCAAATGAAAACCGATTTGCGGCCGTTCCCGGCTAAACAGCCAAAAGAAAAGCGCGTGACAACACTCATGCAACACCACCACTAGCGCAATAATAAGCAAGACGGTGGAAATCCGCATCGCACTAAAGAAAATTTGCAGTTGCAGCCAAAACAACTGCGGCGTCAGCAAAGCGGCCATCCCCCAAAACAGCCAGCCAAACACAAACAGCAGCAAAACGCCGGTCACGTTCATGCCGATGATCAGGTTACGGTTGGTTAAATCGAGCGAGTGGAATCGGGTAAAGTTGGCGGGGAGCGTTTTGGTGGCCTGGAGACGGCCGTTTTCCGGCACAGATTGTGGTTCAGGCAAAGCAGAATCAGCAGGGCCGGGCAAATCAGTCAAGATGCACAATCCCCCGGCGCAGCGCCTCGGTCACCGCCTGGGTCCGGTCGGTCACGCCCAGCTTGCCCAGCAGGTTGTTCACGTGCGCCTTCACCGTGCCTTCGGTGATGACCAGCGCCTGCCCGATCTCCCGGTTGCTTTTGCCGGCCACAATTTGCTCCAGCACGGCCAGCTCCCGTTCGGTGAGGGACGGACCGGCGATGCGTTCGGCAAGCTTGCCGGCCACTTCCGGCGGAATGCGCCGCTGCCCGGCATGGACGGCCCGGATTGTTTCCAAAAGTTCCTCGCGCGGCGTGTCCTTGAGCAAATAGGCCATCGCCCCGGCCTGCAAACCGCGATAAATATCTTCGTCGCCGTCGTAGGTGGTGAGGATGATGATGCGGGCTTCGGGAAACTGCTCGCGAATGGCGACGATGGCTTCGACACCCCCCATTTGCGGCATACGCAAATCCATCAGGGTCACGTCCGGCCGGTGCTCCTGGTAAAACTGAACGGCCGTACGGCCGTCTGCCACCTCACCAACCACTTCCATATCGGCGCGACGGTTGAGCATGGCGGCTAACCCTTCGCGCACCACAGGATGATCATCCGCCAGCAAAACCCGTATCGTTTTTTCGGAACCGCTCATGGTGGGGAATTATACATCACCAATCCCACGAATGGACGAATAAGACGAATCTGAAGAATATTCGTTCCATTCGTCTGTTCGTCTCGTTCGTGATTTGCTTTTACGGCCGTACCGTTAGCGGCAAAAAAGTGTCGTGAATCTCATCCCACAGATGCACCGTCAGCGGCAAATTGGTGCTGCCCAATACGCCGTTGGAACGGGTTTCAATTTGCAGCATGCCTGTGTAGCTGCCGGTCGGCTGGCCATCGAGGAAGAATTGAAGGGGAACGGCCGTTTCTTCGCCGGGGTCCAGCGAACCCGTAAGTGAAGCAGATGTGCTCAGCGAGAGTGGGGGATTCACCTGGAGGGTCATGGTGTAAGCCAAAGGAGCCGTACCGCTGTTTTCCAACGTTACTGTGACGGTTTCATTGATGGGCTGCCGGGTGGGTGTGTAAACGGCCGTTACCGCCCCCGGCACTACAGACAGTTCACCCAAACCGGCACCTTCTACCTTAGGCATCGCCGCCAGCGCCGCCTCTGCCGGTCGGTTCACCACGCCATAAAACCGCATCTGCTCACACTCGTCGGTAATCCAGGGCGCCGTATTAAAGTTCAGGTTAAAGAAAAACATGCCACCCATCCAGGGATAATGGGTTGTGGCATATTCATACGCGCCCACCAGATTATCGGCCTGCTTTTGCTCGCTCACAATTTGCCAGGCGCGATCCGGCCAGCCGCCGGTGGTCAAGCAATGGTCCGGCGGCTGGGTAATCCAGCCAAACTCGGTGGCAAAAATTTGCTTGTCGCCCAGCCCGTTGGCCTGCAAAATGTCGTAAATCTTTTCGACGCCGCGAAAGCAAAAGCCGTTGACACAGTTTTGCGTCGAATCGCCGGAGGGCGCGTCCGGCGCGGCGTCAAAATCGGCGCTGTAGCCGTAGGGATGGTAGCCAAAGATGTCGAAGCACGGCCCGCCATTGATGCTTTGCATGGCATCCAGCATCTCCTGCATGAAGATGCGCTCGTCCTGGTACAGACCATTGTGCCCGGCGTGGCCGTTCCACGTTTCCGCCACGCGGCCGGTGGGGGCCAGCCCGGCCGACACCACCAGGGCATTGGGATCGGTGGTTTTGATACGGCCGTACGCCTCGCAAAGCAGTGTGGCATAGTCAGCAGCAACGGGCGGCACGTTACTGCTGCCGTAGCCCCAGCCGTAAGTGGCGTCCAGATTGGGCTCGTTGCCAATTTCGTAGGCATCGACAAACCCTTTTTGCGATTGGGCTAAACTCTGGATGGTGCTGCTAAAACCATTTACGTCACTCATGTGGCTGGCATTGGCGTCTACGCGCAGCAGCACCTTTAGCGGCAGGCGGCTGCCGGGCCCACTGAACACTTTGATCCAGTTGAAACCCATGTCATTCAGTTTGGTGATGTCCCATTCAGCCACGTTGGCCCCATAGGCGAAGGGATGGACGGCCGTTTCCGCCGCAGCGGTTGCCATGACCGATTGTCTAAAATTGTGCAGCAAAAAGAGGGGTAAAAGCAATGTCAGCGCCAGACCAAACCAACGGATGGCCTGCCATTGGCGCTCATTTGTGTGTTTACATTCCATGCCCAAGATGATAGGCAAGGATGGTCGAGGATGCCGTAAGAAACCAGTAAATTTCGCAGATTCAAGCCGGCGCCTGTTGGAAGTTGCGGTCGAACCTTAAGATTGCAGCTTGTCCGGCGTCACTATCTTCTGCCACCATTGCTTCCATCAAACGGTCCAGAACCGCTTCAACCGGCTCCTTTTCTGATTCAACTTTATCTTTCCCGGCGCATTTTGCCCAGTTTTGCTTAAAAATCAACAGAGATCAGATTTTCAATTGATGATGAACGATCCGGTTAAGCAGTTGCATTTATGGTTGGGAAACGGCCGTCTCCTCAATGCGGTAATGGGTGTTTATTTTGGTGCCGGAACGATGGAACATCTGGCTGGCGGAGCAGTAGATATTTTCTGAAAGCTCAATAGCCCGCGCCACATTGTCTTCGTTAATCGATTCGCCCCGCACCACGTAGGTGATGTCCACCTCGGTGTACACTTTGGGATGCTCGTCAGCGCGCACGCCGGAAATCTCTACAGAGAAGTCGTGCACCTTCTGCCGCATCTTCTGCAAAATGCTGATGACGTCCATCGCCGTGCAGCCGGCCACACCCGCCAGCAAAAACTCCATCGGGCTACCGCCACCGGCTTCGCTGGCACTGCTGCTTAAATCAAACTGATAGCCTGACCCCAGCGTACTGCGAAATTGCAAATCCTTGCCAGACCAGACCACTTTAGCTGTTTTTTTGTTACTCATTCTTATTCCACCTTGGCTATCAAACTCATTAAATCATCTACCAGCGCTGTACGCTCGATTTCGCTCAATTCTGCACCTTGCAGCAGACAGTCGCGGGCGTAGGTGCGCATAAACTGGAGCCGGGCATTGTGCACGGCCGCACGCACGGCCGTTAACTGCTGTACAATCTCCTGGCATTCCCGATCCTCATCCAGCATCTTCTGCACGCCACGAATCTGCCCTTCGATGCGATTGAGCCGCGTTTGCAGCTCTTTTTTTACGGCCGTATTCGGTATTTTCATTTTGTACTCCTCAAAAAGCGGAACACAGAGTTGCACAGAGAAAAGAGATAAATCTGCAAGCGCAAGCTGCGCAAATCTGCGGATTATTTTGGCAAGCAGACCGCTTGCCTAGCAGCCGCTGGCTCAGGTGAACGGGCTGCTGGACGGCCGTACCGCAACCGGGAGGCCAGTATTGCTGCCCCCACCCATCGCAAACGAAGATGACATATGACGGCGGGTGTCGCCGCTGCCGCAGCCAGGGCATGTTTGCGGGTCGCTGGACTGTGACATTCTTAACTTTTTCTCAAACACCTGCCCACATTCACGGCAGGCAAAATCATACATTGGCATAGATTTCAACTCCCTTAAATATACTATGGGGGAGTATAGTATTTGCCACTGGTTTTGTCAACCGAAACCAAAATACGAGTAAGCATTCTCAGATGCGTCTTCCTCCAACCCGTTCGCATACTTCGGCTGCGCTCAGCACAAGCCTGAGGATGCTCACTCCTCGCACGATCTTCTCTAATTTCTCTTTTTCCTCTGTGGCTTAAGTCAGTTGGTGTTTGAGGATGCGGAACCAGCCGCGAATTTGAATGCCGGCCAGGACAACGGCCGTTACAATCCACGGATACTGCTGCCGGTAAAACTTGCGGTAAAAAATCTTCATCGCCCGCACCGACTCTTTGGCTACCTTCACCCGTGTTTCCTTAGGTGGCCGGGCAATGTTGGCCGACTCCTTGCGCAGGCCGGAGCTGGCTCCTTTGTAATGAAGCACTTGCACATGGGGATAGTAAATAATCTGGTAGCCCGCCTGCCGGATTCGGTAACAAAAATCAATATCTTCGCCGTAGAAAAAGTAGGTTTCATCCCAGCCGCCCAGCTCGCGGCACAGGGCCAGCGGCATCAGCATGTACGATCCGGCAATAACGTCCACCGGGTGCGTTTGGCTCATGTTTTTATAGCTTTGGAAATAGCCGTTAAAGCGCGGGTCGTTGCGAAACAGGCGGTTAAGGCCGGTAAAGTGGCAGACGGAATTCCACGGCGTAGGAAAACCGCGATGGTTGTCCGGATCGCGCTCGCCATTGGGGTAGATGAGGCGGACCGTCAGCGCCCCCACGTCGGGGTGCTGCTCCAGATATTCAAGCGGCGCAACCAGGGCATCCGGCGCAACGCGCGTGTCGGAGTTGAGGAAGAGGATGTGACGGCCGTTTGCCACCGCAACCCCCAAATTATTCGCCGCCGAAAAGCCCCGATTCACCTCGCTGACCACCAGCCGCACCGACGGATACCTGTCCCGCACCATCGCCCGGCTGCCGTCGCTAGAGGCATTGTCCACCACAATAATTTCCATGTCGCCCGCGGGCTGTTCCGCCGCCAGCAGTGAAGCCAGACAATCATCCAGTAACTGCCGAGTGTTGTAGTTCACAATGACAATGGATAGATCGAGAGTGGCGATTGGAGAGTTGTCCTGAGCGGAATCGTAGGATGGCAGATTAGGCATAGCTGGGTATTTATAGATGTCGTAAATATTGCTCTGGATTATTCAAGAAAGAGCGGGTAATGGTCACGTGCTCCAGCGTTTCGTAAGCCACCGCTTGAGCCGGACTGTAATCGAAGCTGAGTAAGGTAGCTTCAGGAAAGGCCATCAAGATGGGCGAATGGGTGGCCACAATAAATTGGCAGTTCTGGGCCACCATCTCCTTCATCATCGAAAGCAGCGTCAGTTGGCGCATGGGTGAGAGCGGGGTTTCCGGTTCGTCGAGCAGGTAGAGGCTGTTGGGCTGGAAGCGGGATTGAAACAGTTCCAAAAAGCTTTCGCCGTGGGAATAGGTGTTGAGGTGACGGCCGTACTGCGCGCGCAGTGCGTTCAATTCTGTCATGTACGGCATTTTGGCCAACCCTTTTGCCTTCTCCGAACGCCCCACGTAGGTTTTGTCCACCTGCTGAATTTCGGCCAGCAGCTCGGCCTCCATCTGGCTGAGCCGCTTGATGTAGCCAAAAAAATCTTCAGCGCGCAAAAAGAAGCCGCTGCGCGTTTTAATCGACCAGACCAGCCGCAGCCGGTTCGCCAGACGCCGCACCGGCGCCAGCGTAGCATCGTGCGAAATGTCTTCACTGCCGACGGTGTAGGCGGAAACGGCCGCTGCCAACGCCTCGATCAACGTCGATTTGCCAGACCCATTTTCGCCCACCAAAAACGTAACTGGCGTTATCAGTTCAATGCCTTCCTCTTGTTGAAGTGCAGGAATATTAAACGGGTACTGCTGCCGCTCGGCGTCGTCCAGGGAGTCCAAATTGAGGCGAATCGTGCGCAAATGAAGCATGAGCCTATTGTCCCACAAATCCAGGCGGCTATCCAATTCGGATCGTCTTAGAGAGGAAATGCAAAAAGCAAAACACGAATGAGACGAATAGACGAATGAAACGAATCGTTTATAAAAATTCGTCTTATTCGTCCATTCGCGTTATTCGTGATTCAGCTTTTAACTGAGGGGGAGCAGCACTTTGGCCAGTTCGCCCTCGGGCGGGTAGCCGTAGGCGGCGGAGAGCAGCTCCACAGGATGCACGGAGGCCTGCCCGGTGGCGGCGGTGATTTGCCAGCGGCACGTTTCGCTGTCGCAGACGTTGACCGGGCCGTTGACCTCGTGGATGAATTCGAATAACGGCCGTCCCACATCCATCGCCACCTGGTATTTTTCCGCCTTGTAACCATATGTCCCGGCCACACCGCAGCAGGTCGCCTGGCTCTCCACAATCTCCAGCTCGGGAATCAAATCCATGATCTCCACGCTGGGGCGGCCAATGCGGTGCGCCTTGAACTGGCAGGGCTGATGGTACGCCAACCGCAGGGGAATGGGGCGCAGTCCATCCGTTTTTAACTCGCCGGCATCCAGCAGCATCGTCAAAAATTCATTGAGATCGTAGGTGTTGGCCGCCAGCAGTTGGGCATCTTTCGTGAAGTAATCCAGCAGCTCCGGCGCTTCCTCTTTTAGCGTCAGGGTGCAACTGGTGGAAGTGCCCACAATCACATAGCCCTGCTTCACGTAATCGATCAGCTTCTTGATGTTGCTCTCGTGATAACCACGGGCCGCGTCAAACTCCCCGTTGGAGAGCAGCGGCAGGCCGCAGCAGTTTTGCTCCGGCACCAGCACCTCAAACCCGTTGGCTTCTAAAACCTGAACGGCCGCTTTGCCCACTCTTGGCTCAAAATATTCCGTCGAGCAGCCGCGGAAGTACACAATCTTACGCGTAGCGTTGGCCGGGGCAGACCGTTTCTTTAGCCAACTGCTAAACTTCTCGCGAGAAAAGACCGGCAGCGGCGCTTTGGGGGCAATCCCCAGCAGCTTATCGGCAAAAAAACGGCCGACGCCGCCATGCAGCAAGAAGTTTGCCAATGGCGCAACCGGCTGGCCAAACCTGCCCAGCAGTTCCGGCCGGGCTACCAGATTATTGCGCAGCTTTTTCCGGTTCGACTGCTTGTCCTCTTCCACGATGTCATTGCGGGCGCGGGCATTAATTTCGGCAATCTTCACGCCGGTGGGGCAGGCCAGGTTACACGCCCGGCAGCCGCTGCAATAATCCACCGAGTAGTCAGGCGTGGGCTGCTTGCTTTGGCGAAAGCGGCCTGCCTGGGGTGCCTCGTACTTGGGACCAGGGAATAGATCCGTTACGGCCGAAACCGGACAAACGGTCACACAAATGTTGCACTTGATGCAATGGTCCAACGTCAGTTCAACCGGCTTTGCCGCTTCAAATTCGAGTGTTGTGTCTGCTTCCCAAACGTTCCGCATCTTCTTTCCCCATTTTTAAGCCACAGAGTTCACAGAGAAATCAGAGAAAAACTGTAAAATCTGGGTATTCTTGCGTCTTCAGACCCTAAGGGTTTGACCTTTAAGGGTCCAAGCCAATAAACTACAAAACCCTTAGGGTCTTTACTGAGCCAACAAATTTCCCACGGCAAAGCCGGTAGACAGCGCCACCCCTTCAAATGAGCGTTCGCGAATGACTTCGCTGTGGCTGAGGGTGGTGCCGGCGGCGTACACGTTTTCATACACCGGCTGGCTGCCGCCGTTCAGCGGCTGGAATTGGGCATTCACTGTCAACCCGGCCCGGTACACGGGATGCCCCTTGGGGTCCATGAAATCCTGTTTAAACCAATCCAGGCGACTTTCTGGCATGATTACCGGTAGGCCAAACACCAGCTCACGCGCTTCACCGTGGTGGTTGGTAACAATGCCACCGCCCAAAATGCCACCGGTGGCCACCACGTACCGCTCAAAGCGGTGTGGTTTGGGGCGGGAGGCTGTTTCAGTGAGAACGGCCGTCACCCTTCCCCCTTCACTTTCAATCCCCACCCCCTCCAAGCCATGATAAACCCGGCCACCGGCCCGCTCAATCGCCTGCAGCAAAATGGCGTGCAGCCGCATCCCCGGCAGCGATGGCGGCAGGCCCGGAATCTCAAACACGGGCACGCCCAGCTGCTTTTCCAGATCGTTTTTGATGTCCAGCGAAGGCGGCTGTCCCAAAATTGCCGGCAGCCCGACCCGTTTTGCCTGGCCCAGCTTGGGCTTGATCAGATGGGCCAATTCAGCCCGGAAATCATCCTGCGCCATGATCCGGCCAATGCTGACAGGCGTATTAAAGTTTCGCTGCGCCAATTTGGGCATGTCCAGCATCAGGTGCGTGGCGTTCACCCCTTGTTTGACCAAATTTTCCGCCACCAGATTCGGATAAAAATCAACAAGCTGCTTGATGCCCACGATCAACATCGGGTCATCACGGCGCAAATCCCCGGCAATCATTGTTTCCGGGGCCAGGCAGGTGGGCCGAAACGTACCGACGGCCGAAGGCAGCAGCCAGTTCTTGTCCAGCGAGCCATGCAGCGGATAACCCGCCTCGGCACACAAACTCTGGAGCGCCGTCAGCGACGCCTCCACACCGGCGACGCCCACCAGCGCATACGGATGCGCCGGCTGGTCGGCAATCAGCTTAGCCAACGTCACGCCGGGGGATTCCACAGGCTGTGATTCGTCCACGGGATAATAACCGAGTACGTCAACACAGCCGCTGTGCCAATGGGTTGCCCCCCAGCCTTTGCTCACCAATCGAACCTTTTTTTGCTGGGTGGCAAGCTGCCATGCGGCCGTTAACCCCGCCAGCCCAGCACCAACCACTAAAACATCATTTTTTTGTATACTCATGTCACTGCATCCGGATTATGCTCAACGGTGCCTTTTTCATACATCGCCGGCCCCAGTCGAGACGCTTTTTCGCCGGGCAGATGATCGGCATTAAGCACGGTTAAGTAGATCAGTTCGTCTAAACGTTCTTGCTTGAGCTGCGCCCCCCATAAAATAGGCAGCAGCCCTTTCCACCGCTCCTGCAAAAAGTCGCGCAGAGCGACGTTAGCTTCCTCAATAGGCAGCTTGTGCAGTTGGTGCCAGATGCCGATGGCCCGCAGCGTGCAGAAGCCGCCCTGGCACGGCCCCATCCCCAGGCGCACGTCCCGGCGGATATCATCTAGCGTCTTCGCCTCGCCTTCATTAATGGCCCGTTCGATGTCTGAACGGGTGGCCATTTCACACTCGCAAATGAGCTCGCCAAACGCTTTTTGCTGCTCGGTGCGGGCCAGCCGCGCCCCCAACGTATGGTATGTTTTGTTGTGGCCCGGCTCAAATGGATGGGGCAGCAGCTCAAGGTGGGTGCGACATTCCCGTTTGGTGTTCAGCTTTTCGCAAACGCGATCGGCCGTGACCTGGGCCATCTGGCGGAAAGTGGTCCATTTGCCGCCGGTGATGGTGATGAAACCTTGCAGGCCGTCCCGCGTTTCATGATCCAGCAAGGTGTAGGCGCGGGTGACGTCACGCGTATCGGCCACTTTGGTTTCCTGGTACAACGGCCGTACCCCGCCCCAGGCCCGCAGCAGCCGCATCTCAGAAAAGCCCGGCACCAATTTGTCCGCCTCTTCCAGCATCAGCTTGATCTCCCACGGCTCGATGGCAAAATGTTCCGGGTCTGGCACGCTCTCATCTGTGGTGCCAATGACCGAAACGGTGTGAATCGGCACAATAATGTCACCGTCGGCGGGCATCTTGCAGCGATTGACTACCGTATTGATGATGCGGTAGCTTAGGGCAATCATGGTGCCCTTGCCGGCCTGCACGTTGACTTCCACGCCACCAGTGTGGGCAATTTTGCCCGCCCACGCCCCGGAGGCATTCACTACCATGTCGGCCAGGATGGTCACATCTTCATCCTTCACCAAATCGTGGCAAATGGCCCCGGTGATGCGGTCGCCTTCACGCACCAGCGTTTTTACCTCGTGATAGGTAAGAATCTGGGCGCCGTACTGCCGGGCGCCTTCGGCCACCACCTGCGTCGCCAAAAACGAATCGGCCGAACCGTCCGGCACGCGGAAGCAGCGGCTGATCTTGGGGTTGAGGTGGGGTTCTTCGCGCAGCATCTGGGCCACGGAAATTTCTTCACACGGCACGCCGGTATCGCGGCAGCCCTGCATAAACTTGTCGCCAAAAGCGGGGTCATCCCAGGGGGTCGAGACAAAAAAGCCGCTCGTGTCTTCCAGACAGTGCGGCATAATTTTGCGCAGGATGATGTTTTCTTCGATGCACTCCGTGGCGGCTTTGGGGTCTTTTACCACATAGCGCCCACCACTGTGCAGCAAACCGTGATATCGACCGGTGGTACCGTGGGTTAAGTCCCGCTTTTCAACTAAAATGGAGTTAAAACCGCGCTGCGCCAGATCGTAAACAACGCCGGTTCCAGTAGCGCCACCACCAATGACCAGAACTTCGGTTTCTATTTTACGCATGTTGTTTCCTTCTTCCTACTTCGGTGGAGAACAAAAAGCCCTTTCGCTTCAACTTAAAAATGCTTTTTTTCTCCTGAACGTAAACCGCGAACAGCCTTTCGGTTTTCTAAAATCGTTTTGCGGTTTGCGTCAAAAAACGCGAATCTCAAATTTATGCCAGGATATTCGCAGGACCAGAGGGGCTTCAGGTCATACTAATTGATATTACGCCACTGAACGATTTTGTCAACTTGAATCAGCAAAACGGGAATGATCTTTATCATATTTTGCCGGATGTCATTTGTCACCAAATGGAGTGGTTTTTTGGTGAGTAATTTTGTGAGAATTTTTTATTACTGTTGAGTCGGCTTGTGTAGTGTCATGGAACGATATATAACGTGACAACTGGGAGTAAATGTATGTCCGTGGAAGGCCTCAAAGGTTCCATCTTAATCGTAGATGATAACGTTGTCATTCAACAAATCATGAAACTGGCCCTGGAACAAAACGGGCACCATGTGACGCTGGCAGGTGACGGTCGGCAAGCCATCGAGCTGATGCACGCCCACTTTTTTGATTTGATTTTGCTCGACATCATGATGCCCAACATGAATGGCTTTCAGGTATTGGAATATATGGCCAAAGAGCCAGACCTGGCTGCCATTCCCGTCATCGTCGTGTCAGCAGACAGCCAGATAGACAGCGCGATTCGCTGTATCCAATTGGGCGCTGAGGATTATCTGGTAAAGCCGCCTAACCAAACCTTGCTCTACACGCGCGTCAATACCAGTCTGCGCAAAAAATTCTTGCACGATCAGCAGCAGGCTCATCAGGCCGCCATGGAACAAATGTATGAAGCGGTCAAAGCAGCCAATGCAGCTAAAACAGAGTTCATTGCTATGGCGGCACACGAGCTGCGCAATCCAATTGCCCAAATCTCTACAACCAACCATTTGTTAAGCCGCGTTGGGCCATTGAATGAGAAGCAAGAGCAGTTGTTGGAAAAGATAAATTTCAGTCTGGAACGTATGCAGGCATTGATCGTCGATCTGGATGATATTTCCCGACTGGAAGCTGGCAACATGCGGCTAAAGTTGGAGCGATTGGATTTGCGTAGACTTATCTTGAAGATTGCCGAAAGCTTAGAGCATGATTTGCGTGAGCGCAACCATACGCTTGAGGTAAATATTCCAGAGAATTTGCCGCTGACCGTGGCTGACAGGGACCGTATGATTCAGGTACTCACCAATTTGCTGGGCAATGCCATTAAATATACGCCAGATAACGGAGCGATTTTTGTAACGGCCGTTCACGCCAAACAACATCATGCCGTCCATATGACTGTCCAGGATACCGGTTTGGGCATTCGGGCCAGTGAACAGCAGCAAATCTTCTCTAAATTTTTCCGCTCAGAAGACTCAGACGTGCGAGACCGGCCCGGCACCGGCCTGGGACTCTACATCACCAAATCGCTCATTGAGAAGCAAAATGGCCACATTTGGTTCGACAGCAAATATGGTGAGGGAACCACTTTTCACTTTACCATCCCTGTTGCGCCAGAAGCACCGGAAATAGATGTTGAGATGGAAACGGCCGTTTCCTCTCGTTAGCGCCAAATTCTCCTACACGAACAACTGCCTCACCACCACAAAAGCTGCCAACAACCCAATCAACCAGCATCTGCATCTCAAAAAGAATACTTCCTTAAACGACAGGCATCAGCCGCATTTTGCGCTATCATTGGTTGCAGGTGATCGTTCAGCCTGAATGCTTACCTTTGTAGACAGATTCTTTTAGGAGAAATTTTTTGTCCGAAACACCAACCCAAAAAACAGGCTCGGGCCACAGCCTGTCTAAAAAAGAGCTGCGCGCCAGCCTGGTTTTGCCAGTTGTCATTACGCTGATCATTTGGGGTGCGGGCCTGCTGCTTTACCTGATCACACCGGGAGAGTTCAATACGGCCGTTGCCCTCTTCATCAGTTTAGCCCTGTTCGCCTCTTTACTGTACTGGACCCGTGACGCCGAAAAACGACTGCGGATGACGGCCGTTGTCATCGCCATCCCCGCCCTCATCGGCATCAGCTTGGGGATGATTCGCGGCAGCGTCAGCGCAACGCTCAGCGGCGTGGCTTTGACCTTCTTATTCCTGTTTCTTTACCGCACATTCAATACCCCCATCTCTTACCGCGTTGCCTTGCGCCGCTTTCGCGAGGGCGATATGGAAACGGCGCTGGAGCTGGTAGACAAGGCCATTCAAGCGCGGCCCGACTTCTGGGAATCATATCAGCTGCGTGCCCTCATTTTCCTGACCGAACTGGACTTTAGCCGCGCCGAACGCAGCGCCAAAGAAGCAGTTGTCCGCAAGCCCGACGCCCACCCCGTTTACAATACGCTGGGGCAGGTCTACCTGGCCGAGACCAAATTTGATAAAGCTCAAGAGAGTTTTACACAAGCATTAGAGCTGGAACCGGACAATGCACTTTACCGCTACCATTTGGGCTTGTGCCAATTCCGCCAGGAGAACTACCGCGAAGCGGCTGCCAGCTTCATGGCGGCCATCAATGGCTCACTCCGCTTTCTGGAGTATGAACTGCAAGCCCACTACTATCTTTGGCGCTGCCTGGTGTCGCTTGAAGAAGTTGAACAGGCCCAAACAGTACGGGAAAAGATGCAAAACTTTGCCCCCGGCGTCCCGCTGATCCAAGAGCAGTTGACCAACCAACCCGATTACCCCCACCTGCCCGCCCTGCAAGCCGATGCCAACGATCTGGCCCAGCAGTTTAGCTAAAAAAAGTGGCAGGCACGGGTTTGAGCTATTGGGCTGATGTAAGGCTTACAACCCGTGTCTGGCATTTCAGTTCGTTTTAGGGAATGCGAAACGTGTCCGCGTATTGAGCATCATGTGGCGAAGCAACACAGCCGGTGAAGGTGAAGGCATACAGCGCCAGACCGCGAGCCTGAAAGGTAAGGCGCAGCGTATGGCTGCCAAAATCGGGATTTTCGACGAGGTTGACCATGCGCGGCCGTTCGACCCGCACGTAACTACGGCCGTCCTCCCCAAACACCACGTCACTACCCGCCTGCATTTTGCTGAGGTAACGGCCGTCTTGCACCACCTCCACCAGTGGGTCCGCCTCCGTCGGCTTCATCTCCAACGCCGTTTCCACCGGATCGGCAGAGGGCGCTAACACGGCATTGACAGAAACGGCCGAATAAGGCAGCACAATCTCCCCTCCCTGCTCTCCGGCAAAGGCCAGCGCCTCCGGCCAGGCCCGCCAGATACCATCCACGTAAAATTGGCCTTCTTGCCACTCCCTCACCGGCGGTAAGCGATAAATCACCGAGCTGTTGGGCATATACCCTTCCGGGTTGCCCAATGCCCCGCCAAACAGGCCACCACCCTGGAACCCGGCATACAGCTCCGGCGTGGGACGATAGCAAACTGCGCCAGAAGCATCTTCGGCTCGCAGCGGCGGCAACAAATTTGGTAACAAAACGTCCGGCTGGCGCAGACGCAGCAATCTTTGGATGGCCTGCTCCGTCTCCTGGTAATATCCTTCACCCTGCCGCTTAAAGCGCATATAGCCATCTGGATCGATGAGGAATTTAGTCGGCCATGCTTTGGTAGCAAAACGGGACCAATTCTGCTGCTGATTGTCTAACAAAATGGGGTATGGAATCTCATACTCGGCAATGGCCGCTTCAAGATGGGTGCGGAACTGGCCAAAACGAAACTCAGGCGTGTGGATGCCAATAATCACCAGGCCGTGTTCGGCGTACCGTTGATGCCACTGTTTTAGATAAGGGAGCGTTCGCAGGCAGTTGATGCAGGTATAATCCCAAAAGTCAATGAGCACAACCCGCCCCCGAAGTTGATCCGGGGTATGGGGACGGCCGTTTAACCATTCACCGTTGGCCAAAGGCGGCATGTGGACAATGCGCGGGTCAAGTAAACCACCAGACATGATTCAATTTTAACACGTTAAAATGCAGGGAAAAATCAGGAGGGATTTTGCAGGCGTATTGGACCAAATGATTAGCAGGGCAAACGCTCGTTTGGTTCTTCCGTTTTTGTTACCGTGATCGATTTTGAGGACGGAATAAATGTTACAATCAATATCATCAAAAGGATAAAAATAGGCAGCCAATCCATCATAATCTCTCCAAAAAATTTTCAGAAAATTTATCTTTGTAAATCTGTTTGCATTATCAATTAATCCATAGCATAAATCACTAAGATGAAAGTCATTCTGACAGTAAAATTGTTTACAAAAACTTTGATTTATGCCCAAATTGAGAGGATTTTCCCATGAGCCGAAAAAAGGTTTCTATTCTTGATATTCAAAAGCGTAAGCAAAACAACGTGCCCATCACCATGCTCACAACGTATGACTTCACCGCTGCGATTTTGGTGGATCAGGCCGATATTGACATCATCCTTGTGGGGGATTCCCTGGGCATGGTGATGTTGGGTTATTCTGGCACCACCGGCGTCACGATGGACGAGATGCTGCACCACTGCAAAGCGGTAGCCCGCGGCGCATCAGCCGCGCTTTTGGTAGGCGATATGCCCTTCATGAGCTACCAGGCTGATGTAGCCGAGGCGGTGCGCAATGCCGGCCGCTTTTTGAAAGAAGCGGGCATGGAATGCGTGAAGATTGAAGGTGGCAGCGAAACGGCCGCAACCATTCGGGCCATCGTGCGGGCCGGTATTCCGGTGATGGGCCACATTGGCCTGACGCCACAGACAGTTTCACAGTTGGGCGGTTTTCGCATTCAAGGCAAAACAGCCGCTTCCGCCCAATCTCTCCTCAAAGATGCCCTGGCGCTGCAAGAAGCCGGCTGCTTTTCCGTGGTGCTGGAAGCAGTTCCCGCTGCCGTGGCCAGCTACATCTCGCAGCAATTAACCATTCCCACCATCGGCATTGGTGCCGGGGCCGGCTGCGACGGGCAAGTCCTGGTCTACCACGACCTGCTGGGCCTGTATGACCGGCTTCAGCCCCGCTTTGTGAAACAGTATGGAGCAATTGGCGAGGCGATTGTGACGGCCGTGCAAACCTACAGCGAAGAAGTACGCAGCCGCGCATTCCCGGCCGAAGAGCACACCTATCCGATGGACGAGGCGGAAGAAGCTGCCTTTCTGGCAGCCGTTGCCGGGCGTTAATATGCGCGTAGCCGTGGTAGGCATTGGCGCAATGGGCTGCCTGTTTGGCGCAAAACTGAGCCAGGTGGCCGAGGTGACACTGGTCGGCAACTGGCCCGCCCAGATCGTGGCCTTGCGTGAGCGCGGCTTGCGCTTGATCCGGCCAGACGGCCGTTCCCAAACTTACCATCTGACCGTCACTAACAATCTGCAAACGGCTGCACCCGCTGACCTGGCCCTGATTTTGGTAAAAAGCCACCAGACCCGGCAGGCGGCTGAGACGGCCCAGCGGCTTTTGTCGGCCAACGGTGTGGCCTTGACCCTGCAAAATGGCCTGGGAAATCTGGAGCAGTTAACGGCCGTTCTGGGGCAAAACCGCGCCAATCTGGGCATCACATCTGAAGGGGCAGCCCTGCTGGAACCGGGCGTGGTGCGCCACGCGGGAACGGGGCACACATACATAGCTGATTCCGGGGAAACGGCCGTTCCGCCACAAGAATTCGCAGCTTTGTTTCAAGCCGCCGGTTTCCAAACCAGCCTGGCGGCGGACACGGCCGGATTGGTTTGGGGCAAGCTGGCGATTAATGCGGGGATCAATCCGTTAACGGCCGTTTTACAGGTGCCCAATGGATTTTTGGCGGAAAACGAAACGGCGCGGCAGCTCATGCAGCAGGCGGCAAAAGAAGTGGCCCAAGTTGCCGCCGCCCAAAGTATCCAGCTCCCCTTTGCCGATGCAGCCGCCCAGGCGCTGACGGTGGCCCAGGCTACGGCAGCCAACCATTCCTCCATGCGACAAGATTTAGCCAACGGCCGTCCTACAGAGATTGAGGCCATTTGTGGGGCGGTGGTTGAATACGGCCGTCGCTTTGAGGTGCCCACGCCGGTGAACTTGGTTTTGCAAACGGCCGTACAGCAAGCCGAACAGGGCACCTGGCCTCCTGCCTCCACCCCTGAAGCAAACCTAGAGCTCCTCACCCAAAAAATCCAGCAATTCCACAATTAACCTTATCCTGAGACACCGCTTTTCTCTGCGTCTCCGCGCCTTTGCGTTAATGTTTTTCTGCTAATCGAAATGGAACCCAATTGCCTCCAGCGTTTGGCGTAGATGAGGCCGTCGCGGTGTATTCAAGCGGCTGGCAATAGGACCGCTCCAGGCGGCCGTATGTTGATTACGACGGCCGTAAAAAGCTGCCAGCGCCGCGTGCTATTCCTCAATCAGAGAGCGCGGATCATCCTCTCCGTACTATTCGTGATGAATCACCAGCGCCTCCGGTAGGCGCGGCTTCAGCGATTTTGTGCCCAACGGCGCTTGCGGCCAGCCGATGCTCATGCCAAACACCATGTAAACGCCGGGGGGAAAACCCAGCAAATCGGCCACTTTTTGCGGATGGTTACGCATGCCGCCAATCATCACCGCACCCAGGCCAAACGATTCCGCGGCCGTTTGCGCAGACATCCCCACCAAGGCCGCATCCACCGTGGCCACCAGCGTCGTTTCTAACGACTTGGCCAACGTTTGGCCGTGCATTTCACAGGCAATTTCCAGCCGGTTGAGATCGGCCAAAAAACCCACAAACACATCACACTGCTCGATATGGCTCTGGTTGCCGGCCAGCACTGCCAGCTTCTGGCGCGTTTCTGGATCGCGTACCACGATGATACTGTAGGTTTGCATGTTGCTGCTGGTCGGGGAACGTCGCGCCGCGTTTAGGATAGCGTTGAGCATCTCATCGGGCACCGGCTTGTCCCTAAAGGCCCGTACCGAGGCGTGTTGATTGAGCGTTTGGGTAACGGCCGTTTCGTACATATCTATCTCTTCTCTAATCGTCATAAATTTCCCTCTCAACTTTGTTGGATGCGGTGACCCGCCTGATTTCTTACGGTAAAAGTTAGACTTGACAGTCTAGACCTGCTAGTCTACAATATTACGCGTTGCTTCATCAGGCGATTTGACAACATAAAAACAACAATTTCTATCGACCTTAGCAAGTCCCATAGCTTTAGGGGCTTTTTTTTAATTTTAACAAGTAAGAGGTGGGGTATGAATCTTCCCCTGGGTTACCAACAATTTCATAAAGAAAGTTTCTTTAACTATCAGATGAACCGGCTTCATGCATTGGGTTATGCTCGGCAGGCAGATATTGAAAAAGCAGCCGGTCAGATTAAAACACAGGCCGACTACGTACAGGCGTTTACCCAACTGGCGGCGGAGGCAAAGGCAGACGGCCGTCTCAAAAACGCCGCCTTTTACCTGCGCGCCGCTGAATTCTTTACCGAGCACACGTCGCCACAAAGAAAGGCGATCTACCAGGAGTTTCACAAAACGTTTTACGAAGCGTTCGCCGATGAAGGCATCACCCGGCACGAAGTTCCGTACAACGGCAGCTTTTTACCGGCGATGGAACTGGAAGCGGCCGTTCAACCGGCCAAAGGCACCATCCTGCTCTTTGGCGGCTTTGATTCGCTGATCGAGGAATTTTTTGTCATTTGGAAATTTTTTGCCCAGGCAGGCTACCCCGTCATTGCCTTTGAAGGACCGGGGCAAGGCGGCGCACGGCAGCTTTACGGCCACGCCTTTGACCACGACTACGAAAAACCTGTTGGCGCCATTTTGGATTATTTCGCCATTGAAGCCGCCACGCTCATTGGCATTTCTATGGGCGGCTATTGGGGCATACGCGCCGCTGCCTACGAAGACCGCATCAAGCAGGTGGTCGCCTGGTCGCCGGTGTATGACTGGCTGGAGCAAGTACCGGGCTTTGTACAAGCGCTCGTCAGGCAGCTTGTAAAGTTTGAAGGATTCATGAATGCTACTATCCGCCTGCGGATGCGCCTGTTTCCTATTCTCGACCATGCCGTCAAGCAGGCGGTGTTTATGGTGAAAGGGGATCAACCCATGGATGCCGTCCACTGGCTGCTGGGCATGAACAAGCACCACATCAGCAGCCACAAAGTAACACAGGATGTACTGCTGGTAGGCGGCGAAAACGACAGTTTCCAGCCGGTGAAGCTGCTGCGCAAACAGGAACAAGCATTAACCAATGCCCGCTCGGTCTCCACCAGAATATTCACCAAGGCCGAACACGCCGATATGCACTGCCAAATGGGCAACCTGATGCTAGCCATGAGCGAAATCGAAGCCTGGATTCGCCAAACTGTGGTGTAAACTGCAAAGCTGCAATCCTTGAGAAACATTCTAATCTTGACTATACTTTTGACTCAGGACTTTATCTGGGAGATTCATCGCCTTATCTTGGATAGCTAACGAATCTCCCAGATCCAATACAAAGTTCAGCAAATGAGGAGAAAGTTAGCTAGTGCTCACTAAGGTGTGGAAAGATCCAGTTTGGAGCAAAGTAATTGCTACAGGCATACTTGCTATTATTGGTGCGGTAGGTGCCTATTTTCTAAATTGGTGGCCGATAATAATAAATGCTGGTTCTCGTTTCTTTACTTTCCTTGGCGAGACCACCCAAATACCAAACTGGCTTATAGGAGTAATGGCTTTATGCACGTTGCTTGTCGTTATAGTAGGCTTCGTTCTACTGAGAATAGCCTTATTTCCACCAAAACAAGAAGCAAGTTGGACAAATTACACATCCGATACCTTCTTTGGATTAGATTGGTATTGGAAATATGGTTCAAAAGGCTCGATATACGGTCTATATTCCTGCTGCAGCAACTGCCATTTTCAAGTTTATCCAAGTGATGCATCCCCGTTTCGAATGGCTCCAAGAATTATGTATCACTGCGATAGTTGCGGGTTAGAAGCAGGTCCTTTTGACGGAACACCAATTCAGTTGGAGAGTAAGGTTGAGAGATTTATTCACCAAAAAATCAGGACTGGAAATTGGAATTCTAGCAAAAGTATCCAACAGGAAACATGAGATTCGCTAATCTTATTTTCTTGCTAACCTCCACGGTCTACGACTCCCGCGCCAGCGCAAAAACACAACACCACCCAAAATCAATAAGCTGCCGCCAATTTGCCGGCTGGTCAGCTGTTCCCCCAGTAAAAAGTAGGCCAGAACGGCCGTAAACACCGGTTCCGTCGTCAAAATCAGATTGGCTACGCTGGAGGGCAGCAGGCTCAGGCTGGTGTTGTACAGGCCAAAGCCGGCCACGGTGGGACCGGCCGCCAGCAAGATGATCACGCCCCACCCCGCCCAGGCATTACCGAACCAGAATAGATCGTTGGGGGAAATGGCCGTGCCCAACACCACCTCTCCCGGCAGCAAATTCACCAACAAGAAAAAGATGGCGGCAAAGCCAAACACGTACAGCAGCGTCGTCCACGGATTCAAACCGCGCTGCGCCGCCGAACGTCCCATCAAGCTGTAAACCGCGTAGCCCAACCCGGCCAGCGTCCCGGTGAGTATCCCCACCAGGTTGCGGTCCCAGGCGGCCGGGTCCAGCGCTTCGGCGACCAGCACGCAGCCCGCCAGGCAGAGCACAATCGCCACAACTTTTGCCCCGCTGAGCAACTCCTTCAGCAGCCAGCGGGCCAGCAGTGCCGTAAATGCCGCCGAACTATAGACCAGCACCGTGGCCACCGCCGCCCCGTTCAAGGCAACCGACAATGTCCACAGCCCGTTGAACACGGCAAACACAAATCCATAACCAAAGAGGTATGGCAAGTGGCGGCGTGCTACGCGCAAGAGAGATGCCCGGCGCAGCCGCAGCACCAGCAGCAACGTCAAGACCACAAAAAAGCTGCGCCAGAAGGCCAGCAACAGTGCGGGAATTTGGTAGGTTTCTGTGAGATAGCGGATGAATACGGCCGTTGTCGACAATATCGCCGAACTGGCCAGGGCAACCAGGTAACCCTGGGCGGTGGTGTCTTCGTGGGTTGTGATGGACATTGGGGAATTGTAGAGGAAATACGGCCGTTGCCAATAGGGTAATCGGCAAAAAAATTACAGAAAGAGCCAGGCAAATCGGCCGGTTATGGAGGAAAATTTGTGCCTGTGCCAAATCACTTTACAATCATACCGATGCACACACCAAACCACGAATCAGAACCTGCCGACGTACTCATTATTGGGGCCAGCGCAGCCGGATTAGCCGTGGCCGCCTGCCTGAAGCACGAAAGCATTTCGAACATCACCATTCTGGAAATGGCAGACAAAGTGGGTGCTGCCTGGCGGCGTCATTATGACCGTCTGCACCTGCACACCGATAAAGGTAACTCTAACCTGCCTTATTTGCCCTTCTCCCGTGATACGCCACGCTACCCCTCACGCCAGCAGGTTATCAACTATCTAGAAACCTATGCAGAGCAGTTCGATCTGCACCCCCATTTTGGCCAGAAAGCCACAAATATAGAGCTGCTCAACGGTCTTTGGCACGTCACCACAACCAAAAGCCACTTTATTGGCCGCAACCTGGTGATGGCCACGGGCTACACCAACCAGCCGGTTGTGCCTAGCTGGCCAGGGCAAGATCAGTTCGATGGGCGAATCCTGCACAGCTCGCAGTATAAAAACGGGGCAGAGTTTGCCGGTAAAAATGTGTTGGTAGTTGGTTTTGGCAATTCTGGCGGTGAGATTGCCATCGATTTGCACGAACACGGCGCACACCCCGGCATTTCGGTGCGCAGTCCGGTCAACGTCATTCCGCGGGATATTCTGGGCATTCCTATTCTTTCCATCGGGATTCTCATGAGCAAGCTGCCAACGGCCGTTGCCGACGCCCTGGCTGCTCCCTTGTTAAAGTTAACCATCGGTGATTTAACTCGATACGGCCTGAGAAAATTACCCTACGGTCCCAACACACAGATTGTCCGTGATGGCCGAATTCCGTTGCTGGATATTGGCACGGTTTCACTCATCAAACAAGGGGAGCTCCAGGTAAAGCCTGCCATTAAACAATTTGATCCAGAAGGGGTTCAGTTTGTGAATGGGCAAAGCCAGGCATATGAAGCGGTGGTACTGGCCACCGGCTACCGGCCGAATCTGGAGATTTTTGCCGACGGTATTGGGCCTGCTTTAGACGACACAGGCCAACCCCTCTGCAGCGGGCAAGAAAGCTCGTTAGCCGGTCTATACTTCTGCGGTTTTTACGTTTCGCCAACGGGAATGCTGCGCGAAATTGGTATCGAAGCCAGGCAGATTGCCCAAAGCATCAAAGCCAAAAGGAATCCGCAGATTAGCGCAGATTGACGCAGATTTTTTTTATTTTTAATCTGCGCTAATCTGTGAAATCTGCGGATAAAAACTTATTGACTCCGCCGACGCGTCACCACATCAAAAATGACGGCGAGTGCCAGCACCAACGCTCTAACGATGTACTGGTAGGAAATATCAATTTGCATCAAGTTCATACCGCTGGTCAGCGACGTCATGATCAGCGCGCCAATGAGCGAGCCAACGACGTTGCCCACACCACCGGCAGCCGACACGCCGCCGACGAAGGCCGCGGCAATGGCATCCAGCTCAAACAGCGTGCCCGCCGTGGTGGTGGCCGAGCGCAGGCGCGAAGCGTAAAGAATACCGGAAAGCGCCGCCAGCATCCCCATCGAGCCAAAAACGACGTGCGTGATGCGCTTAACGCTGATACCGCTTAATTCGGCCGCTTCCGGGTTACCGCCAACGGCGTAAATGTGGCGACCGAGCACCGTTTTTGTCGTCATGAAATGATAAAAGAGAACGACTACCAGGATGATAACGGCCGTCCACGAAAGCCCCTGGTATCCGGCCAAAATCCAGGCAACCCCGCCGATCAAAACAGAGATGAAGACCTGTTTCAAAATAAACAGTGGCGTCGACAGTCCTTCAAATCCCTGCTTGTGCATCGTCCGGCGTGAAATAAGTTCACCAGACACAAATAGAACAATGCCCAGCAGCCCCAGAAGCAGCGTCACTTTGTGCATCTCCGGCAAAATGCCGATATCGGGAATGTCCGGAACGAAGCCGTTGCCGATAGCCACAAAGGTTTCATCGGGAATAATGATGGTGCCGGTGGACCGCGTGGCAAGCTGCAACGCGCCCCGGTAACCCAACCAGCCGGCCAGCGTGGCTACAAATGCCGGAATGCCCAGTTCAGCTACCAGTGAAGAGGTAAGTAAACCGGCCAAAATCCCCAGCCCCAACACAAAAGCAATGGCCACATAGACTGGCCATCCCCACGAAACCATGGCAATGGCACCCACGGCACCTAAAAAACCGGCCAAGAAACCAACCGACAAATCAATGTGGCGAATCACAATGACCAGCGTCATACCGACCGCCAAAACGGCGATATAGCCGGTTTGGTTTACCAGATTCACTAAATTTCTAGAGGAAATAAACAGGCCATCTGTGGTAAAGGCAAAGACCCCCATAATGACAAATAAGGCGATGAACATAGCATATTCACGAATGTTCTCGCGTAATAATTTCCGCACATCATCAAAAAATGACATCTAGAGCCTCCCTGCGTCGATCAAGTAGCTGTGCTTTCGGCGAAGTCATCGCGTGCGCCAATCATGTAGGCGACGACACGTTCGCGGAACTCGTGAATGTCACCTTCTACCGGTTGGTCGGATACTTTGCGCCCCTGGCGCAGCACAATCATGCGATCACTTACCTGGTAGATGTCTTCCAGACGGTGACTAATGATGATGATTGAAGAGCCTTGCGCCTTGAGTTCGCGCACCAGTTCAAGCACCTTGTCTATGGCCGCCACGCTTAAAGCGGCCGTTGGCTCATCCATTATGATGACCTTGGCATCGAAAGCGGTGGCGCGGGCAATGGCCACTGCCTGCCGCTGGCCGCCGGACAATCGCTCCACCTTCTGCCGCACAGAGGGGATATTGATCTTGAGCCGATCCAGCAGGCTTTTTGTTTCCTGCTCCATGTGGCGGAAATCCATCACCTTAATCGGACCCAGGTTTAATTGCACCACTTCACGGCCCATGAACACATTAGCAACCACATCGAGATTGTTGGACAAAGCATAATCCTGGTAAACCATCTCGATTCCCTGGCGGCGGGCGTCCATTGGATTAGAAAAGTTTGTCTTGTTACCTTCAATGAGAATGTCGCCTTCGTCAGGGTGGTAGGCACCGCTGAGAACTTTCATCAGGGTGGATTTGCCGGCGGCATTGTCACCTACCAAGCCTAACACCTCATTTTGATGGAGTGTCAGGGTTACACCGCGCAGCGCCTGCACAGCGCCGAAGTTCTTCTTGATGTCACGCATTTCGACGACTGGAGTTCGTTCTGAGGTTTGTTGCATACTCTTGCCCTTCTGCTTGATGATAAAAGAAATGGTGCTGGGGGCTCCCAGCACCATTTCACTCAAAAACTTTAACGCTTATTCATCGATACCGGTGAACTCGTCAGCCGGCCAGTAACCAGAGTCGATGATTGCCTCAACGACGTTGTCCTGGTCGACTGTGATGACCTCAGATGGCTGTGCCGGCACTTCGGTGACACCGTTGTCATACGTAGTGGTCTGCGGCGGGGTCTCGCCATTCAGGAAGGCAATCGCGGCATTGATAGCATCAGAGACCAGGGTGCGCACATCTTTCAGGACGGTCATGGATTGACGGCCGTCGATGATGTACTGCACCGAAGCCACCTCAGCATCCTGACCGGTGACTACGTAGCTGGTCACGTCGGCATCAGCGGCAAAGGTGTCGGCGATTGACCGGGCCGTGCCGTCATTGGGGGCCAGGATGAACACATCACCTTTGTCCTCAGCAGAAGCGGCCGTCAGGTTGGCTTCGGCCAGGTTGCGGGCGACGTTGAAGTCCCACTCGGTGGTAATCTGGCCAATGATGTCAGCCATTTCTTCGCGGGTCAGTTCGGCCGTGTCCTGCAAAGCAACCGCTGCCTCAGAGTTAACGATGTAGAATGTGCCATCGGCGATCTTGGGCTGCAAGACGTTCCAGGCGCCTTCAAAGAAGAGGAAAGCGTTATTGTCTGAGGCGGCGCCGGCGTACAGGTAAAGCGGATTGTCTGTCCCGCTGGCGTTGTCCACCA
>CALBTC010000430.1 GCA_937967805.1 uncultured Anaerolineaceae bacterium
GTGGTTGACGAGGTGAAAGGACTAGAAGTAGGCGCTGTCGATTACATTACAAAACCGGCTCAAGGAAAAAAAGTGCTGGCCCGCATAAACACCCATCTTACGCTGCGCCGCTTACAAAAGAATCTGGAAGAGAAAAATGCTGAGCTGGATGCATTTGCCCATACCGTCGCCCACGATTTAAAAGCGCCGCTGGCTTTAACGATGGGTTTTACAGAATTGATGCTCCGTGATTCTAGCCAATTGCAAATTGAAGATTTTCAGGCGATGGCTCAGATTGTTTATAAAAACGGCCGTAAAATGAACAACATCATCAATGAACTGCTTCTGTTGTCTACGGCCGGCAAAGGAGAAGTTGAGGTCGCGCCTCTGGCCATGGCCGACATTGTGGTTCAGGTGCGGGAACGGCTGGCTTATATGTTTGAGACGTACGGGGGAGATATTATTTTGCCTGATGAATGGCCCTCAGCCCAAGGCTATGCGCCGTGGATAGAGGAAGTGTGGGCTAACTACATAAGCAATGGCCTTAAGTACGGTGGGAATCCACCTGACTTGGAATTAGGCGCTACGCCTCAAGAAGATGGGCTAATTCGCTTTTGGGTAAAAGATAATGGCCCAGGTGTTTCCCCGGAACTACAGGCAATGCTGTTTAATGAAACGATTCACCTCAATAAGATTCGGGCAGAGGGACACGGCTTAGGCCTGTCCATCACCCGCCGCATTGTGGAAAAATTGGGCGGCCAGGTTGGGGTAGAAAGTGAACCTGGTCAAGGCAGCCTGTTTTATTTCACCCTACCCGCTGCGCCGGCTGGGTCTCCGAAATGACGCTAGACCTGGTGCTAACTAGGCAACAACTTCCCTTTACATTGCCGGCAAATCAACTCATTTGGAGGTTTGTCACGGCAAGAAAAGCAGATCAAACAAAATTAGACCAGCTCAAAGATGCAATCCAAACAAATCCTGGCCACAGGGCCGGTCACTACGCTCGCCACATTGGATACGATAACAAACTGGTAGAGGCGGCAGAACACATCTTGACCCAGGAACAAGATGAGCGACAGGTGGCCATTTTGCAGACATTGGTTTCTTGCTGGATTCACGGCCGTTCCGTATTCTGCGGCCTACCGAGACAACCCAACCCTACAAAACGCCCGAAGAATTTGATTCACACACGCTGCTGCAACATGCCTGGGGCATCTGGCACGCCGAAATCGCTGAATGGCGTGAGATGTTGCCTTGCGTGCGAGGCTGGGGGAGGGATGTGGAGGTGTTAAAGCCGGAAAATGCGAGTGAAAGTCAAGAAAACGGCCGTTTGCCTCAGCCGCCAATACAAAACCATGATGACAACAAAATTACCTTACCATATCCCTTATGCCAAAACCAACCCTGACAACCGAGAAGAAATTCACCTACTGCTTTATCATCTGATCGATGTGGGACAGGTTGCCCATTTTCTCTGGCAGGATGTATTAACCAGCAGTATTCGGCAGCGGCTGGCGCAGATGTAAGGTTCGCCCGACAGATTGCCGTGGCGGTGGGGGGCATCATGGCGCGGAGCAAATTAGACGTCCTGGACCAGCTTTTGCGCGAGCACCGGGCACAGCCCATGCTCCTCCTACGGCCGTTGACCCGGCGATCCCCTTCCATTAAGATTGGCGTATGATTCGTCACGATGAACCCTGGATGCAGATCGCCAGCCTGGACGCCCAGAATCATATCTTTTTTACGGACGAGTTCCGGGAGATGATGGGCGCTCTGGGTTGGGAAGCCAAAGCGTTTGTCGGCCATTTACTCGGTCTGTGGGCCGATCCCTTCGAACACATGCTGGATTACACCAGCCGCGAAGCTAAAGTAACCGCCGACCAGCCCGGCTTGAAATGGGACTCGAACCGGCCGTTGGTAAATCCTCAAACCAGACGTGATTGTCGGCCGGGGCTATCTTATGCCCCCTGGTTGGCACTATTTTCTGTTCAGGCAAGGTAACGGCGTACTAAAAATGGAGCAACCATGCCACAAGTTGTTTTCCTGGCTTCTCCGGCCGTTTGGGAATATGGACATGGCCCAGGCCATCCCCTGAAACCCATCCGCTTGCAGCGCACATTTGAGCTCCTGGAAGAATATGGCGCATTCCAACCAGATAATGTGCAGCTGGTTGCCCCACGCCGCGCCACCGCCGACGAGCTGGCCCTGTTTCATACGCCTGAATATGTTGCTGCTGTCCAGGCCTTGAGCCAGGGCAAACGGTTGGAACAGGCGCACCATTATGGCTTTGGCCCTGGTGATAATCCTGTCTTTACCGGGATGTACGACTCGGAACGGCTGAAGGTGGGCAGTGCGCTGCAAGCAGCGGAACTGCTGCTACAGGGGGATTGCGACATCGCCTTTAGCTATAATGGCGGGCTGCACCATGGCGGCGTGGATTTTGCCTCCGGTTTTTGCGTCTTCAACGATGCGGCCGTCGCGATTCACTGGCTTCTTCGGCAAGGAGTGCGTGTGGCCTATGTTGATATTGACGTGCATCACGGGGATGGCGTCCAGACTGCTTTTTACGATACAAATCAGGTGTTGACGATTTCCCTGCATCAAGACGGCCGTACCCTTTTCCCAGGCACAGGCTCTATTAACGAGACAGGCACGGGCGCAGGGAAAGGCTTCAGCGTAAACGTACCCTTGCCGCCGCTTACGGATGATGAGACCTACTTGTGGGCCTTTAAGGAAATTGTTCCCCCCTGGCTAGAGCGTTTTGCCCCTGACGTCGTCGTAACCCAGCTGGGTGTAGATACACACAGCCAAGACCCACTGGCCCAAATGGAGCTGACAACTCATGGTCAGGAAGCGTTGTTCCGGGCTTTGTATGACTTATGCCCGCGCTGGCTGGCGTTAGGCGGTGGCGGGTACGACATGGATGTGGTGCCACGTGCCTGGACATTGGCGTTTGGCGTGATGTCCGGCCAGACTTTCCCGGATGAGTTGCCACCAGAGTATCAAGAGAGATATGGGGGTAAGTGGCTGCATGACAGGCGGTCTAACCGGACAGCGTGGGTGAGGGGAGTCGTTGAGACCGTTGTAGCGGCTGTGAAAAGGCAATAATGGGCTACTACCTGGGTATCGCTTTGATTTCGGCGGCAACGCTGCTGCTGGAAATAACCTTGCTGCGCCTCTTTGCCGTACAGCAGTTCTACCATTTTGCTTTTATGGCCGTGAGTCTGGCCCTGTTAGGGGCTGGGGCCAGCGGCTCTGTTCTGAGCGTCACGCGCCAGCGATTGACCCCTATCACCCTATGTCTCTCCTTTGGCCTAACTACAGTTGGCGCTTACCTGGCTATCAATTACTTGCCCTTTGATTCCTTTAGTATTGCCTGGGACAGTCGCCAGCTCCTTTACCTGGCCCTCTGTTTTCTGGCTGCGGCCGTTCCCTTTCTCTTTGCCGGATTATTGGTGGGTGAAGCGCTCACGTCTGCTGCATCCCATCGCGTTTACGCCGCCAATCTGATAGGCTCGGCTGCCGGCAGCCTGGGCAGTCTGGCTGTCCTGGCCGCTTTTGGCGGCGAGCGGGCCGTACTATTGACGGCCGTTCTGGGTGCAGGTGCCGGTCTCTTTTTTTCAGACCGCAGGCGCTGGTTGAAAGGAGCCGTCGGTGGATTGGTTCTGGTTGGCCTCCTCTTCCTCTGGCAATTACCGTCCCTATTTGCCCAACAGCTTTCTCCTTATAAAACGCTTTCCATCCTGTCGCAGGCGCTCGACAGCCGGCATCTACTCACCCGTTCGGATGCCGCCACCCGCCTGGACGTAATCGAAAGCAGCACGATTCACACCATGCCTGGCCTGAGCCTGGCCTCTCCAATCTCTCTACCCCCACAGGCAGGCCTGCTGATTGACGGCGATAATTTGATGCCCATCACCAGTCTCGCTCCCGATACCGAAGAGGCGGCCGTTTTGCTGGATCATCTGCCGTTGGGATTGGCTTATCGTTTGCGGCCGGAAGGTGAGACCCTGGTCATCGAAGCCGGCACAGGATTGGACGTCTTATTGGCTTTGGCCGCGGGGGCTGAACGGGTAACGGCCGTTGAGGACAATCCCCTCATTCTGCAAACGATGCGTCAGGAAATGGCCGGCTACACGCACGATCTTTACCAACATCCCCGCCTCACGCTCATTAACCAATCGGGGCGCGTCTTTGCCCGCCAGCCAGATGTTGGCCCTTTTGAGATTGTCGTCATTGCTCTCACAGACACACACCGGCCGGTCACCTCCGGAGCATACAGTTTGACGGAGAATTACCTGTATACGGTCGAGGCCATGAATGATTTCTGGCAAATATTAGATGACCAGGGGATATTGCTGGTGTCGCGCTGGTTGCAGACACCGCCCAGTGAAAGTGGTCGCCTGTTCGGCACCATGGCAGCTGCACTACGCGCCAACGGCCGGGACCCGGCCACACACCTGATCGCTTTCCGCACCCTACGCACGATAACAATCGTGGCCAGCGCCCAACCGTTTAGCCAGGTAGAAATAGAAAGCAGCCAGGCTTACCTGCAGCAGCGCGGCTTCGATGCCGTTTACTTTCCCGGTATTCAGCCCGATGACGTGAACCAGGTGAACGTGCTGCCCGAACCGGTTTATTACAATCTGATGCAGGATATTCTGCAAGAGCCTGACGCCGCTTACGACGACTACCGGTTTGACATCCGGCCACCGACCGACAACCGGCCCTTCTTTTTTCACTATTTCAAATGGCAGCAGACGCCGGAAATCCTGGCCACCCTGGGTTTAACCTGGCAGCCGTTTGGCGGCAGTGGCTTTTTTGTTTTGGTGGCTTTGTTGCTGCTGGTGGCGTTGGCCGCGGCCGTTTTTATCATCGGTCCTGTCTGGTGGGCACGGAGAGATAGCCAAACCGTTTCTACTTCCCCGTTCCCCTTTTGGCGGCTGCGCGTTTTTGCCTATTTTGCCGCTTTAGGCTTGGCCTTTCTTTTTGTGGAGATTCCCCTGGCCCAACGCTTTATCCTTATTCTGGGCCAGCCGATCACAGCCCTGGCCGTCGTCATCTTTACCATTCTGCTTTTTTCCGGACTGGGCAGCCTTACCGTCCCTCACTGGCGGCTGTCCAGGGGCCTGGGCCTTCTCATTATCCTGATTGGCCTATACCCCCTGGCCCTCACACCGGTCTCAAATCTGGCTTTGCGCTGGCCGGAAGCAGGGCGTATCGGCCTAACAATACTGACCTTAGCCCCTTTGGGTTATTTCATGGGACTCCCCTTTGCTGCTGGTTTGCGACTGATTGCCGCCTACGACACGGCCCTGGTGCCCTGGGCCTGGGCGATTAACGGCAGTTTTTCGGTGATCAGCGCTGTGTTAGCCGTTATGATTGCCTTGTCGGAGGGATTTGCCGCAGTGCTCTGGTTGGGAGCGCTCGCCTACGGCATTGCTTTTTTAGCTTTCTGGCGCGTACTGCCTGGCACAACAAAACAGTGACACGCACCAGCGTTTGCTGACCGTGAACATGGTCACTGATTACCGTATCACCGTACGCGAAGCGGTCGCGCAGCGACATTACCGTTCCTCGCGCGTTAACGGCACAAAACTGACGCCCCCTAAATTTTCTGTTTGCACTTCCTCTTCATTGACCCGCGTCACGCGCCACAACGTTTGAAAGCCACCAACCGGCCCCACGGGGATTATCATGTGCCCTCCAATTTTGAGCTGCTGCACCAGCGGCTGCGGCACGTGATCAGGTGCGGCCGTCACAACAATGGCATCAAACGGAGCCTCCTCCGGCCAACCAAAATAGCCGTCGGCATGTCGTACGATTACATTATCGTAACCTAACTGCGCCAGGTCCGCCTGGGCGCGCTCTACCAGGGCACCAATGATTTCAACGGAATAGACCTGGTCAACCAGCTCGGCCAAAACGGCCGCCTGATACCCCGATCCGGTGCCAACTTCCAATACTTTATCCCCTGCTTCGACGGCGGCAGCCTGGGTCATCAGAGCCACTATATAAGGCTGGGAAATCGTTTGGCCATGTCCGATGGGCAGGGGGTGGTTGTCATAGGCCTGTTCTATATAGTCGTCAGGGACAAATTCATGGCGCGGAACGGCCGTCATTGCTTCGATCACTGCTTCATCTGTAATGCCCAGGCGAATCACCCCTTGCTCAACCATTTCACGGCGCAGCTGGGCATAATCGTCAAATTCCTCTGGGGTGACGTTTGGAACAGTTGCTGCGGCCGTTTCGGCAGCAATAGAGGTCGGGGTTATTTCCGGCTCTGTATTGCCACATGCCGTTACCAACAAAGCGGTTACAAGTAAAAGGATGATCTTCATCCAATCTATTGTAACAGAACGGTAACCTTCGCCTATTCAAGGAGATGCCATAGGGTTCAGTGCCCGGCCCGAAGCTCAATCATGTATTTGAATTCTGCTGCCCGGCCCACCAATCCAGTTTTGGCTGCGGCGAAATTTCCCCGGCGTCCATTGCTCGCCCCGAACGCCTTGCAGCAAGCGCGCATAAGGCCTCGCGATTATCATAAATCTTTCTCAGTGCGGCAACGGCATCGTCTACTCCCTGCTTCCCGGCACGGAAAATCGCCTCGTCAAACCAAACCGCCTCTTGCTGGCACGCCCGCTCTGCCACCGGCAATGCCATATCTGCAAAGTTGAATCGATCCGGGAAAGCCATTGGCACCGGAAGTTTGGAAAGCTGCGGTTGGAACAGCTCATAATGATGCATTGCCTCATATCCTGTCCAGCAGCCAATGCCTTCTTGATCCAATGCAGCGCAAACAACATCATGATTAAAACCAAACTGTTCTGGATCAATGGCAAAGATGAATCGGTAAAAGGAGCGTGTGGTATGACGTGGATCACGGGGCAGCACACGCACGCCGGGGATTTCGCTCAATGCTTCATCCATGTAGGCGGCCATTTCTTCTCGCTGCCTGGCCTGTTCTGGGAAGCGTTCTAACCCAACCCGTGCCAGCGCCGATTGCAGCTCACTCATGCGGTAGTTGGCCCCCATGAGGAAGTTTTCGCCAGTTTCTGGGCCGCCGCCGGGGGCGTGGGAACGGCCGCAATTGATGACTCCAGCCGCTTTTTGGGCTAACTCGGCCGTTTTACAAATTAGTACACCCCCCTCACCAGAGGTTAACGTTTTTGATGATTGCAGGCTGAAAGAACCGAAATGGCCGATGGTGCCAGCGCCACGGCCGTTCCACTTGGCACCATGCGCGTGGGCGCAATCCTCGATGACGACTAGATTGTGTTTTTCTGCCAAAGCCATAATCGCGTCCATATCGGCCATGTGCGCACCGAGATGAACGGGGATGATCGCTTTGGTTTTGTCGGTGATGGCGGCTTCGACTGCTTTGGGATCCATGCAGTAGCTGTTGGGGTTCACATCGACGATAACGGGTATACAGCCGGCCGCCATGGGCGCGGCAGCGGTGGCCTGGAAGGTGTAGGCGGGCACAATCACTTCGTCGCCCCAGCCAATGCCAGCGGCACGGAGGGCCACTTCCATTGTCACCGTGCCGTTGACGCAGGCGATGGCGTAGTCGCCCCCCTGCATGGCCAAGAATTCTTGCAGGAATGCGGCCGTTTCCGGCCCAGGATACGGATAGCCACCCCAGCGCCCTGATTTCACCACGCGGGTGACAGCTTCAATATCGCGCTCGTCGTGGACGGGCCATTCGGGATACGATTCTTTGCGGACGGGTTCGCCGCCCATTATGGCTAATGTTGACATGGTTTACTCTCCTGTAAATTTATTTCTAATGCGTAACAATTTTCTACAAAACACAATATCAGCAGATTTCGCAGATTAAAGAGATTTCCACCGTCACCAACGGAGTGGAAAATGCCGTATCGTGCCGGAATCTCCAAATCGTGCTGCATGGCCCCCGGCTGTAGCTGCCACCACCAATGATGATGATTTTGACCTGTTGCTTCATGCTTCTTTTTCCGTCCAGAAGGCGGGGGGGGTGGGCTGGACTTGCCGTTGGTTAAATTCGGCCACCAGCGCGGGCGCGGCCGTGTCTGCCTTCACGGCCCGAATGAGGTCAACCAGCAGTTGAATGCGGTAGGCCAGCAGCTTTTCCCCTTTTTCGGCCGTTGCTTTGTGCGCATCCCCCACATACATGTGTGGATATTGCGCGTACCAATCCACCTGCGAATAGCCGCCCGCCTGCTCCACGGGCTGATTGCGCTGCAAATTGGTGAACGGTTGGGGAGGCACCTGATCCATTTTTACCAGGCTGTCATTGATGTAGCAGATCATGCTTGTTTCGGCTTCGCAGGCGTGGCCGTTTTCGGGATGTTCAATGATCGTTTCATCTTCGGGCACAACGGGCAAATCAGCATAGTACACTACGTACGGATTCGATTTTTCCGGCAGGGTTTGCACAAACAGGGGCAAAAAGTGGCGGTTGCCGCCGTGCCCGCTGATCAGGATGATTTTGTGCAGGCCATTGCGGTACATCTCGTCGCAGATATTTTCCAGCAGGGCAAAGGCCAGCTCCCGCCTGATGACCACGCCGCCGGGCAGATGGGCGGTCTCGTGGTTGATACTGTATGGATGTTGTGGAAAAACAATGATTGGCTCCTGCTCGGCGGCGCGGCAGGCGACAAAATGGGCGGTGAACATGTCGGTGCCCAGCGGCAGATGGGAAGCATGTGCTTCCAGCACCCCAATGGGAATGAGCCCCACGCCCTGGCACGTTTGTACGGCAGTTACAAAATCAAGCGATGTCAAGTGTTCCCCCTCCATACGAATCCTCCTTGTTTATGATGGCGACCCCCACCAGCCGCAGGCCATACAGCCAGTATGCGCCCGCAGCGTCGTAAACGGCCGTTTCTACCATTAACCAGCCTCAAGCAGCGCGTGCAGCGCCGCCGTCAATCGCGGACCCATTTCTGGTCCAACGGACATGCTTTCTTCATAGCTGCTGCCCGGCTCCAGGTAATTTTGCGGCGGCGTGAAATCTTCGGCGGGCACAATGTAGCCCAGCTCATCGTTGGCCAGCCCGATAACGGCCGTTATCCTTGCCCCCGCTTTCTTCAGCAGGGCACGATATTGCAGCCCGAGCCTGGGCAGCAGCTCACCCGGCACGGCAAAAAGCCAGGCGTCATTCAGCCGCAGCAAGGTGGCTTCGGTCAGCACGGTGCCGTCCGGGCGCCTGCTGTCCGGCAGCAGGCCGATGGCCGCAGCCATCTCAAACAGCGGATTGGCCATCGGCACGCTGAATTCATGCAGCGTGTAGGTAAACTGCGCCACTTGCCATGCCGGAGCGTCAGTTAACGCTGCCAGCGCCGCTCGGGCCAGCGTCTCGCCCATGGCGGCTGCCTCGGCAAATGAGTGGTCCACCACGTCGGGCGACATCATGCCGCCCAGTGCGCCGACGTGGGCCAGGCAGGGCGCGCCCGTTTCCGCCTCCACTCGCTGCCGCAGCATGTGCATGTAGTCTGAGGTGATGTGCGGATTTTGGTCCCACAGCACTTCCGGGTGGCAGGGGAAGATGAGCCAGGTGACCAACGGCCGTCCCCCGGCCTCGCTGCGAAACTGCAAACAGGTCAGCTCCTCGTCGGTGATGTGGGCATTCCGGAAATTTTTGGCCACGCCGGGAACGACGACAGAGGTGGCGGCCAGGCTAGCCTGTTGCCAGTTAGCGGCGGCGGCAACGGCCGTTTGCACCACGGTTTCAAACAGGCCAGTCATGTAACTTTCGTCTACGCCGCTGGTCTGTTCGTCTGGGCCCCACAGTCCCAGCGTGTCCGGGCCATGATGGGTGTGGGTGCAGGCAACCAAAGTTTGGGCGCCGGGCAGCTGCGCCGCCACGCGCGCGGCGATGGTCTGGCACTGCGCCCGGTGCAGGCTGATCAAATCCAGGGCAACGATGATGAGGGTACGGCCGTTCTGCCGCAGCGTTAATGCCCGGGCGTACAAATCATCGTGTACCGTCTCGGCGCGCCGGTTGCGGCCAAAACCGGCCAGAAAGACCGGGCGATCCAGCGAAGGGGTAATTATCGCCTGGGCATAACCAATTTGCAGCGTCATCAAAGTGCCTCCTCGATTACAGACGGGTCAGTTTGGGGCCTCATCAGGGCGTTGGCCGATTCCAGCAGGCGTTGGCGGCGAACGGCCGTATCCAGCCCGACCTGCTCCATGCCCAGCAACACCCCGCCCACCACCGGCGGCGCGCTCAGCCGCACCAGGTTGGCCCCCGGGGCGACAGCCTGGATTGCCTCACGCATCGGCGCAATGAGCGTTTCGCCCCCTTTATACAGGCTGCCGGACAGCACGACGTCAAACGTTTGGTCGGCCAGGTCCAGCTGGCGAATGACGGCCACCGCCAGGCTGGCCAGCTCTTGCCCGGCCCAGGTAATGATGCCCTGGGACACCGCATCCCCCTGCGCGGCCACGTCGAAAATTAGCGGCGCCACCCCCGAAGAAAGCCGGTAGCGGTCGCGCACCAGCCCGGCTAACAAGTCATCCACATCGGCCGCGCCAACCTGGGTCACAAAAGCGTCGCTCAGCGCCGTCTGCGGGCCACGCTGCGTCCAGGCAGCGGCCACCGCTTGAATTGCCTGGGAGACAATTTCCGACGCGCCGCCTTGCTCGCCAAACCAGGAGCCCATGCCGGTGACCCGTCCTTCGCGTCCCAGCCGGTCGCGGCCGCGGCAGTTATTGCTGGTTCCGGCCACGACGACCACCCCCCAGCCATCCCTGGCTCCGGCCACCAGGCCGACCAGGGTGTCGTTGCCCAGCGCGTACGGCGCGTTTAGTCCCAGCGTCTCCACCAGCGCCACGTGACCGGGCCGGTCTTCCGGCCAATCGTACCCGGCGTAGCCAAACCCGGCGCCGGCAATGGATGATTTGGCCACGCCGGCCTGAGCCAGCGCCTGGTTGACGATAGTGTGCAGCACCGCCTGGGCGTTTTCCCAACCGACGGCTTCCCAACTGCCGGGTCCTGCCTGGCCAAAACCAAGGCAACGGCCGTTTTCATCGGCGATCAAGGCGTGGCTTTTGGTATTGCCAATATCTACGCCCAAAAAGTGTCTCATAGGTCGTTTCCTAATGAAATTGGGGCAAGTAGGCCTGATGGGTGGTAAGCATATCTTCCAGCACTGCTTTGGCCTGGTCTGCGGCGGGACCCAGCGGATGCACCAGCAGCGCCTGGTATGCCGCGTTACGATCCCCGTGAACGGCCGCTTCAACTGTCAGCAGCTCATACATTTTCACCTGCTGCATCAGGCCAAAGACGGCTGGGGGCAGTGGTTTTGCGGGCAGCGGTTTGATGCCATCTCGCCCTACCAGCGCGGGCAACTCCAGCACCCACTCATCTGGCCAGCCAGCAACCGCGCCCCGGTTGGGCACATTCACTACATGCTGCTCCTGCAAATCGTTGAAATGGGCGTTGAGCAGTTGGGTGGCCACGGTGGAGTAGTAAGCGCCGCCCCGCTCCATCAATCCTTCCGGCGGTTCAGTGCGGTCTGGCTCGGCGTATTGGGCAAACAGCCCCTCTTCAATTTGCATCACCTGCTCAGCGCGGGAAGGGGGCCATTTTTCCTGCTGGGCCAACTTTTGCTGCGTGAAGTAGAAGTAGTGCAGGTAATAGTTAGGAATCATTTGCAATGATTCAATGAGCGCGGGCGGCCATTCGGGGCTGTCTTCCTGCTGCAGTTGGGCCACGTATTGCGCAATGACACGCGACCACACGTCCTCGCCGTCAACGGTAAAGCCGCGATGCCAGGTGAGATGGTTGAGACCTAGGGTGTCTAGCTGGGCGCGTTCAGGCTCAACGGCGATCCCCATCCTGGCCAGCGCTTCCAAAATGTCCATTTTCATATGGAACGGGGCATTGCACACGCCAACGGCCGTTACATTCGGTGCATAATTCGTCAATGCCTGCGTCACCAAACCCGCCGGGTTCGTAAAGTTCACCAGCAGCGCCCCCGGTTCCGCCAGCTTTGTCATATCGTGGGCAATACTCAGGATGACGGGGATGGTGCGCAGCGCTTTGGCCATGCCGCCAATGCCGGTCGTCTCCTGTCCGATGAGGCCATGCCGCCGCCCCAAATATTCATCCTCGCGCCGCGCCTGCATCCAGCCGACGCGCAGCTGGGTGGTCACGTAGCTGGCTCCCGCAATCGCCTCTTGCTGGTTGGTAGTGAGCCGCACGGCAAAGGGCGCTCCTTCGGCAGCAACCATGCGCTGGGCAAAGCCGCCCACAATTTCTAACCGCTCCCGTAAAATATCCATCAGCCACAGCTCTGTAATCGGGAAACTGTCTATCCGCTCAATAAATCCGTTAATCAGTTCAGGGGTGTAGCTGGAACCCCCGCCAAAAACGGCAACTTTCATACTATCACCCCCCAGCTCGCATCAATATCCAGTATCAAATTTGGCTCGCGGGTGTAGTAAAAAGCGATGCCGCGAATCTCGTGCTCGCCGTAAGCCGCATCCACCGCCGGGTCTGAGGAGAAAATTTTGGTTAGCCCGGCAAACATTATCGCTTCGCTGGCGGTGAGGCCGGTCTGGATATGGTCGCGGTGTCCTTCGTAGGTGAGCCATGGATCGGCCGTAAACACAAAATCTGGCTGGAGCAGGCGAATATATTTGAGCAAATCGGCGCGGACGTCGAAATAATCGTATTTGCCAGCATCGGGATAGCCCAGCCAATGCTGCGTCTTAACGCCAATAATCTTGCCTGCGGCAAACTTTTCCGCCCGCATCAGCTGCTCAAACCGAGGCCGATCATGCCGGTCCACCTGAATGAGCCGCGCTCCGTCGGCTACGTGGCTGTGCTGGCCGCGATTGATGCAGACCACCTCGTGCCCCTGCGCCAGCGCCAGGTTCACAATGCTGGCGCTGATATTGCCTGTGCCCCCAACAATGCCTATTTTCATACCGCTACCACCTTTCCGGTTTGCGCACTTTTGTAGGCGGCGTCAACCACCTTCATATTTGTCCATCCTTCTAAGCCACCGGGTATCGGTCGCTGGTTTTCACGAATGCAGGCGATGAAATAAGCCATCTGCCGGGCGTACCGCGCCTGATTCATCTCGTCGGTACGGGACAGCGCGAAGCCGCCATCCACCACGTCCACGGTTTCTGTGGCGCGATTGGGCAAAAGCAGCCGGGTGGGGAACAGCTCGCCAAAACCGGCCGTGCCGTAAAGCTGAGTGCCTGCGTTGGGTTTATCTTTGTGCGGCTGCCACCAGCCAAACTCAATGTAGCTAACCGCGTCGTTGTCCCAATTCACCAGCAAAATGCCGGTATCATCCACGTCAAAATCGCCATAATGAGTGCCAATTTGAGCATAAACAGCCACGGGCTGCGGGTCGCCCAGCAAAAAGCGCACGGTGTCCAGGGCGTGGATGCCCATATCGGCCATTGCGCCGCCGCCAGCAAACTGTTTTTGGGTAAACCAGCCACCAGGCCCCCAGTTGGCGTGTACGCCATAGCTTTTACTGCGAATAATCTGGCCTAGCTTGCCCACTGCCACCTGCCCGCGCAGCCATTGCACTTCCGGGTCAAACCGGTAGCAGTGGGCCACCATCAGCAGTGCGCCCGAATTTTCGGCGGCGGCCTGCATGGTGGCGGCTTCGGCGGCGTTCATGGCCATCGGTTTTTCGACCATGACGTGAATGCCTGCATTTAAGGCGGCAATGGTTTGCGGCGCATGCAGGTAGTTGGGGGTGTTAATACTGATGGCGTCTACGTTGCCATCGGCAATTAACGCTTCGATGCTGCTGTATTGGCGGGGGATGTTGAACTCGGCGGCAAAGGCGGCCATGGATTCTGGCCGGTGATTAACAACGGCCACCATCTCTACGTTGGGCATTGTTTGGGCTTGTTTGGCGTGAACTTTGGAAAAACCAGTTCCGGCAAAGGCGATTTTGATGGTCATATTTTCCTCAAGAACCTCCCGGAGGTTTTGAACCCCCGGAAGGTTGATTAAATTTTGATTACCTCCCCCGTACGGGCGCTTTTGTAGGCAGCGTCAACAATTTTCATGTTGATGAGGCCTTCTGCACCACCGGGGTTGGGGACGCGGTTATGGCAGACGCTGGCGATGAAGTAGGCGAGCTGGTTGTCGTACATGGTTTGTGGGCAATGGTCGGCGCGGGGATGGGGGAAACCGGGGTTGATCGTTTCGATGGTGCCTGTTTTTGGATCAGGGAGGGAAAGATGGGTGGGAAACAGTTGGGCGAAACCGGTACGGCCGTATAGCTGCGTACTCGCTTCTGGCCCATCCATGTGCGGCTGCCACCAACCAGATTCAATGTAGCTGGTGGTGCCATTCTCCCAATTCACGATGATCACCCCGGTATCATCCACGTCAAAATCTGTGTAAAACGTACCTATTTTGGCGTAAACGCTCACCGGCTGGGGGTCACCCAGCAAAAAGCGCACGGTGTCCAGCGCGTGAATGCCCATGTCGGTCAACGCGCCGCCGCCGGCGAGTTTAGCTTGGGTAAACCAGCCGCCCGGCCCCCAGTTTGAATGTACGCCGTACCCCTTGGTGCGAATGATACTGCCCAGCTTGCCCACCTGCTCCTTTAGCCAAAGCGCTTCTTCGTCAAAGCGCCAGCAATGGGCCACCATCAGCGCCGCGCCGGACTTTTGGCTGGCGGCGAGCATCGCTTCGGCTTCGGCGGCGTTCATCGCCATCGGTTTTTCCACCATGACGGCCACACCCGCTTCCAGGGCGACGATCGCTTCGGGGGCGTGCAGGTAGTTGGGGGTATTGATGCTAATTGCGTCCACTTCGCCATCGGCCAGCAGCTCAGCAATGGTGCTGTATTGACGGGAAATGTTGAACTGTTGGGCAAAGGCTTGTCGGGATTCGGAGCGGTGGTTGACAACGGCCGTTATCGTCACCCCGTCCAATTTTTGCGCCGCCTGGGCATGAATTTTGGCAATGTAGCCGGTTCCGGTAAATGCAACTTTTAGCGTCATAATGAGCACCTCATTTCTAAAGCTCGTGGGCAATGCCAAAGGGCAGGTTGTGCTTTTGCGAATAGGCCGGAAGCCGCTGCAAGGTGGCTTGTATCGCCCCATCGGGAATGTTGTTGAGCGGAATGTGGCACGCTTCCAGAGCCTGGCGCAGGGGGGTGGTCTTTTGTCCTTGCTTTTCGGCGATGAGCAGGATGGCGGGGCCGACGAGGTCGCCGTGTGGCAGCCCTTTGCCCATGATGTTCTCGACGGCGTAGGCGAAGTAATGTTCGCTGCCTTCTTCGGGTCGGGAGTGGCCGACCTGGTTGCAGAGCTGGACTTCCAGCGCCAGCAAATCGAGCAGTTGCTTTAGCCCGGCGGGGTCGCCAGCACCAGCGGCGGCGGCGCAATCCAGTGCGCCGTGCAGGATCGCCTGGGCAGCATCATAAACGTAGGAGATGAAGGGCATGTTGGGCGGATTTTTGCCCTGCTCGTGGGCAAACTGCCAATCCCAGGCCCCGGTGGCGATGGAGAGAACGTCGCAAATGCCTGCGGCGCGGATGGTGGGCGGGGCGGCGGCGAGGATGTTGAGGTCTATGATGAGCTGGTCGGGTGGTTTGGTTTCCAGATAGTAAACACAGCCGTTGTGCCGGTAGCCTGAGGCCCAGGTGAGGAAGGCATCTACGGAGAGGGCGGTAGGCAGACAGACGAGAGGTTTGTGAAGCTTGACGGCCAGGTATTTAGCGGCGTCGGCGACGAGACCACCGCCGACGGCGTAGAATACATAGGGAGATTGGAGTTCGGAGATGGGAGATTGGAGATCGTCCCAATGGTTGAGGGTGGCGTGGTGGACTTCGATTTTTTGGATGATGTTGAGGTGGGTGAGGTGGGGGGAAACGGCCGTCCACGCGGGCTCACTGGTTAACACCACCACCGGGTGTTTTTCCTCGATTTCTACAAAGGGCCTGTATTCAGTAACGGGCAAGTTCCAGATTTTCATAATAACTCCTGCAATGCTCATATTTCTCTTTTGATTGGATCGTGGCCGGAACGGACCGTTTTGCATATCGTATTTGGAAATTTTCTGGAACTATAGATTCAACCATGACTACCCCCAAAACTGGGGCAAATAATCCCGATAAGTGTTGAGATAATTGTCTAAAATTTGCTGCGCTACATCCATATCGGTGATACCAGGACTAAAGAGTAAACATTGCAGCGCGGCCTGTCGGTCACCATTGACGGCCGCATCCACACACAATTGCGTCACCGTAATTTCACGACGGCACAATTCGGCCACCCCTTCCGGCAGAGGCCCAACGCCGACCCCCTGCACGCCCAGGCCTGTTACCAGGCCGGGTACTTCAACAACGGCGCCATCGGGCAGGTTGGAGATGTAACCCTTGTTGGGCAGATTGACAGCGATATGGGCATGCGGTGTGCCTCCGGCCATATTGGCGATCATCTCCAACGCCCCTTCACTATCAGCCGTGCCTAGATAATCAGTTGGCATTTCACCAGAAGCCATACGGGCAATGTCGTTGAGACCATTGCCCCGATCTTGCGCCCAGTAATCCCAATCGTACAGGCTGACCTCGTATTTTTCCCAGGGCTTCGTTAGCGGATCGCTGAGCCAGGGCAGATATTCGCAGAGATGTTCGTCGCCGGGGATGGGAAAAAGTCCGAAAGCATCATAGACGCGCCGGGTCAGCGGCTCAAACGCAGGGTCGCCTTGCGCCCATCGTTCGGCAAACAGCGGGTACAAATCCTCCCCGGTCCGTTTGTCGTGAACGGCCAACATCCAGGTGAAATGATTGAGCCCGGCGGCAGTGATGTGAATTTTTTCCGCTGTTTGTCGCGCCACATACCCTCTCGGCTTGTTCGTTTGAGGCGAGGCGTGCGTATCGATGAAGGCAGGCGGCACATCAATCTCCAACACATCGGCCAGCGTGCGGCCTACCATAGCGTATCCGGCGTTAATCTGATGGCAAAGGCCAATCACCTTAATGCCGCTGTAGCGGGCAACGGCATCACAAATGCGCATCATGGGGTTGGTATAGTTGATGAGCCAGGCATTGGGACAGGCAGCTTCCATGTCGCGCACGATTTCCATGACCGGGCCAATGTTGCGGGCGGCGTGGGCAAACCCGCCGGGGCCACCATTTTCCGCGTAGGGCTGGCGCACACCGTATTTGAGCGGAATTTCATAATCAGTGCGCCACAGTTTTTCACGCGGCGGCACCTCGATTGAGAGAATAACAAAGTTAGCGTCGGGCAGGGCTTCGGCATGGTGAGTGTGGGTGGCGAAGGTCATTTGGGCGTCCCACTCACGGTTGAGTCGGCTTGCCAGACGATGCACCTGGGTTAATGATTCATCATTGCGATCCACAAGGGCAAGATGGCTACCGCGCAGACGTTTGCTGCCGATGAGCGCGGCCAGGGTGTTAAGGCCAAAGGAGGCGCTACCTGCGCCGATGACGACGATTTTTGTGGGTAGGGTCATGCTGCTTGCACCTTCCAGCGATAATTGTCATCCACTGCAACGGTACGGAAGCCGACTGTAGATGAATAGTTAATTGCGAATTGTGGATTGTGAATGGTGAATTGGTAAAGGTGGGAAAAGCCGCGATCCCACGGCTGCCAACGGCGCACATCGGACACCGGCAGGGCAAAGGCGTGCTGGCTTTGGCCTGGGGGCAAGGTGAGGGTGAAGCTGGTTTGGTAGGTGTCGGCATTGTTGAAGTTTTTTGGGGCGCAGGTGAGGGTGAGGGACACGGCCGTTTCCCTCCCACGATTCGTCACCATCATTTGACCCTGCAAAGTAGGCGGCTCACTAGTGCGCCGAAACCAGACCACACCATGATGGTCCAGGCCAGCCCAAAACCAGTTTTGGGGAATGTCCATCGTGGGCCAACTGCTGTCGTCCCAAGCCGCCAATGAAAAATCAGGGGAATCTGTTGGCTGATATCGCCAGATACCGCCCAAATCCAACTCAACCATACTGGCCGCTTCCTATTAAGCTGGGGGCTGGCTCATGGTGGCTGGTTAACTTATGAGATTTCTCCAAATTTTGCCAAGGCTCAATGTGTACCATTACTTCCGACAAATTGGGAAATGCGTGGAACAAATCGTGACGCAATTCTTCCGCAATTTGGTGGCTTTGAGCTGTGGTCAGATTGCCGTCCACCCCAACGTTCACCTCTGCTTGCAGGCGATGCCCGATCCAACGCATCCGCACCCGACAAACTTCTTGCACCAGCCCGTGGTTTTGCAATATTGCTTCCGCTTTGTCCAGATATTCCGGCTCAACCGCATCCATCAGCCGGAACCACATCTTTTTGGTGGCATCCCAGGTAATAAAAACGATGGTCACGCCAATGAGCATACCGATGATGGGATCAAGAATGGGGAATCCCAACGCTGTGCCGCCAGCCGCTAACAGAACAGCCAAGGAGGTCAGGCCATCGGTGCGCGCATGCAGACCATCGGCGATCATTGCTGCCGACCCGATTTTTTTGCCGACGCGAATTTGCATGATGGCAACCGCTTCGTTGCCCAAAAAGCCGATGATGGCAGCGGCGGCCAACCAGCCTAAATTGGTGAGAGGCTGCGGGTTGATAAACCGTTCGATGGACTCCTTGAAAATGAAGAAGGCGCTGAAGGCGATGGAAAAGACGATAAAAATGCCGGCAATATCCTCGGCGCGGGAGAATCCGTAGTTGTAACGACGGGTGGCGGCTCGGCGGGCCAGGTAAAAAGCGATAAGAAGTGGCACAGAGTTAAGACCGTCGCCAATGTTGTGTACGGTATCGCCAAGCAGAGCCACGCTGCCACTTAGCATCACCACGCCAATTTGCAGCAGGGAGGTCACGAGCAGGATGGCGAGGGCGATCCAAACGGTGCGGATGCCCAATGCATTGTCGAAAAACGCTTGCTCGGAAGTGAGCTGGGCGTGTTCGTGGCTGTAGCCGGGAATATGCAGGGCGGAGGCGATCCGTTCCCACAAGCTGTGATGGTGATCATGCCCATGCCCATGGTGATGATATGCGTGCTCATGATCGTGATGATGGTCGTGGTCGTGGTCGTGATCATGATGGTGGTCGTGGTTGTGCGGGTTGGGATGGATGTAGCCGGAAACGGCCGTTATCTCATTTTCAGGTGTATGGTTATGGTCGTGGTTATGATCATGTGGTTCAGGTGACATTTTTTCTTTCCTTAATAAATTAATTTAGGCAGGGCTTCCCCTACCAAAACCGGGTTTCCGGCTGGGCAAGCGTTCTGCTGCTCCGTTAGGTTGACGGGAAGAGGAATGGCCTCCAGTAAAACTCAACCCTTGATGCCGGAAATCACTACTCCTTGAGTGAATATCTTCTGGCTAAAGAAGAACAGTAAAATGGGTGGCAGCACCATCACCACCGAAGCGGCCATGATAAGGTGCGTATTCACCGAATAAAGTGCATCAAACGTTTGCAGCCCAACGGCAGCGGTCCAGTTTTCGCGGCTGTGCAGGTAGATGAGCGGCTCGTAGAAATCGTTCCAGGCGTAGAGAAAGTGGAAGATGCCAACGGCCACCAGCGCCGGCCGGGCCTGCGGCAGCAGCACGTAAAACAGGTTTTGCAAGGGACTGGCGCCGTCAATGCGGGCCGCTTCGTCCATTTCCAGCGGAATGGTCATAAAGAACTGGCGCAACAAGAAGACATCGTACGCATTAGCAAAAAAGAGAGGCACGATTAACGGCAGCAGGGTATCCACCCAACCGATTTTTTGAAATAGAACATAAACCGGGATCATGGTTACCTGGCGGGGCAGCATGATGGTGGAGAGCAGCACCAGGAAGAGTACATTGAGCCAGCGGGCGCGAAAGCGGGAGAAGCCGTAAGCAACCAGCGAGCATGAGAGCAACATGCCAAACATACCCACAAAGGTAACAATCATGGTGTTAACGATGTACCTGGGAAAAGGGACGCTGGTAAGCGCTTCGACATAATTTTCAGGATGGAATTCCAGGTGGCGAAGGGCCGTTTGCTCCGCAATAAGTAATTCCACAGGCTCATCCGGCCGGTCTGGGAAGACAAACAATCCCATTCCCCCCGGCTGGTTTTTAATCAGCGCCATTTCCACTTCCTGGCCATTCAGGTTGACCTGGTACAGTGGCTCATCCTTGCCATCTACAACAACGGTGCTGAACTCCCAAGGAATAATCGTTGGCGGGAACATACGCAGTTGGTTGCGGTCTTTGAATGAGGTGGAAACCATGAATGCCAACGGAATCATAATGATCACCGCCCCGGCAGCCAGTATCAGAGTGGTTAGCCCTTTTAGAAACAGTTGCTGCATACTGGCCGATTCCCGAAAACGGCCGTATCCGCGTTTCTGTGAAGCATGGCCTGTCTTTTCGCTTTCTAAACTTGTGATTGTGGCCATCTTACTGCCTCACTGCCCCTTCATAAAAAACCCACATGGGGGACGATCTAAATACCAGCAGCGTAACGGTCAGGATAATAAGGAACAGCACCCAGGCCATTGCCGAGGCGTATCCCATTTCAAAAAACCTGAAGGCATTCTGATAAAGGTAAAGATTGTAAACCAAGGTGGCTCGTGCCGGGCCACCCTGACCACTGGTCGCTACGTATACCTCAGTAAAATATTGAAAAGTGCCAATTAACCCCATCACCAAATTGTAAAAAATGACCGGAGTCATCAAGGGCAAGGTCACATTCCAGAAGCGCTGCGCAGAGTTAGCACCGTCAATGCGGGCGGCTTCATACAGGGTGGTGGGGATGCCCTGCAACCCAGCCAGGTAAATGATCATTGTGCCACCAATGCCCCACAAGCTCATAATGACCAGCGCCGGGATGGCCCAATCGGGATCTTGCAGCCAGCCCGGTGGGTTTTCGATGCCTATTACATTTTGCAGAAAGGGGTTCAGAAACCCGACACGGGGATTAAAAATACGCAACCAGAGCAAGGCGATAGCGACACCGGCAATAACCGAGGGCAAAAAATAAAGGGTGCGCCAAAGATTTACGCCGGGGATATCTTGATTGAGCAAAACGGCGATGAAGAAACCAAAGATAAGCCCCAACGGCAGCGAGAGAGAGGCAAAGTAGAGCGTCCGTTTTAATGAATGCCAAAACAAAGGATCAGAAAAGAGGAGTTGCTGGTAGTTAGACAAGCCACTCCACGTTGGCGGATCGATGATGTTGTAATCGGTAAACGAAAAGTAAAGCGATGCCAGCATCGGGCCAAGGGTAAAGATCAGGAACCCAAGGATCCAGGGGGCAATAAAAGCGTAAGCCCAGGCGCTTTCACGCTGCGCCAGCGTCCATCTTCTGGTTTTGAACATGGTCAAATCCTAGTTGGTTAGGGGGTGGTGATACGGCCGTTCGGGGGAAACGGCCGTATCACCATTTACAAACTTAATCAAACTTGCCGGTTACTGCTCAGCCCAGTAGCTATCAATCAACGCCTGAATCTCCGCATTCTTCTCATCAAGGAGCGTGTCCGTATCCTCAATCTGATTGGTAAAGACAACATCATAAACGTCGGCCTGAAGAATATCATTCACACGAACAACATTTGGCAGCCAGCTTTCATGATGCGGATTGTCCAGATACTCAATCGCATTGTACAGCACGTCATAATCATTATCTTCGCCGTACCGTGCCATCATCTTAGCCGTATACTCATCCTGCACACTGAGTCGGGATGGCAGGCAGCCATAAACCAGGCAAACATCCACAATCTGTTCTGGCGCGGTGAGCCATTTCAACACTTCCCAGGAGGCCTCCGGATGAGGGAAATCCTTCGGAATGTAAAAGGTATCCGCATGAATGCGAGAGATGCGCGTGCCTTTTTGGTTAAATGGGGCGGGGGCAAAGCCATATTCAAACGGCAGATCTGCCAACCCTTCCGGCATAAACCAGGTGTGGCTGTACCAAATTGAAATTAGACCACTGCCGAACGGGTCGCCAGCCACAGCGTAGAACGCATCCTGCCCGGAGTAATCTGCCATAAAGTGATCGACCCAGATGGCGTTATTCAGCCAGTTGAGACCGTACTTGTATTCATCAGAGTTGATTAGCGCCGTCCGCATCTCTTCATCGGTGGGCCGGCCAGCGCCTGGGGGATCAAAACGGGTCATGAAGCCGCGCATATCGGTCCAGGAATCATCAAAGCCCCACTGAGCAATATTGCCGGCATCAAAATCGGCCGAGAGCGCATTGTTGCCATTGGCATCCAGGGTTAACTCCATCGCTATATCGCGGAGGGCGTCGTAGGTCCAACTGGTGTCGCTGTAATCGGTGGTGAGGTAATCCAGCCCGGCCGCATCAAAATGATACTTGTTATAGAAAATAAATGAGGGGAACATACCTAGCGGCAGGCCGACGGTCTTTTCCGGGTATTGGTACAGGGTAACGGCCGCACCATAGAAATCGCTGGTATCAAAATTCTCGGCATCAATAAACGGCTGAACGTCTAACCACAGGTCAAAATAGTTAGCGGCCACATCCACACCACCAGGCCCGACAAGCCCAGGCGAATTCCCACCGGAAATCTGCGCCAGTAGCCGTTCATTGGACTCATCATTAGGCACAATGACAAATTCAATTTGGATGTCGTCGTGGGTGCTGTTAAATTTTTCGGCCAACGCTTCTTGTTCAGCAACCTGGTCGGGATCTGTGCCGGTGCCGAGACCAACGAAGATATCTATCTTAATCACTTCATCTGTGGCGGGTACGGCTTCTTCTTCATCTGCATCTTCATTGTCGCTGCTTTCAGTTGTTTCAGTAGACCCTGTATCTGCGGGCGCATCTGTGACTTCGTCGCTGTCTGCACCGCCGCAGGCTATTAAAGCCAACGCGACTACCAAAGCCAAAAGCAAGAGCAAGCAAGTTCTTTTACTAAACATGGTTCTCCTCCAATTTCTTGAATTAATAGTTGGAAAAATTGGGATGGGACGTGGTTGGGTTATCTTTTCTTAATCGTTGTGCTCACCTCCTTTATGGAGAACGGCCATCTTCCCAACCACAAGAGCGACGAATAACCAGTTCGGTGGGGAGCAAAGTCAGAGAATCGGCTGGTTCACCATGAATAAGCCGTATCAACTGGGTGGCGGCGGCCCGCCCAGCCTCTTCAATGGGAGCACGCACTGTGGTTAAGGGGGGATCGGTGTATTGGGAAAGTAAGGCGTCATCGAAGCCGACGACAGCTATATCTTCGGGCACACGCTGTCCGGCTGCTTTCACGGCGCGAATGGCGCCGCGTGCTGAAACGTCATCGGCGGCAAAGATTGCATCGGCGACTATGCCTTCATTGAGCCATTGGGCAACGATAGAAACGGCCGTTTCCTCATCAAACCTGGCCGCCGCCAATAAATTTGGGTCAAAGGGAATATCGTGAGCTGCCAACGCTTCCCGGTACCCCTTTTCCCGCCAATAAGAATCCTCATTTTTCGAATCACCGGCCAAAAACGCAATGCGCTCATGGCCACAGCGCACCAAATGTTCCACCATTTGATAAGCGCCGTCCTTATTTTCAAAAGCAACAACAGGAATCTCCAGGCCGTCTGGGGGCGTTTGGTGCAGCAGCACCATCGGAAATTGAATGCGGTTCAGCCGACGCAGCGCAGTTTCATTCAGACTGTCTGTAAAAATAATAAGCCCATCACTGTTGTGCCTACCGAGAGGCAAATTCAACACATTCAACTCCTCTGGATTGGTGGTGGAGTGAATCAATAAATCATACCGTTGTTGGGCAACAATTTGCTGAATGCCATGTATCAACTGAAAAAAGAAAATATCGCTCATCTCTGGCAAGATGAGGCCAATTGTGTTTGTTTTTTGGGCGGCTAAGGCTCTGGCTCCCTGATGCGGAATGTAGTTTAGCTCTAAAACGGCGGCGTGAATTTTTTCGGCTGTTCTATCCGAAACGGGGCCAGTATCGTTGAGGAGTCGACTCACCGTCATCGCAGAAACGCCGGCACGTTCAGCGACATCTTCAATGGTGATTCTTGTGGATACTTTGGAAGTCATAGGGGATGAATTCCTTTGATTCATCAAGGGGGTTAACGCTAACAGTTAGCGTTAACAGTATAGCGTTCCCCTTTGGACTTGTCAATATCTCACAATATTTTTCCGGAGCATGTCAAAAACCAAACAATTCCTTCATTTGCCCCCAATTCAAGATTACCAAGCTCTATCCCAGAGCGTTCCATTCCGGTAGCGACGACCATCATTATCTATAGCGTACCATAGCTCAAATCTGGGTATCTTTAGGATTCCTACCGTATATTCATGCACGAAAATGGGAGACAGTGGCCGAATGGGAAACGTTTGGTCTGGCCCAAGCACCGTTTTTTGGCACTTGAGTGCTTGAGAACGGGGCATGAATGCCTAAAAACGGAACCCGATTTCAGACCCGTTCCGTTTTTTTGCTCTTGAGTAACACAAAACGGAACCTGAGCTCCGTTTAACGGAGCATGATTGTTATCGTGTCCTACCCATACACGTGAGGGTGAACCGTGTACGAGGATGCCTGGCCCGGCGACATTGCTACGTTCTCCCCACACCCGTGGGGGTGAACCGTGGTAAAATCTCTTTCTTTGAAGCGAGCTTTGACTGTACACTATCTTTGCACGTTTGTTTCTATAGACGTGGCGCCTCGACAGAAAAGCCCTTTGGGTTTTGCAAACTGCAAACATAGTAGACTTTAGCCTGAAGTAGTTGAATATAGCAGTAATTAAAGGAGTGTTGAGATGGAAATTAAAAAAGCCCAGGAATTTTTGCAAGATAATCATCGTGGGGTGTTGACCACTTACCGGCGGGACGGCCGTTTGCAAATGTCACCCATCCTCATCGGGGTCAACGCCGAGGGGCTGGGAATTATCAGCTCGCGCGAGACGGCCTACAAGGTGAAGAACCTGCGCCGCGATCCTCGCGCTTATGTCTGTGTCTTTGTCGATAAGTTTTTTGGCGACTGGATTCAAATTGACGGCACGGCCGAAATACTTTCCCTCCCAGACGCGATGGAACCGCTGGTCGATTATTACAAGCGGGTGATGGGGGAGCATCCCAACTGGGAAGAGTACCGCCAGGCGATGAAGCGGGAGAAGCGGGTACTCATTCAGATCACCATCGACCGCGCCGGCCCGGACAAAAGCGGTTAGCAACCTTTGCCTAAATCCACCGCAATGAGGCGGAACTGCTCCAGGGCCGTTTCCAACTCCTCCACAATTTCTTCGGCAATGATGTCCGGGTCGGGTAGGTTTTCGGTGTCTTCCAACGATTCGTGGCGCAGGACAGTACAGTAGTTCCACAGGCGCTGGCCGATGGCCGATGATTGATTGTTCGTGCTGTTTTTTCTTTCTGGTGGCGTTAACTTTGTTCGGATGAAGTTGATCAGCTTCCCAATTCGCTGGGTTGTTGATGATATATTCTCGAATGGCGTTGAGGGCGAGCTCATTACGTACAATATGTTCGTAAAAATTTTGCTGCCACAATTTGCCGGGGAAGGGTTCCCAACTCAATTCCCGGACACCCACGATCTATTCATTGGTGGTTATCGACTTAAACGCTCCTACCATATCGCCCAACACCACTGTAAGGGCAACCCTTGTGGTTGCCCTGTCCTCGTCAAGGTCAAGCAAATCAAGGGTAGATACATCAAGGGCTGGTACCAGGCCAGCCCCTACAGAATGTAGGTTGGTATTGCGAATGCCCAAGAGGGCATGAAAGTGGTTAGGCATGGCCCGAAAAATATCAAGTTCGACCTGCGGAAAACGTTCCGGCAGTGCAAGCCATGCTTGTTCAACCATTATCCCGGCAGGGTTCAATATCATTTCCCCATCGATCACGTCGCCAAATAAACAAAGTCCGTTTTTCACACAAATGGAAACGAAGTAGATGCCGTCCTGCGAATAATCATACCCTTTTAGGCGGATAGAACGACGATGATGTTTGTGTGGATCATATGGCATAATGAAATCCTTTTTGGGTAACCACAAGGGTTGCCCCTACACTAACTGGCCAGTGAAGGCGCGGTGCAGGATGGATTGATCGACTTGGCGGAGTTCATCTGTTTTCTTGCGGGCTTTTGTTCTGGCGTCAACTAATTCCTTCGCGATGTTTTCAACCAGTAAAAGATAGCATGAAGGGGGAGAGAAAAGCAAACAGATGGCGAATCAACAGGTGGGTGGACAATCTCATGGTTGGGCTAAATGATCCAGGGTGGCCTGGACACCGTTCAAATTTTGCGGCAGATCGAGCGATTGGTGGTTTTGCAGCTCGATAGAAATGGAGGGGATGCCTTGCGTGCTTAACCAGTCGCCGGCATCCCCCGTAATTTCGTAGCTGGTGAACCGTTCATAGACAGGATAGTTGGCCGCCTGACCATAGACATCTGCCAGAGCAAGCGACGGCGCATGTGTGTCCGGGCAGCCGGCGGCAAAAACACCGTTGGCCGCGCTGTGCCAAAAAACGACGATGGCCGGCGCTTTGGGCAGGATGAAGTCGCGTAGGACGATGTTTTCCGGTTCGGAAAAAGGCCGTGGCCCACCGCTTACCTCTACATCGCGCCAGACGGCCGTTGGCTGCCACTGACAATCCCAATTGCGGTTCAAATCGACGTTGTTGGCGTTGAAGCGGCCGGGCACGGTGTCGGCGGCAACGTCTGATGGCTGAAAACGGCCGTCCTGATTGGTGATCAAAAATTGGCCGTCAGGGTTGGCCGAGGGGATGATGTGCACCGTCAGATCGCTGGGGATCAGCTGGGGATTGGCCGTGTAATGGTCGATGATTTTGTAGGCCAGCAAGATGGTGTTCCACTCATAGCCGCCGTGAATGCCGCCGACAAAAATCACCTGCGTGGGGCCATTGCCAAACTGGTAGTTGAGGATGGGTCGCCCCAGTACCGAACTGCCGATGGTGCTGATGGTGGGTGTAGTTACGGCCGTTGTTGGCAAAGCGCTGCTTGTGTCTGGGCTTGGGGTAGCAACGGCCGTATCGGTTGCCGTAAATGTTGCCGTGGGCACGGTTGTGGGGGCGACGTTTTCTAGATTGATGACCGGGGTGTTTGTGGGCGGAACGGCCGTTGCCGGTACGGTCAGCGTCGGCGGTGGCGGCGCTGAGGCTGATGGGTTGGTTGCCTCTGAGGCGATGCCGGGGGGAACGGCCGTGGGGGCCAGGGTTGGCAATGCCGGTTGGGACGCCGTCGCACAGGCAGACAAAATCAAAAGCAATACGCCATGCAAAAGCAAAACAAAACGTAAAACCTTTACGGCTGCTGCGGCCGGCTTCCAGACCGCGCCGCTTTGCCGAGTGCCTGGCTTGTTCAATTTGGGATTATCAGTTGTCATGGGTGTTTAAGACGGCACGCATGGCGGCCAGGTTGTTGGGCCAATCGACCGTTTCATAATCCGGCAGCAAAACGGCGATGGCCGGAATGCCCTGGCTGTCCAGCCAGTTGGTGCCGTCCCCATTCAACTCCTGGTTGGTCAAATTTTCAAAATCGCCAATGGGGTAGCCGGCGGCCTGGCCGTAGGTGTTGGCCAGAGAGCCGGAAACCAGCGTACGTCCCTCGCAAAAGCCGGGCGATGACAACCCGTTGGTGGCCAGGGCTTCCCAAAAGACAACGGCCACCGTATTTTGGCCAATGATAAAATTAGCCAGCGCCTGGGTTTCCGGCTCGGAAAACGGGGCGGTGCCGCCGCTGCCGGGAATGACCTGGTTGCGCCAGCGGGCGTCTTCCACCCAGCGGCAGTCCCAGTTGCGGTTGAGGTCTACGTTGTTGGCATTGAGACGGCCGTCCAGCTCGCCCGGCGCAAACGGGCTGTCCGGGTTGGCGTTGGGAACGATAAACAGGGTGACGCCGGCGGGCACGTCGGCCAAGTTGTTGGTGAAATGGGTGATGGCGCGGTTGGCTAAAGCGACGGAGCTGGGCGCGGCCCCGGCATGAAGCCCGCCCACAAAGATGACCACGTTGGGGCCGTTGCCAAAGCGCACCGCCTGGATGTCGCGATTATTCACCGATTGGCCGATGATTTGGGTTTCGATGAGAACGGCCGTTTCCGTAGGTGGCAGTGGTGTCTCTGTCGGGGGCAGGGTGGCTGTGGCCGGCACCGTGTTGGTGGGTGGCGGATAGGTGTCGGTGGGTTCGGGGGCATCGGTCTGGCCGGGGTCTGGCGGGCTTGTTTCTGCCAGGATACCTTCATCAGATTCATCGGCAACGGGGGTTGGTTCAACTGCCGAATCTTCATCATCATCGTCGTCGACAACGGCAGACGTTTGTGGCGATGCGGTTTCTGCCCCGGTAATGGTGATGGGATTATTGAGCAGGATCAGCACCGCCACAATCGCCACAATGGCGAGGGTGCCTAATCCAAGCCATAAGCTGCGGCGGTTTGGCGGTGCGGCTTCGGGTTGGAGAACATAGCGACTGCCGCTGGTCGAACGGCCGCCTTCGGCTTCCAGCGCGTAATCAATTCCGCCCAGCAGTTCGGCGGCATTGGCCGGTCGCTGGTCTGGCTCTTTTTGCAGGCAGTGGTGCACCAGCCGGGCCGTCTCGGCCGAAAGCTCAGGACGGAGCTCCTGGATGGGGGTGGGCGTTTCATAAACGTGCTTGTGCAGGATGGCCAGGGGATCGTCGGCTTCAAACGGCCGTCTGCCCGTCAACATTTCATACAAAATGACGCCCAGCGAGTACAGGTCGGAACGGCCGTCTACCGGCGCGCCTCGCGCCTGCTCCGGCGACATGTAGGCCGGGGTGCCGATGAGCGTGCCGGTGTTGGTCAGCTTGGGGCCGGTTTGCACGGCGGCAATGCCTAAATCGACCATGATGGGGGTGCCGTCGGGGCGTAGCAAAATATTGCTGGGCTTGAGGTCGCGGTGAATGATGCCGGCGGCGTGGGCGGCAATAAGCGCATCGGCCATGGGGCGCAAATAGGTCAGGGCTTGCACGGCCGTCAGCGCTTGCTTGTTCGCTTTGGCTTCCTGAATGATCTCGCGTAAGTCGCCGCCATCGACAAACTGCATGGCGATGTACGGCTGCCCGGTGGGGGCCATGCCTATGGCGTACACCCGAACGATGTTGGGATGCTCCAGCTGAGCGGCCGTTTGCGCTTCGCGGCGAAAGCGGGCCACAAACTGCTCGTCGGTGGCCAGGACGGGCAGCATGATCTTGAGCGCCACCTTGCGCTCTAAATCGACATCATGCCCCAGGTAAACGTCGGCCATGCCGCCCCGGGCGAGATGTTCTTGTATCTTAAATTGGTCTAGCTGCTGGCCGACAAATGGCTGCGGGTCCGACATTTTAGTTTCCTGATGTGAGCGTCAATGTGCCCCAGGTGTTGGGGCTGAGTAAGGTACGACTGGCAACGTGAGAGTAAAAAAGTTCTTGAACGGCCGTGCCCACCCGGTCGTTATCTGTGGCGTTCAACGAGGCGCCCAGCACCATGCCGCTGCTGGGGGTTACGTTTAAGTCACGCCAGGGAACGGCCGCTTCGATTGTGTAGCCGGTTGCGGTGCGTTGGGCCTGTACAATAATACCGTGATCCGGTGCATCCACAATACGGCCGTTGCTGTCCGCCGTCCAGCGCCACACGGATGGCGGCAGTGTATTAAAATCTCCCGGCGAGAAGGTGATTTGAAAATCATCACCGCTCAGGCTGTTGCTCAGGTCGCCGGCCCGGTTGGTGTCTAGCTGCATGTCGACACTATCCCCCTGAAAAATAAGATTACCGCTCTGATTTTGGGCGTGAATATCGTCGGAAACGGTGACGGCCAGGTAAAGATTGCTGTTGTCCCAGGCCAACTGCCAGGCGGCGGTTAAATCTTCGCTGCCGTCCCAGCCGGCATCTTCAAAGGTGCGGTGCGCCGCCAGGATGGGCGTCACGCCCAGCCATTCGTTCAGGTTGCCGTCAATCGTGGGCGCGGAGCTAAAGAACGGGGCGTTGGCGTTGGTGGCGACGATAGGTGGAATGGGGGTGGGCGGCGGCGTGTTGGTTGGTGGCGGTGTGTCGGTGGGGTTGGGAATGGCCGTATCCACCGGTGCAATCGTCGCGGTAGGTTCGGCCGGCAAGGTAGATGTGGGAAAAACCGTCACAGCTAAATCAGAAGAAGCGGCTGATTGGGAAACGGCCGTGGGCACCACATTTCCTTCACCGTCACCATCGGGCCAGAAAATAACCGCTGCCAAAATAAGGGCAACGGCAACTGCGCCGCCAGCGGCATAGGGCAGCCAGCGGGGCCGCTGACGGGGGTCAGGTGCAGGTGGTGTGGGCGTAGAAGGCGTCGGGGCGACGGCCGTTTGCCGCGTGGGCGTGTCTAAAAGCTCGGTCGCTTTTAGACGGGGGTTGGTTTCGGCCTGTAATGCCTGGTTGAGGGCGACGCGAAGCTGTTCGGCCGTTTGGAACCGTTTGTCCGGCTCTTTTTGCAGGCACGTTTCCACGGTCTGGTACGTGGCCACGCTCAAATCGCGGCGACGTTCAATCAGCGGCGGCGGCGGTTCGTACAGGTGCTGGCTCAAAATCGCCAGCGGGCTGTCGGCCTTAAACGGCACCGTGCCGCTGAGCATTTCGTACATAATCACACCGAGGGCATAAATATCGGCACGGCCGTCTACCGGCTTGCCCGTGGCCTGTTCCGGCGACATGTAGTAAGGCGTGCCCATCACGTGCCCGGTGCGCGTGAGGCGGGCTGACGCTTCTTGAACGGCGGCGATGCCTAAATCCGTGACAACGGCCGTGCCATCCTCCCGCAGCAAAATATTGCTTGGCTTTAAATCACGATGAGTGATGCCCGCTTTATGCGCCGCCCGCAGAGCGTCGGCCACCTGCTCGGCCAGCGTTAGCACCCGCTGCGTGGAGAGAGGCTTGGCGTTGCCAGCCAGTTGGGTCATTTCCTCCTGCAACGAGCCGCCGGGAATGTATTGCATCGCCAGATAGGGTGACCCGTTTGCCGTCAGGCCGGTGGTGTAAATTTGGATGATGTTTGGATGGTTAAGTTTGGCAATTGCCTGTGCTTCGCGCTGGAACCGTGCCGTTAACTCTTTATCCTGGGTTAAGGCAGGCAGCATGATCTTGAGCGCCACCGGTCGCTGTAAGTACACATCCCGCGCCAAATAAACATCGGCCATGCCGCCTCGGGCCAGATGGCGTTCAATCAGATATTGGTCTATTTGCTGTCCAACAAGTTTTTCCATTCAGTTACAGTTGAAAGTCGAGTCCCTAAAGGTTTGGTCTTATCAAGTTCGTATGATTCAAAGCAAACCCTTAGGGTCTGCTCGTCATTTTGCCAAAGGTTCAACTTCAAGATGCGTTTGCGAAGAGAGGCGCACGATCTTGTTTTTGCCTAAAGGCGTCGGCGTATTGGCCGGCAGCTTTTGGCTGCCTAAAATCGTGCCGTTGACACCGCCAAGATCGGTCACAAAAAAGCCGTCGTCCTGGTAGGAAATCCGAACGTGCTTTCGTGATATGCGCTGATCGCCGCCAATGTTGAGATCGCTGCCTTCGCGCCCAATCGTAAAGGGAAACGTGTCGATAATTTTGTCCAGCGTCGCCCCGGTGGTCTGCACCACTTTCAGGCGCAGCCGCGTGCCTGATTCTGTTGAAGCAGGTTTAGGAGCCAGGGGCGTCAGGAATTCTTCTTCGTCGGGGGATACATTTTGCCGAGGCATCAGCTTGCTCCGGTCGTAATCTGCCTCGGACCAAACAATGGATTTATCGATGGGCGGTCGGACGATGACCGGTTCCTGCTCTTTCTTTTTCCTGCCGCTAATGAACAGTACCCCACCCAGGCTAAGAATGATAAGCGCGATAATGCCCAGATAGAGCGGATTGGCTGTTAAGGCGGCAAATGCCCGTGTAAAAAACCCAGGGGGTTCAGGCGGAATAGGTTTAAAATCGTCGTACGTGCTCTCAGAGCGCTGCTGATCGGCCGTGAGCAGATAAACCGTCACCCGGTAGGTGCCGGGCGCTTCGGCTAATCGGATGGCATCGGGTAGCTGTTCCTGAAGGCGCTCGCCCGTGAAGAGGGTTGGGCCAAAATCGTGGATTTTGCTGCCGGTGCTGTCATCGACAATAAATCCTTCATACGTCTGAACCCGCCCGGCTTCCGGTACGTCCAAATCAATATAAAAGAGGCCATTTTCAAAATCCGGCGTGATGGCCTGGATGGTAAAAGGGACGGAGAGCGGGGGATTGTGAGTAAACTCCCGTTCGGCTAAAAGCGTTTCGCCTTCTTCATTCTGAATCAGAAAATCTTCTTGGTCGAGCGCCTGGACATGGATGCTGTATTCTCGCTCGGCCTGAAGATTGCTGCCGTCAATTTCCACGATTAGCGTTGACTCCGGGTCTTCAAAGATCTGGTCGCCGGACACCTGGGTGCCGCCACGTACATCCCAGACGTTGATGATGACCTGGCGCACGGTTTCGGCGCTGCCCACGCTTAAAGAGAGGGTGTAGACGTTGGTGGCGGCATTATACTGAAAATTGGAGATGGCGGTGGCTACCGGCGGCGGGGGCAGATCATAGTTTCTGCTGGAGAAGAAGTTGAAGGTGGCGCTGATGGGGGTGTCACTATTGCGCAGCTTAATAGAAAGCACGGCTTGATTTTCGCCTTGCTGCGGGAAAACCTGTCCGCGGGCCAGAAGCTGGCTGTTGAGACCGGCAATAATTTCTTGAAATAAACTATTTAGATTGGATTGGTTGCCGATGGCCGAAAAAGCCGAGGTTTCGGCGGCCATGTTGCGCAGTTCTCCCACATTTAGCTCGGCTTCTGTTTGGTTATAGATGCCGATGGTATGGATGGGGGTGATGGTAGAGATGTTGGCCGACGGCCGTGCCGCATTAATCACTTCATTATAGGTATGGGTGCTGCACGGTTCGGGGCTGTCCACGGTTAGC
>CALBTC010000431.1 GCA_937967805.1 uncultured Anaerolineaceae bacterium
AAGCCGTGGAGCATTTATCTATCCGGCGGCCGGCTGCCGACCGTGGCCGAATGTCTGCATTGGTCCGAGCCGGATACGTCTTGGATGAGCAACCCGCCGTCACGCGCGGCGCTGATGGCCTGGACAAAGAGGGGTGCATCATGACCATCTGCGAGGATTGCGGCGATGAATGCCGCCGCAGGAAGCGGTGTCCCGGGTGCGGGAGCTTAGTTTGCTCTTTTTGCTGGCATCATTTCCATAAAGTTTATTTGGAAGTAGAGGATGAATTGAAAAGGATAATTAGAAAGGTGGAAACGGCCGTTTCCCAGGAGGCAACCCCATGACCGATCAAAAGAAAGTCTGCGCCTACTGCGGCGGCGAGCTGGCCAGCTGGGCCGTGGAGCATGTTATGCAGGAGTGCGCCGAAGAGCTGAAGCGGCAGCGAGACGCATTGATTAGTTCCACCGGTGCGCTTGCAATCACCCGCGAGCGCCTGCGGCAAATTGAGGTTAAGGGCTGGACGGCCGAGCACGATAGCCGGTGGACCCACGAGCAGCTGGCCGAGGCTGCCACTTTCTACGCCGCGCCAGAAAAATACGGCGAGATGCTGGCGTTTTGGCCGTGGGCACCGGAATGGAACAAAAAACGCCAGCATGATCGGCTGCGTCAGCTGGCCATTGCTGGCGCGCTGATTGCCGCTGAGATTGACCGGCTGACGGCCGTTTCCTCAAACACAATCTGCCCCTGTTGCGGCGATGACCGCACGGGCAAGGGGTCACTAATTGTAGACGGCCGTACCTTTTGCAACGATGACCATTTTGAAGAGTGGCACGCGGCTATACGCGCCAAGCAAGCGGAGATACATTCATGAGCGCCACCACCAAAACCCCACTCGCCGCCGCCCGGCAAACGGCCGAATACATCGCCAACACCCTCGCCCCCTTCTGCGACCGCATCGAAATCGCCGGCAGCATCCGCCGCGGGCGGCCGCAGGTCGGCGACATTGAGCTTGTGGCATTACCGAGGCGACCCGTGGACCTATTCGGCGTGCCACAACTAGACACCGATACAGCCCTGGACCAGTTTCTGGCCGAAAAGCAAGTGCCGCTGATTAAAAACGGCCGTAAATACAAGCAGTTCAAATACGGCCGTTACACCGTCGACCTCTTCCTGCCCGAATCCCCGGCGCACTGGGGCAGCATCTACACCATTCGCACCGGCAGTCATGAGTTCAACATGTGGATCATGAACACCCGCGCGCGGCAGGTGGGGGTGCGCTTTGTCGGCGGGCTGCTGTACACCTGGGGCAGGGAGCTGATACCCACGCCGGAAGAAGAGGACGTGTTCGCCGCGCTACAAATGGGGTTTGTGCCGCCGGAGAGGCGGGATGATGGTGGCTGGCTGGAATACTTGACGAGTTTTCAAAGAGGTTGTATATTTTATCTACCGTAGCCCGGCCAGCCCTCGCAGCCGGTGAGAGGGGCAAAGTGAATGAAAATGAAAAAATTTACAGCATATATCCAAAATACAGAATCACAAGAATGCTTTCAGCAGGAAGTCGAAGCGCCGTCAATGCTGGAAGCGCAGCGCCAAGCAGATGCTTGGTGTGAGCAGAATGGCGCGGAAGCGTATCACTTCCGCGAGATCAACGACCTGGAGACGGGCCCGCTGACCAGAGAGCAAGAGGAGCAGCGGCTCCGACGGCAGATTGATGCCTTGATGGATTGAATTTGAAAAAGTGACCCCCGGCCACAGCGCCGGGGCTTTTATTTATCCTGACGGCGGCCGCTTCCTTCGGCTCCGGCCGCTGCCACACCCAGCACTTAGCCGCCATGCGGCAAAACGACCGTTCGCCAAACTGCATCACCCCATAGCTCATCACCCAGCGCGCCAACCAGCGCCGGTCATAATGCAGATGCTTTTGCGCCTCGCCAGCGACGTCGCAGTACAGCTGCGCCAGCTGCCAGGCGTCGGCGTCTTCCAGGCGGATGGAGCTGCCGCCGGTGGGCCGGGCTTCGGTGAGTACACGGCCGTAGCCACGGCCGTCATAGAGCACTTTGAGGAAGCGCAAGGTTTTCTCCTGTTGATACGCAAGGTAATCGAATATTTGACCAGTTTTGGGAATTGGCGAGATTGGTACTTGACACTGCATATGCACCTATGCTATACTCTGTATATGCAGTTAGGAAATATAACAAGTCATAAGGAGACTGAAATGTTCTACAATTTAAGTTCAAACCAGAGTGCCCGCATGAACTACGATGAAATGATTAGCCGTTTTGCAGATGCCGTGATTTCAGCTGTTGAAGATGATTCAACCGTCATGGAAAAAGCATTAGAAGATTGGCCGGAATACATCGAAGATGTCTGGCAGATGGAATTAGAAGATACCGAAAATAGCGTCGATGACCTTGAAGAAGCTAAGGCGCGTTTCACATCCGGTTTTGAGTCAGCCGTAAGCGAAAAGTTAAAGGAATACTGGACCAATAAGCTCTACAAAGAAGAGCGTGGCTACGTCGGCGCAGTCGGGTTGTTCAAAGCCGGTCAGATCAACGGCAACCATTACAACGAGACGGTTATTGATTTCGTTTTGCTCAACCCCGATTCCGGTGAATTGGTCTATCGGTATAGCGATGATTCGCATGACGACGACTGGCAGATCGGAGACGTCTCCGATCTGGTTGATGAGGCCGTTTTGAAATACGACCTAGCTCTGGCCGCAGAACAAGACGCGGCGGCTGGCTGGTAATTGTTAGCGACCTGAGCAAGTCGCAAAACTGCTCAAAGGTTAATCATGGCCAACACCAAAACCCGCACCATCCGCCTGACAGACGAACAACTTGCCGCGCTCGACGCATTAGCCAAAAAGCTGGACATCAGCGGTCAGCGGGGCGCAACGTTTCAGCCGTTTGTGCAGTGGCTGGCCGATACGGCCGACTACGCACTCGCAGAAACGGCCGCCGCTCTGGAAATAGCCGCCGGTTGCGCGGCTGGCGGCGACTGGGACGAACTGGTTGAATCCATTGAGCCAGAACCACTCAGTTAATAAGTCAAATATTCGATTATTAAAGTTCACACAGCCCGGTACCCGCCGGGCTCTTTCTTTTGCTACCCAAACGCCTCATGATAACAGCTGCCGGCGATCTTGTTCGGCTGCTGGTCGGTGTAAGGGATCAGCTCTTTGATCCAGCTCTCACGGCCGTGTCGGTTTTTCCAGCCGGCATACCCCAGCCCCGGCGCGAGATAGTAATCTTCTTCGACCGCACCGTTAACCAGCCATTGCAAATGCGCCACGTTGGCCAGCTTGATCCCGTGTGGGCTGGTCCATTCAGGGAAAAACGCCTTGAACAGCATGGCGTTGCTCCAGTTGCTCACCTCGCCCGTCGGCTGGCAGTTGGTCTTAAAATAGAACGTCGTCGTTTCCTGCCGGGTGAACGTCTGCCCCACGGCCCTCTGGGTCGGAATCCAGCCGGTGGGCGAGTTGACTTTGTAATACTTGCCGTTGCCGGGCGAATCGTCCATGAGGAAGTAGATACGGCCGTCTAAAATCATCCGCTTCTCAAACTCACCCCCCTTCGTCACGAACAAATAGCCGCCATGCAGCTGAAGCTGCTGCCGCACGTCGCCCTGGCCCCAATTGGTGGGCTTGATGCTGATGTCGCCGTAGGTACGGCCGTTTGGCGGCAGGTAATATTGGGTCATGTCCACCAGCTGGACCGGCGGTGGGGGAGGAGGCGGGGCAGGTTGGGCCACGCCACCGGCCACATACGGCAGCCACTGGGCCGAGGTATTGCCCGGGCACTGCGTCTGCGCCCCCGGCATCGCCTTGTGGCCTAAAACGGCCGTTGCGTTGGGCAACGTATCCAGTAAATGCGCTACCAGCGCCCTGGCGGCATCCTGCTGCGCCTGCGGTGGTGGCGAGCTGGTGAAGTCACCCTGAAGCGCAATGCCCACGCTGATCAAATTCTCGTCACCCGGCGCGTCGCTGCCGGCGTGATAGCTTTTTGTTTCCAGGTGGTTGGTCTGGAAGATACGGCCGTCGTCCTTCAGGACAACATGGTAAGCGATGCCCGGCCAGCCGCGCTCATTCACGTGACACGCGGCAATGGATTCAATACTGCGATCTGGCGGGCTGACGGTGTGGTGAATGGTCAGGGTGGTGACGGCCGTCAGCGGCCGTGTGGCGTATTTCAGCGTGGCGTGCTTGGGCAGCTGATCCACAATATCAAAAATCTCCAGCTCAGGATCGGGCGCGCCGGCAAAATAATCAACGCTGTATTTGTAGCCCCGGCTGGCGAAGTAATCCACCACGTCATCAGCGAATCGTTCCGGGTTCCAGATACGCACCTCAGACACCTTTTTGCCCTCTGTGTTTTCACCACGGCCGTGGGCCACAATCAGCTCAGCGTCGTCATGCGAGTATACAAAGGAGTTTTTGGCGGCGTTAAACTGCCGGGCCACGGCCGCTATTTCTTCGTCTGTCGTGTCCTGTGGTAGCAGGTGAACGAAGCGGCCCAGGTCCAGGTACAAATCACATTCTTTTGGTTCCATTGGCTCTTCCACCTCCGGGGGTGTCCATTTGGGCAACCCCTTGTATAGTTTTGGCTCAATTTGCTTCAAATGTGCCGTGTAATCGGCATTAAACTCGCTGCCCCCCGTTTCCCACCAGCACAGGCCAATCAACAGCCCACTCTCAGCATACGGCCGCAGCGCCGCCTCCCAGCCCAAAACCTGCTGTTCAAAACGGCCGTAATCCACCACGCCGTAGCCTTCTTCTAACCCGCATTCGGTGAGGATGACACCCCCACCGTAACCGGCCGCTTGCAGGTATTCCAACTCCTGAATCACCCGCGCCGGTTGGCCCGGCTTTGGCGTGCCATCCGGCAGGACCAGGTCGCCGGTGCCGGGGATGTCTTTACCGGCGACGTCCTTGTCGGCCTGACCGTAAACGTGACGGCCGTAAACGTGCCCCCACATTTCCCAGGCCTCGATAATGAATGGCGCAATAATTGATCTCCATAACTCAAAATCACCCGGCGTGCCTCCGGCCAGGTTGCCCACACAGCATTTATAGCCGTCGGCACCGGCCGCCCAGCTGATGGCCCGCTCAATATCCACCATGCGCTGGATAGCCCACGGGTCATTGCCGCCCTGTTCGTTTTGAATAATTCGGTAATGGGTTGGGTTTTTGTCCCAGGCGGCGCGGAAATTGCCGCCGTTTTCCGTGCGCTCTTTGAACCAGTAACGGCCGTATTGCTCCCAGGTGACAGCCCCTGGCTGGAAGGTGTGGAAATCAGGCGCGGTTTCGCCATTGGGAAAAACGCGCGTGTCGCGCAGCACGGTGATGGTGTCCGGGTGCTGCTCATCACCGCCCAACCCCACGCCGTTCAGCGATACCACGACTCGCGCCGGGTATTGTTTGATGCCGTTGGAACGCATGTGTAGTCCGGTCGCCGATACCATTTACTCTATCTCCTCGACGCTGCCACCGACGCGCCAGCTCTCATTCGGCCGGTCGCCTTCCAAAAACTCAATAAACGTCTGCATCGTGCGCCGCCGCCAATGGTGCAGCACCAGCGCCCGTATCTTTGCCTGCTTCGTTTCGCCTGGCATCGATTCGTAATCAATCCCCAGCGCAAAACACAATTCCGCCAGCTCGTCCTCGCTGTATGCCGTGGCCATCATCCGCGCCAGGTGCGCCGCCTGCTCCTTGCGCCGCTGCTCGCGCAGCTTGCCGGTGTCCGTCGGCCTGCGCGGTACAATCCAGATGCCGCTTTCCGAATCGGAAACAACGGCCGTCACCTCTGTGGCAACCTCCGCCGCAGCCTCCAATCGTGCAAAACGCTCCTGGTGTAATCGTATTTCGGCGGCGAGTGCGTCACCTTTTTTTTTGTCTCTGCACTTTCCATCCGGTTCTCTTCGGAGAGCTTCAGCACCACAAGCAGACCGCC
>CALBTC010000432.1 GCA_937967805.1 uncultured Anaerolineaceae bacterium
AGCTTGGTTATCTGCCGGACACGGTGCCGCTTTACCCGGAGATGAACGTAGAAGGGTATCTGCAGTTCATGGGCAGGGTGCGGCGGCTGGAAAACGTTTGGGACCGGGTTGATGACGTGCTGGAAGCGGTCGATCTGCTGGATCGAGCCGAAAGCTTCATCGGCAGCCTGTCCAAAGGGATGCGCCAGCGGGTTGGCATTGCCCAGGCGCTGCTGCACGACCCGGACGTGCTTATCCTCGACGAGCCGACGATTGGCCTGGACCCGGCACAAATTGTGGAGATACGCCAGATCATCGCCGACGTTGGCCGCCGGCGCACCGTACTGCTGAGCACCCACATTTTGGCCGAGGTGGAACAAATTTGCAGCCGGGTGATCATGATTATGAACGGCCGTATCTACGCCGATCTCCCCATGAGCCAGATCAAACAGAGCGGCAACCAGCTCACTTTGCAGTTAGCCCAACCAACCGAACAAACCGCTGAACTCTTGGGCAAAATTGAGGGAGTAACGGCCGTTTCCAACAGTAGTCCCAATCAATACTTACTCTCTGTCGATGGTAATGATGAAACGAGGATGTTGGTGGCGGAAACGGCCGTTAATCAAGGCTGGGGTCTGCTCGAACTCACCCCGCACCGTCTCAGCCTGGAAACCCTTTTCCTCGACAAGCTCAAAGAAGCCCAATCCACCGCCCCCGAACCCGAAGAACTGGAAGAACCCTATGCATAACATCTGGCAAATCGCCCGGCGCGAACTGGGCGCGATTTTTGTCCAGCCGCTGGCCTATATCTTTGGCGTCATCATCATTGCCCTCACCGGCTACATTTTTGCCTCTGAACTGTTTTTCCTGGCCAGCCAGCCCGGCTCGCTGCCCATCAACGTACAAAGCGTGCTGGGCCTCTACACCTTCCTTTACCTGTTTGCCATGCCCGCCCTGACGATGCGCCTGTTGTCTGAAGAGCAGCGCAGCGGCACGATGGAACTGCTTATGACCCTGCCCATCCGCGACGGCGAAGTGGTGCTGGGCAAGTTCCTGGCGGGTTTCATCTTTTACCTGGCCACCACAGGGCTGACGCTCGTATTCCCGGCCATTTTATTTGTGTTTGGCAACCCCGATCCCGGCCCCATTTGGACCGCCTACCTGGGCGTCATTTTGTACGGTGCAGCGCTGCTGGGGATTGGCATTTTGGCTTCGGCGCTGTCCGAAAACCAGATGGTGGCCTTTATTTTGGCCCTGGGGCTGACGCTGGTGCTGTACCTGCTGGTGATTCCGGCGCAGTCGTTTTCATTGGGCGATACGGCCGTCACCATCCTCAACGAGCTCTCCCTGGCCAACCACCAAGACAATTTTTTCCGCGGCCTGATTGTGGCCAAAGACGTGGTTTACTACCTGGCGGTGACGGCCGTCACCCTCTTCGCCGCCACCCGCGTCCTGGAAAGCCGCCGCTGGCGTTGATTTGAACCACAAAGGACGCGATGAACGCAAAGAGAAAACAGGAAATACTTTGCGCGCTTTGCGTCCTTTGCGGTGAGTAAAAAATCTATGAAGCAGAAACTTGATCGAATTGCACCCATTTTTCCGATTTTGGCCCTGCTCCTGCTGGTTGGCGGGGGCGTAGTTTATTTTGTCACCCGGCGCTGGGATTGGCTGCCCAATTTACTGCTGGCCGGCAGCGGGCTGCTCCTGGTCCTGTTTGCTGTGCTGTGGCCTGACGATGTGCGCGCCCGGCTGGGCGGCCGCGGCGGGCGCTACGGCGGCACGCTGCTCATCAGCTTGTTATTTACGGCCGTCTTCGCCCTGCTCTATTACGTCGCTTACCAAAACAGCGATTGGCGCTACGATGCCACCGCCGACAACGCCTTCACCCCCCTGCCCGAAACCATCGGCCTGCTGCAATCGCTCGACGAGCCAATTCACGTTCTGGGCTTTTACACCGCCGACACCGCCTTCCAGCGCAGCGAGGCGGAAGCCAGCCTGCAAGCCATGCAGGCGTACACCGACCAGCTCAGCTACGCGTTTGTTGATCCCAACGAAAATCCGCTGCAAGCTGAAGAATATGACCTCTCCTTTGCCGGGACGCTGGTTTTTACCCGCGAAGATGGCACCTTTGCCAAAGCGTCCACCCTCACCGACCGGGATTTGCACACCGCACTGGTGCGTACCATTAACCCCACCGTCAAAACCGCCTACTTTTTAACCGGCCACGGCGAGCGGGATTGGGAAGATTTTGGCGTGGACGGGATTAGTACGGCCGTGACCCTCATGGAAGAATCCGGCTTTACCGTGCAACCGCTCAATTTGTTCGTCAGCGGCACGGTGCCGGACGATGCCGGCGCCGTTTTTCTGATTGACCAGCAAGCCCCACTGGCCGCCGAAGAAGTGGAGGCTCTCGCCAGCTACGTGGGCAATGGCGGCTCGCTCTTCATCGCTCGCGACGCGGTGGACACCGAAGGCCGCGCCGCTGCCGAAACCGACGGCCTGCTGCCCTGGCTGCAAGAAAACTGGGGCATCACCCTGCGCAACGACCTCATCATCGACGCTTCGCTGGCCCAGGCAGGGCAAACGATTGGCCTCACGTTTGTGGGGGCAGATTACGGCAGCAGTCCCATCACCCAGGGATTAGCGCAGTTTGGCACGATTTTTAACGTGGCGCGATCGATTGAGACGGAACTGCCGCCGGAGGTGACGGCCGTCAACCTCATCACCACCAGCGAACTGGCCTGGGGCGAAACCAACTTCGAGCGCATGGCCACCGCCGGCGAAGTGGCCCCCGACGAAGGAGAAGACGCCACCGGCAGCCTCACCGTCGCTCTGAGCGCCCTGAATACCATCAGCGGCGCCCGCCTCGTTGTCTTTGGCGACACCGATTTCCTCACCAATTCGTTCATCCAGCAGGGCGGCAACAGCTTCCTCTTCGAGAACGCTGCCAATTGGTTGGTGGATGACGTCATCTCCATTGAACTCTCCGCTCGCGAATCGGTGCCGCGCCAGGTCACCATCACCCAGAGCCAGCTCAGCCTGCTGCAATTTGTCAGCATCTGCTTTGCCCCCGGCTTGCTGGCGCTGGTGGGCATCGGCGTCTGGTACTCACGCCGCCAACGGCAGTAGGGTAACGGGGTGACAGGATGACAAGGTGACAAAACACCTCCATTTTTATCCTGCTTCTTCTCCTCAATACAGGTGCAAGCCGGGCCAAGGCCGGCAAGTCGGTTAAAGAGTGGCAGCCAAACCGAATTCCGATTAATATTCAGCTGCGGCGCTACCTGGCACGGGCCAAATTCTGGCCCGCCAAACCAACCGTCACTGATTTGGCCTCCCCGGCCAATCTCAATTTCTTTCCAGACTAACCACAACCTCCCGCAGGTTTCATTTATGAGTCTCGCCTTGGAGTAAACCTGCGGGAGGTTTACTATGGAGACAACATGAAACAGATACCATTTCTCGGCTGGGAAAACTGCATCCAGCTCAGCAACTCACAAATCGAACTCATCGTCACGGCCGATGTCGGCCCGCGCATCATCCACTTTGGCTTCATGGGCGATGAAAACGTCTTTGCTACCTTTCCCAACCAATTGGGGCGTACCGGCGACGCCGAATGGCGCAACTACGGCGGCCACCGCTTCTGGCTGGCCCCGGAACAGATGCCGCGCACCTACTACCCGGACAACAACCCGGTCACTGTAGAAGACCACGGCGCGTTTGTCCGCTTTATCGCCCCGGTAGAGACGACGACACGAATGCAGAAAAGCATCGACATCGCCCTCGATCCCGATGCGGCCAAAGTGACGGTGATGCACACGGTACAAAACTTAAATCCATGGACGGTGGAACTGGCTCCCTGGGCGCTTTCGGTGATGGCTCCGGGCGGAACGGCCGTCCTCCCCCTTCCCCCCCGTGGCAGCCACACTGAAAATCTCCTGCCCACCGGCCGCCTGATCACCTGGGCTTACACCAACATGAGCGACCCGCGCTGGACCTGGGGCGAGCAGTACATCTTGCTGCGCCAGGATCCCGACGCCACTTACCCGCAAAAGATTGGCAGTAACAACACGGCCGGCTGGTTGGGGTATGTAAAAGACGGCCGTTTCTTCCTCAAGCAGTTTCCGTCCCATGATCCCCAAGCCATTTATCCCGATTTCAACAGCTCTGCCGAACTGTTCACCAACCAGCATATGCTGGAAGTGGAAAGCGTGGCGCCGCTGGTGCAGCTAGAACCCAACGCCAGCGCCAGCCACACAGAAACGTGGCATCTCTTTGCCAACGTGCCCGCACCGCAAAACGATGCCGACGTAGCGGCCCATCTGCTGCCCCTTTTCAGCTAACGCTGCTGGCAGGGGCCAGGCTGACTTAATCCTTTTCCAGGGATGGCGGGCAGGTGATGCCGACGGCCGTAAGCGGAATGGTTGTGTCGCCGCTGACCAGTTCATACGTGCGCGGTAGGGCCAGCACAAAGGGACAGGCGCTGCCGTGGCCGCAGCTGCCGCACTCCGTCAGCGCGCTGCTTTGGCGGATTTTGCCCTTGCGCACCCAATGCTGGATCATGCCGTCCAGCTGTGCTTGCGAAATGCCCAGTTCGCGGGCAATTTTAGGCAGGGGCACGGGGGATGCGGCCGTTTCAAAAATGGTTAAAACCTGACGTAGTATACTTTGTGTCATGATTTTCCGTAATCGGTAATCGGTAGTCGGTAATCCGTTATCGGTAAACGGATTACCGATTACCATCCCTCTTCCCATTTAAACAAACAGCTTGCCAACCTGGAAGACAACAACGGCCGCAGCCCAGGCCAAAGCCAGCGTATACCCTATCTGCGCCCAGGTCCAGCGGCTGCCAAACTCATGGCGCATGGCGGCGACGGCCACCATGCAGGGCACGTACAGCAGCACGAAGACGTTAAACGCCACCGCCGCCAGCGCGCCAAGTTCAGGTGATCCCGCCGACCGGCTAAACGAGCCGATCAGCGCCGCTTCCAGGCGGGTATTGTCTTCAACCTCTTCCTCCGTGCCAAAGAAATTGAACTCACCAATTTCTACACCCGGCAGCAGGTTCACGGTGCGCGGGGCGATGTTAAGGATTTCTTGCACGGTGAGAACGGCCGCTTCGCCAAACCCAAGCAGCACGCTCCCTACTTCTTGCCCAAACGTTGTCGGGGCTTCTACTTCATCTGCGCCTTCTTCACCAACGTAAATCTGGTTCATCGTGCCCACTACCACTTCTTTGGCCAAAAAACCTGTCAGCAGCGAGCCGGTTGCTTCCCAACTGCCAAAGCCCGCCGGCTGGAAGATGGGAGCAATACCGCCGCTGACCACGGAAAAGAGGCTGTCTTCCGCAGCCACATCGTTAAATGACCCCACGTTGGCCCGTCCCGGAATGGCCATGAGCAGCCATAAAACGGTGGACACTGCCAAAATAACAGTGCTTGCTTTGATCATAAAACCCCGCACCCGTTCCCACATTTGCCGCCAGACGTCCCGCGGACGCGGCGCGCGGTACGGCGGCAGCTCCATCACAAACGGAGCTGGCGGCTGGCTTCTGTACACCGTGTGCTTCAGGGCAAATCCGGTGGCCAGCGCCACGCCGATACCCAGTAAATACATAGCAAAGATGAGATTGCCGGAAGCTGTACCAAAAAAAGCCGCGCCAAACACCACGTACACGGGAAGGCGCGCCCCGCAGCTCATGAAGGTGGCCAAAAAGCCGGTAAGCTTGCGGTCTTTTTCATTTTCCAGGGTGCGCGTGGCATACACCGCCGGCACCGTGCAGCCAAAACCCACAATCAGCGGCAGGAAGCTCTTGCCGTGTAGTCCCATCCAGCGCATGACGCGGTCCATTACAAAGGCGGCGCGGGCCATGTAGCCAGAATCTTCCAGCACGGCCAGGGCAAAATAGAGGAAGAGCAGCACCGGCACAAAGACCAGCACGCCGCCCACGCCGGCAATGATGCCATCGGTGAGCAGGGCGGCCAGCCAGGTGTCGCCCAGGCCCAAAGCGGCCATAAGCGCCCCGCCCCAGCCGTAAACGCCCTCATTCATCAATACATCGACCCAATCTAGAAACGGGGCGCTGACGTTGGCTGTAAATTGGAAGACCAGCCACATCATGGTCAGAAAGATAGGCAGGCCCCAGATGCGGTGGGTGACAATTTCGTCAATTTTGTCTGAGGTGGTTAAGATCGATTGCGACGGCCGTTCCAACACCGACTCCACCAGCGTGCCGATAAACGTGTAGCGGTGGTCGGCAATCAAGGTTTCAGCGTCTTCGCCGGTGGCTATTTCGATGCGCTCCTGAGCAGCGGCTGCCGCTTCCAGCAGGCCGGTTTCGCCCTGCGCTTCGAGCGCCTCAAGGACGGCTTCGTCATCTTCCAACAGCTTGGTCGCCAGCCAGTTTGGTTGGTAGCGATTGGTCAGCGCCGGATTGGCGGTGATTTGCGCAGCCAGGGCTGTCAATTCCTCACCCAAGACGCCTTCATACTGCGCCTGTGGCAGCGCCTGCGGCGGATGCTCGCTCACCTGGGTGATGGCCTGCTTGAGCTGGTCCAGCCCCAGGCTGCGGTTGCCCACCGTCTCTACCACCGGAATGCCGCCCATGCGCTGCGACAATCGTTTGGCGTCGATCTTCAGGCCGCGGCTGCTGGCCACGTCGGTCATGTTCAGGGCGATGATGACCGGCGTTTCCAGCTCCAACACCTGGGCCACCAGGTACAGGTTGCGCTCCAGGTTTGAGGCGTCGACGACGGCGACAACGGCCGTTGGCCGTTCGTGAATAATAAAGTCGCGGGTAATAATTTCTTCAATAGAATACGCCGTCAGGCTGTAAGCGCCGGGCAGATCGACGATGAGAATTTCTTCATTGCCGACGCGCAGGCGACCTTCTTTCTTTTCTACTGTTTTGCCCGGCCAGTTGCCCACGTGCTGGCGGGAGCCTGTGAGAGCGTTAAAAATAGTGCTTTTGCCGACATTGGGATTGCCGGCCAGGGCAATCATGACAGTCATGTGAAACCTCTCTTCAAAATTGCTTTGTTCATTTGCCGTTGGGAACGGCCGTTACCAACACCCGGTGTGTCATGGTCCGGTCCAGAGCGAGACGGCCGTCTCCCTTCACGGCCACAATCAGCGGACCCGATGACTCATTTTTCAAGACCTGAATCTTTGCCCCTGGATTTAACCCCAGATCGATTAACCGCTGGCGCACAGTATCGCACCCTTTAACTTTCCGCACGATCGCTGCCTCACCCCGGTTTACCAGCGTCAGGGGCATCATCGGTCCGGTGGGCGGTTCTTTCACTTGCAACGGAATGTTTAGTCTGGTTCCCATGTTTAAATGACAACCTCAATCATTTGGGCTTCGGCCTTGAGCAGCGACAGATGATAGCCGCGTACCAAATAATCCACCGGGTCACCCAGCGGTGACGCTTTGACCACGGCAATTTCTATACCGCTGGTAATGCCCATATCCATCAGGCGACGGCGCACGGCGCCCTTGCCGCCCACTTTCTTCACCTTCGCCGACTGGCCCGGTATCAATTGGTCTAATGTGGTTTTGTCATTGTTCATCCTTTTGCCGCTCCTTTAAAACATCCACAGATTATGCCGATTTCGCAGATTATTTTTCATCTGTGTAATCTGCGTAATCTGTGGATACTTACTTTTAGCTGCTTACCCAGACCAGTTCGGCCATGGGCCGGCCCAGGGCCACCTTGCCGCCGGCCATGTTGAGCGTGATGGGCCCTTCCATCGGGGCAATTTCGGTTACGGTAAAATCCCGGTTGGGCAAAACCTGGTGCCGGTTCAGGTAGGCATAAATGTCGGTGGTGGTGGGCTGGATGCTGTGGATAAACCCTTTTTCACCAACGCGCAGCGCGGTGAGCGGCCGGGTGGTGATAACGGGCAGCGAGCCATCGCTGTTGGGGATGGGGCTGCCGTGCGGGCACACGGTGGGATGTCCCAGGTAAGCTGACAATGCTTCGGCCAACACGTTAGATGTGGCGTGCTCCAGACGGCAGGCCATCTCGTACACACCGGACCATTCCAGCTTGAGGTGGTCGACCAGGAAGCGCTCCCACAGCCGCTGCCGCCGCATAACGTTGTGGGCAATGTAACGGCCGTTTTCCGTCAACGTCACCCCTTTGTAGCGCACATGCTCCACCAACCCCTGCTCACCCAGACGCTTCATCATCTCGTTAGCCGACACGGGCGAAATACCCAGTCGTTCCGCAATCCGGGCAATGATCACCGGGGCACCGCCGTCGCTTAGCTCGGCGATGGTTTTGAGATACATTTCAATCGTTTCATTGCTGGTGGATTGGGTACGCATCATGGTTCACCTATCCTTAGAAATAAGGGTTACCTTATAAATAATGGTAGCCTTACCTGTAAAAAAAACAGTACGAGCAATGTTAGGCAACTATCGTGACAAATGTCACAAAATGAAATGGGCCTCAAAACTCTTAAGATTTTGCGTGATGCGTGAAACGTGATTTCCTCCTCACGCATCACGTTTCACGCATCTTCCCAGCGCTTTTTCACCTTTCGCCCCAAATCATGCTAAGATCGTGAGAAAAACAGGTGGAATCATTCAATGAATTACGACAAGCGTATCGCTCAAGATTTAAACGTGAAGCCGTCGCAGGTAACGGCCGTTATCACCCTGCTCGACAACGGCAATACGATTCCCTTCATTGCCCGCTATCGCAAAGAGGCCACCGGCAGCCTGGATGAAGAGCAGATTCGCCAGATTGAAGACCAGTTGAACAAGCTCCGCGCTCTGGACGAACGGCGCAGCACAATCTTGGAATCCATCGCCGGCCAGGAAAAGCTGACGCCGGAATTAGAAGCAGCCATTAACGCGGCCAGCACGATCACTGAACTGGATGATTTGTACCAACCGTACAAACCGAAGCGGCGCACACGGGCAACGATGGCCCGCGAAAAAGGGCTGGAGCCGTTGGCGGAACTCATTTTGGGACAGTTGGTAAGCCGGCAAACGGCCGATCAAATTGCTTCCCCCTTCATCAACGAAGAAGTGCCCACAGCCGAGGACGCCCTGGCCGGCGCGCGCGACATTGTGGCCGAAACCATCAGCGACACGCCCCAGGTGCGCCAGACCCTGCGTGATAAAGCAATGCGGTTTGGCCTGCTGCGCAGCCAAAAAATCGACGATGCCGTTGATGAAAGGGCTGTTTATAAGCTGTACTATGATTTTGAGCTGCGGATTGATCGGATACGGCCGCATCAAATCCTGGCCATCAACCGAGGTGAAGCTGAGAAAATTTTGCGCGTCAACGTAGACATTGCCGAGCGAGATTGGATTTTGGCCATCCGTACCAGTTACCGCACAGACCGACGTTCACTGCTGGCCGAACACCTCCAGTTGGCAATGGAAGACGCCGCCAAGCGGCTGCTTGTACCTGCCATCGAGCGAGACGTACGGCGCACGCTTACCGAACAGGCTGAAGCCCACGCCATCCAGGTGTTTGCCGAAAATATGCGTGGCTTGCTTACCCAACCGCCGCTGGCCGGGCACACTGTCATGGGCATCGATCCGGCTTACCGCACCGGCTGTAAGGTGGCGGTCGTTGATACCACCAGCAAGGTGCTGGAAACCACAACAATTTATCCCCACCAGCCACAAAACCGGCGCGAAGAGTCGCTAAAAACGTTGTCCGCCCTGGTGCAAAAACACAACATCAGCCTGATCACCATTGGCAACGGCACCGCCTCGCGGGAAACGGAACAGTTGGTAGCCGAACTCACGCGGCAGATGGACAGCGTCCATTACCTCATCGTCAACGAGGCGGGGGCCAGTGTATACAGCGCCAGCCCATTGGCCAAAGCGGAGCTGCCCGACCTGGACGTAACGCTGCGCGGCGCGGTGTCTATTGCCCGCCGGGCGCAGGACCCGCTGGCCGAACTGGTGAATATCGATCCCAAGTCGATTGGCGTAGGGCTGTACCAGCACGACGTGAACCAGAAACAGCTTTCGGAATCGCTGGACGACGTGGTGGAGTCGGTGGTGAACCAGGTGGGCGTGGACGTGAATACCGCCTCGCCTGCGCTGCTGACACACGTGGCCGGGATTGGCCCCAGGCTGGCGGAAAATATTGTGGCGTATCGGGAGTCAAACGGCCGTTTCCCCAACCGCACTACCCTCAAAGAAGTGTCTGGCCTGGGACCCAAAGCATTTGAGCAGTCGGCCGGCTTTTTGCGCGTGCGGGACGGGGACAATCCGCTGGATGCCAGCGCCATTCATCCTGAGAGCTACGGAGTGGCAACGGCCGTTCTCAAAAAGGCCAACCTCAAGCCCAGCATCCCACCCAGTAAACGATCCGTCGCCCTCAGTCAACTGCCGCCGGTGGATGCACTGGCTCAGCAGCTCAATACTGGGGTGCCCACTCTCAACGACATTTTGGAACAGTTGGTACGTCCTGGCCGCGACCCCCGCGAAGATTTACCCAAACCCATTCTGCGCAGCGATGTGCTCTCTCTGGCCGACCTCAAGCCGGGAATGCAGCTCAAAGGCACCGTACGCAACGTCGTCGATTTTGGTGCCTTCATCGATATCGGTGTCAAGCAAGACGGCCTGCTGCACCGCAGCCAGATTCCCCGCGATGAAGCACTTAATGTAGGCGATATTCTTACCGTCGCCATTCAATCCATCGATGCTAAGCGCGGCCGAATTGGGTTGGCCTGGGTGAAATAGACGCTACCGAGTTATCTACAAAACCTGTTCAAACATAAAAATCGCACAGTTAATTCACCGTCTTTGGTTAAATTCGTAACAAAATCTTCGCAAAATATAAACAATATCTTGACAAAATCATTTTAATCCGTTAAGATTCTACCCATCTACTGCAACCAAAATCCTATCAAGTGCAGATTTGGCACAATTCTATTCTTGGATTTTGAAGATTTAGGAGGAAAAGATGGCGTTGGAATCATTCGAATCACCACTTTGGGAAACCCGCCTGCTGCGCCTGGCTCACCACGCACTTGATCATCACAGCCACAATGAACCAATTCATAACGGCCGTGAACACCTGGTTCAGGCATACGAGCATTGTGCTACTATCACCAAACAGCACAGCCGCACCTTCTACCTGGCATCTGGCCTTCTGCCCCAAGCGCAGCGCAGGGCGGCACGGGCGCTATACGCTTTTTGTCGCGTCAGTGACGATCTGGTCGACAAAGAGGAGGATAACCAGCACCAACGTGTTTTGCAGTGGCGGCAAGAAAGCCTGGCCAATCATCCCCCCATCTACAATCTGGTCGCCCTCGCCTGGGCTGACACGCGGGCCAACTTCAACATCCCGCGCCGCTACGCTGAACAGCTTTTGGATGGCGTTACTTCTGATTTAATGCATACGCGCTATGAAACGTTTGGCGAGCTGGCGCAATATTGTTACGGGGTGGCTTCTACGGTGGGGCTGATGGCCATGCACATTGTGGGTTACGAAGGGCACAAAGCGATTCCATACGCTATCAAGCTGGGCGTGGCTTTGCAGCTCACCAATATTTTGCGAGATGTGCGCGAAGATTGGGAAAACGGCCGTCTCTACCTCCCCCTCGAAGAACTGCGCCTGTTCAATTTGGATGAATCTGACATTGCCCGGGGTGAGGTTGACAATCGCTGGCGCGCCTTCATGCGCTTCCAGATTCGGCGGGCGCGGCAGCTTTATGCCGAGGCGCTGCCGGGTGTGGCCATGTTGGGTAAAAGCGGCCGTTTTGCCATCGCCGCCGCCGCTGAACTGTATCGCGCCATCCTGGATGACATCGAAGAACATGATTACGACGTGTTCAGCCGGCGGGCTCACACAACTAAACGAGAAAAGTTCGTGAGTCTCCCAGGCATCTGGTGGCGTTCAAAAACGAACGAGTACATCCACCTGGTTGATGAACCCGTTCACACCCAGCCGGCTTTGGTTGCCCGCACACAGGAATCTCCTATTGAAGCAGACAATTTTTATGCAGTGTCGCAAGGGTAAGCCACAACCTTTGCTTGTCACTCCCGTGCAGGCGGGAGTCCAAACGTGTGGATTCCCGCTTTCGCGGGAATGACAGGTTAATTTTTACATCAATACCGAAAAATTATTTGGCCTGGGACTTCAACCCCGGAAATGAGAAAAGATGAAAGAAAAAGTAATTATCATTGGTAGTGGTTTTGGCGGCCTGGGTGCCGCCGCCCGTCTGGCGGCTCAGGGCTACCAGGTAGATATTTTTGAGAAGTTAGACCAGCCTGGCGGCCGAGCTTACGTATTTGAGCAGGACGGTTTTAAATTTGACGCCGGCCCCACAGTCATCACCGCCCCGTTTATGTTTGACGATATTTTTGAGCTGGCCGGGCGCAAGCGGGAAGATTATGTGGAATTTGTCGCCTGCGATCCCTTTTACCGCATCTTCGACCACAACGGCCGTTTCCTCGACTACAACAGCGACGAACAGTTCATCCTCAACCAGATTGAGCAGTGGAGCCAGGCTGATTGTGAAGGCTACCAGCGGTTTATAGCCACCACCAAAGCGATTTTCGAGAAAGGGTTCGTAGAACTGGCCGATAAGCCTTTCCTGTCCGTGTCGGACATGATTCGCGTGGTGCCGGACCTGATCCGCCTGCAGTCGCACAAAACAGTGTACAAATATGCTTCTCAATTCATCGAAAACGAATTTTTGCGCCGCTGCTTCTCATTCCATCCACTGCTCGTCGGCGGCAATCCGTTTGATACCACCTCCATTTACGCCATGATCCATTATCTGGAGCGGGAATGGGGCGTGCATTACGTGATGGGCGGCACCGGGGCGCTGGTGCGGGCGCTGGGTCGATTGATTGAAGAATTAGGCGGCCGTTTCCATCTCAACGCAGAAGTGGATGAAATTCTAGCAGAAAACAGGCGCGCCACCGGCATCCGCCTGAAAGACGGCACGGTGCACCAGGCCGATCATGTGATCTCCAACGCAGACGTGGCGTTCACCTACACTCAACTCATCGACAGCAAAAACCGCAGCTTGCGCAACTCGGATTTCCGCTACAAAAACCTGACGCGGTACAGCATGTCTCTGTTTGTCATCTACTTTGGCACGAAAAAGCGTTACAGCGACGGCAAGTTGGCCCATCACAACATCATCCTCAGCGAGCGGTACAAAGGGCTGCTTCAAGACATCTTCAAAAACAAGCAGCTTGCCGACGACTTTTCCCTCTACCTGCACATGCCCACCCTCACCGACCCCAGCATTGCGCCCGACGGGCACGAAGGTTTCTATGTCCTCTCACCGGTGCCGCATCTGGGTTCGGGCATCAATTGGGAAAAAACAGCCAGGCCTTACCGCGACGCCATCATGCAGTTTCTGGAGGACAATTACCTGCCCGATTTGCAGGCCAACCTGGTCACCGAGCATTTTATCGACCCCCGCCATTTTAAAGGCGTGCTTAACAGCCACCTGGGTTCCGCTTTTTCCGTGGAACCGATTCTGACCCAATCTGCCTGGTTCCGGCCCCACAACCGGTCTGAAGATATTGGCAATCTCTACTTTGTGGGCGCAGGCACCCATCCCGGCGCAGGCTTGCCCGGCGTGCTTTCCTCCAGCAAGATTGCTGAGGATTTGATTATGAGTGCACCTGTGGCGGGGGTAATCGGTAAACGGTAATCGTTGATCAGTAAACAGACTAACCGATTACCGTTTACCGGCCACCGATAACGGATAACAGCCATGACCTACTTCAGCTTCCTCGGCCTTTTTCTAGGCATTCCAATTATAATCATGCTGGGTGTGACCTGGTGGGATAAGCAGCAAGGCCGCCGGCTGCCGCGCCGCTTTGCCAGCTATTCACCGTGGATTATTTTGCTGCTGCATCTGGCGCTGGCGCTGGTATACACGACGCCATGGGACAATTATCTGGTGGCCAACTCCGTCTGGTGGTACGATCCTGGTAAAGTGACCGGCATCGTGCTGGGTTATGTGCCTATCGAGGAATACACCTTCTTTCTGGTGCAGCCGATTTTAGCCGGGCTGTGGCTGCTGTTTTGGCTGCGGCGCGTGCCGGAGGACGTGGAGACGGGATGGGAAAACGGCCGTTTCCGCACCACCCCGCTTATCATTCTGGGGCTCCTCTGGCTGAGCATGGTCATCATCCTGGCCGCAAGCTGGGCGCCCGGCACCTACCTCGCCTTAATTCTGGCCTGGGCGCTGCCGCCCATCATGCTGCAAATCGGCTTTGGCGGCGACATTTTGTGGCGACATCGCCGCGTGGTGCTGCTAGGGTTAATCCCCACCACCCTCTTCCTGGCCACCGCCGATGCCCTGGCCATCTACGACGGCATCTGGACCATCGACCCGGCCCAAACGCTTAACTGGCTGCTTGGTGGCATTTTGCCGTTTGAAGAGTTCCTCTTCTTCCTCATTACCAACACCCTGGTGGTTTTCGGCATGACACTCTTTTTGGCCACAGAAAGCCAGGAGCGATTGGAACAGGTGAAGGCTGTTTTAGCCCGATGGCGCGCGGGAAAGTTACAGTTAAAGCTAGAGAGTGAGAAGTAAAAAGTGAAAAGTGAAAGAGTAAAAAGTCGGGTTTTTAATCTAGAACCTCCTTTACCAGTTACAGTCTACCAATTACTGAATACCAATTCACTGACCACGCTCCTCGTCTTCAGCTGGGTGCTATCGATGATTGCGCTGCCGATCATGAACTGGATTTGGGGATTAGAGACTCTGCCGCTAGGATTGACGGTGAGCGTGCTGCTGCAAGCTGCGGCCGTCCTACTCATTCTGCGCGGTGGATGGGGCTGGCAAAAAACGGGAGGAACGGCCGTTCTCATCGCCGCACTGACCCTGTTTGTCGAATGGCTTGGCTCCACCACCGGCTTCCCCTTTGGCAGCTACCATTACACTGAGTTGATGCAGCCACAAATTGGCGGCGTGCCCGTGCTCATTCCCGCCGCCTGGTTTATGATGCTGCCCTGCGCCTGGGCCGTCGCCGGCCAGATTCAGAAGCAGTTACCGCCGCGCCTGGCGGCAAAGCGCTGGTTTTTTCCGCTCATAGCCGGGCTGGTCTTCACCGCCTGGGACCTTTTTCTCGACCCGCAAATGGTGGCGTGGGGATTGTGGACATGGGACAATCCCGGCGGTTATTTTGGTATTCCCTGGAGTAATTATGTTGGATGGTGGGGAACGGCCGTGCTGCTCACTATCTTTGTCCGGCCCAAAGAGTTACCCACCAAACCGCTGTTCATGATCTATGCCATCACCTGGTTCTTGGAAACGTTCGGCCTTCTCTTTTTCTGGGATTTGGCCGGTCCGGCCCTTGTTGGCGGCGTGGTGATGGGACTATTTGTCTGGTTGGGCTGGCGATCGGTGGTCAGTATTCAGTAATCAGTAGTCAGTAGTCAGTTCACGGGCACAATCGAACACCTGCCAATTCTTACTTATGAACCAATTCCTACTCATTCTTCTCTGGACCCTTTTGGGTTTTTTTCTCGGCGCGCTGCCGTTATCGGTTTGGGTTGGCAAGCTGCTGCTGGGCAAAGACATTCGCCAATTCGGCGACAAAAATCCAGGGGCAACCAACGTGCTGCGAGCCGGCGGGCCACTGCCGTTTGTTTTAGCGCTGATGCTGGACATCAGCAAAGGGGCCTTGCCGCTGGGATTGGCGGTACATATTTTTGGCATTGAGGGTTGGAGTATCGCGCCAATTTCGTTGGGACCACCGCTGGGCCATACATTTTCACCATTCCTCAACTGGCAGGGCGGCAAAGCAATTGCCGCCGCCTTTGGCGTGTGGATTGGCATCACTATCTGGACAATGCCGCTCATTTCGCTCATGCTGCTGGTTGGGTTTACCCTGCTAATCACCCCATCCGGCTGGGCAGTGATGGCTGCGCTGGCGGGCATGATGCTGGCGCTGCTGTTCTGGTTTAATGACCCCGTTTTATGGGGTGTGTGGACTGGGCAGGTACTGCTGCTGGCCTGGACACACCGGGCGGATTTGGCGCAACGGCCGTCGCTCCGCCACAAGAAAGTCGGTTGATGACAGGAATTGGCATCTTCATTTCGTTGGCCTTGGGGATTTTGGCGATTACGGCCGTTTCCAACTTCATCTTTTTCCTCCACCTGAAAGCCCGGCAGCCAGCCCAGGAGCCCAAACTTTCCATTTTGATACCGGCCCGGAATGAAGCGGCCGTTATCGGCGAGACGGTCCGCGATTTGTTGGCCCAGACCTGCCTTAATTTCGAGCTCATCCTCCTCGACGACCAATCCGACGACGGCACTGGCCGTATCGCTGCCCAAGCCGCTGGCGACGATGTGCGCTTCCGGCTTGTGACGGGTGCGCCACTGCCACCCGGCTGGCTAGGCAAAAATTGGGCCTGCCACCAGCTGAGCCAGGCGGCCGGCGGCCAATGGCTGCTCTTTGCCGATGCCGACGTTCGTTGGGCGCCCAATGCGCTGGTGGCGCTGCTCTCTTTGGCCCAAACCGAGCAGGCCGAGCTGCTTACCGTCTGGCCCACGCAGCAGACCGAAAGCTGGGCCGAGCGGCTGGTAGTGCCGCTGATGAGCTTTGCCATCCTGTGTTACCTGCCCATTTTGCCAGTACATTTCACCCACTGGCCTGCCTTTGCCGCGGCCAACGGCCAATGCCTGTTATTTCGTCGCGAGGCGTATGACAAAGTTGGCGGGCATACGGCCGTCCGCAACAACGTCATTGAGGATGTGGCGCTGGCGAGGTTAATTAAAGCAAACCGGCTGCGCCTGCGCATGGCCGACGGCAACCGGTTGGTGAGCTGCCGCATGTACCAGAGCTGGCCAGAAGTCAAGGCAGGTTTTGCCAAAAACATCCTGGCCGGGCACGGCGGCAGCGTTCCGTTTTTGCTGCTATCCACTCTGTTTCACTGGCTGGTTTTTCTATTTCCCTGGCTCTGGTTTGCCGCCTCGCTAGACCTCTGGCCAATGGCTTTGGGGCTGGGGGGCATGTTGCTGCGGGCGGGCACGGCCGTTTTCACTGGCCAACGCCCACTTGATGCCATCTTCATGCCCGTGTCCGTCCTGCTCATGACCCGTATCGCCTTTCAATCGATCCGGTGGCAGCGGCGCGGAACGGCCGTGTGGAAAGGAAGGAGGTTGGAGAGTGGAGATTAGTTCAATCGCCAATCTCTACTCTGAAGAGCTTTTGTTTATGAACGACATTTTAATCATCGGCGCGGGCATTGGCGGGCTCAGCACAGCCATCCGGCTGGCCGCCGCCGGGCAGCGCGTGACGATCTATGAAAAGAACCCGCAGGTTGGCGGTAAGATGAGCCAGGTCCGGGCCGGCGGCTTCCGCTGGGATATCGGCCCCTCGGTGATTACGATGCGGCACGTTTTTGAGGAACTGTTCGCTGCCGCCGGACGCCGCCTGGAAGATTATTTGACGCTGCAACCGGTTGAGCCGCTGACGCGCTATTTTTATCCAAACGGCACCATCCTCAACGCCACACAGGACCGTAAGCAGATGGCCCGGCAGATTGAGCAAATTGAGCCAGGCGATGTAGATCGCTATCTGGCCTACCTGGATTACGCCGAACAAATTCACCGCATCACCGGCCCGGTGTTCATCTACGACAGGCCGCCCACGTGGCGCAGCTTTTTGCGCGTGCCGTTGGCCGACTGGTTTAAGATCGACGGCTTGCGCACCATGCAGGCTGCCATTGAGGATCATGTGCAGTCGCCGGAACTGCGGCAGCTTTTGGGCCGCTTTGCCACCTACGTGGGCGGCAGCCCATACCTGGCCCCGGCCACGCTCAACGTCATTGCCCACGTGGAGCTGTCCGGCGGCGTCTGGTATCCACGGGGTGGCATCTACAAGATCGCCGAAGCAATGGCCCGACTGGCCCGCGAGCTGGGGGTAGAAATTCATACTAATTGCGGCGTGCAAGAAATTGTGGTGGAGAACGGCCGTTTCCATCACCTGCTTTTGGATAACGGTGACACTGTTGAGGGAACGGCCGTTGTCAGCAACCTTGACATCACCACAACGCGAAAATATTTGTTGAAAAACGTTAACGCAAAGGCGCAGAGGCGCAGAGGTTTTCGTGGTTGGTTATCAAAACTTCGTCCGCAGCCCGAATCCTCATCCAGCCCCAGCCCCATTCACAATTCACAATTCGAACCGTCTTGCTCCGGTTTCATTCTACTCCTCGGCCTCGACAGGCAGTTTCCGGAGCTGGCTCACCACAACATCCTCTTTTCGCCCGACTACCCGGCCGAATTCAAGGCAATCTTTGAGCAAGGCCGCCCACCTGACGACCCAACCATCTACATCGCCATTACCAGCAAAACCGATCCCCAACATGCCCTCGCCGGCGGCGAAAACTGGTTTGTGCTGGTCAACGCCCCGCCCCTGGATGACGCTTACGATTGGCAAGCCAACCAACAACGATACCGCGATCTGGTATTGCAAAAAATTGCCGATTTCGGCATTGACGCGCGCGACCACATCGTCACCGAGCAGATAGTGACACCTCACGACCTGGCAAAAGGCAGCGGGGCGTGGCGTGGCGTGCTGTACGGGGCGTCGCCGAACTCACGCTGGGCGGCATTTAAACGGCCACACAACCGCTCAGACATCCCCGGACTGTATTTTGTGGGCGGCACCACACACCCCGGCGGCGGCGTGCCGATGGTCACACTCTCCGGCAAGGTGGCAGCGGAGTTGTTATTGGAGGATTTGGAAAAAAAATTGTAACGCGCCAATCTCTCGCCGTACCGTAACGGTCGACCTGGCTACCGAAAATTTTCGCTCTGTGCAGACGCCCCACCATCATGAGTGATTGAATAAGCGCGACACGTGAGAATTGTCAAACGGCCGTTCACAGCTAAAATGTGCAGCATGAGCTGGTCACTAAAAACTGCCGCCAGGCATGGTACTCTTTTCCAAACCATCGCTTTGCTAGGCTTGCTGCTTACCCTCTTTTTTGCTAATGAGCAGGTTGGGTCGCTGTTTGGCAAACACACCCCCGCCGCCGGCAGCCGATCCAGGCACACCGGCTATTACCTAATTGATTGTGCGCACGACATGGAATGGTTGGGAATACGTTAATTGGCCTGCACCCATGCGGCTGAACCCGCTGCCCAGCAGCCAGTCAACCTGGATTTTTGATTCGGAAGAAACATGGTACCTGCGATAGACTTCAGCAGCGATTACCGACCACATGCATGAAAATTTCACGCCAAGCCGCCAGATGCGCCAAACAAGCTTTGCGACTTTGCGTGAGGTTATTTATATACAAGGAGAAAGCTATGGCAGCGGAGATGAACGGCGGCGTGTTGGTGGGTGAGGTGCTGCAAAAGCAGGGCGTGCAATTTTTGTACACGCTGTGCGGCGGGCATATTTCGCCTATTTTGGTGGGGGCTGAACAACAAGGAGTCCGGGTGATTGACGTGCGGCATGAGGCAACGGCCGTTTTTGCCGCCGACGCCACTGCCCGTTTAACCGGGATACCCGGCGTGGCGGCCGTCACGGCTGGCCCCGGCGTCACCAACACCATTACTGCCCTCAAAAATGCGCAAATGGCCCAATCCCCCCTGGTGCTCATTGGCGGCTCGGCAGCCACGCTGCTAAAGGGGCGCGGCGCGCTGCAAGATATTGACCAGCTTGCCCTGGTAAAACCCATTGTGAAGTGGGCTCGCGTCGCTAAAAAAGTGCGTGACATTGTGCCCCTGTTGGAAGAGGCGTTTCAGGTTTGCCAGCAGGGCGTGCCCGGCACTGTCTTCCTGGAAATTCCCATCGATTTGCTCTATCCGGAAGCGCTGGTGCGGAGTTGGACGATGGAGTCAAGCGGCAAAGGGCTGCTGGGCAAAGCGATGACGCTCTATTTTAGCGGGCATCTACGGCGCACCTTTGGCCGCGCCTGGGAACAGCGGGCCGGCGATCCCCAGCCGGTCATTCCGCCGCTGCCCGATGCCAATGAAATAAAAAAGGTGGCTCAGACGCTGCTGGAAGCAAAACGGCCGTTACTCATCATCGGCAGCCAGACATTGGTTGACGCCCAAAAAAGTACCGCGCTGCAACAAGCCGTTAAAAAGCTGGGCGTTCCCACCTACCTTTCCGGCATGGCGCGCGGCCTGCTGGGGCACAACCCGCTGCATCTGCGGCACAAGCGCAGCAAAGCGTTGCGCGAAGCGGATGTGATCATTTTGGCGGGCGTGCCGGTGGATTTTCGATTGGGTTACGGCCGTACCATTCCTCGAAGCACCACCTACATCTCAATCAATCGCAGCAAGGAAGATTTAACTAAAAACCGCCGTCCTACCGTTGGCGTGCTGGCCGATCCGGGCGCTTTTCTGCGCATGTTGGCCGAAAACTGGAACCCGGAGCTTACGCCGGCCACCTGGGAAGATTGGCATACCAACCTGGCCGCACGAGATGCCGCCCGCGATGCGGAAATCGGCCAAACGGCGCAAGAAGCCACTGATTTGGTGAATCCCGTTTGGTTGTGCCGGCAGTTGGAAACGGCCGTGGCCGAAAACAGCGTTCTCATTGGCGACGGCGGTGATTTTGTGGCCACGGCCAGCTACATCGTGCGGCCGCGTGGACCGCTGAGCTGGCTGGACCCCGGCGCGTTTGGCACGCTGGGGGCCGGCGGCGGCTTTGCCCTGGCCGCCAAGCTGTGCCGCCCGGAAGCCGAGGTGTGGCTGCTGTACGGCGATGGCTCCGCCGGCTACTCCCTGGCTGAATTTGACACCTTTGTCCGGCACGGCGTGGCTGTCATCGCCGTTATTGGCAATGATGCCTCATGGGCCCAAATTGCCCGAGACCAGGTGGAGATTTTGGGCACGCCGCTGGGCACAGAGCTGGCCCAAACCAATTATCATGTGGTGGCACAAGGCTACGGTGGCGAGGGTTTTTGTGTAGATGATCCGGCGCAGGTGAACGAGATTTTAGTAAAGGGGAAACAGGTGGCGGGGAACGGCCGTCCCGTGCTGATTAACGCGATGATTGGCAAAACCGATTTCCGCAAGGGGTCAATTTCAATGTGAGGCCCCTTATCTCACCAAATCACTGCGAATTGTCATTTCGACCGAAGGGAGAAATCCTTCTAAGCTAGCAGGGAAACTGCCTGGACTGGCCTAGAAGGATTTCTCGCCAAAAGCGGCTCAAAATGACAAGTTAAGGTACTTCGCAGAGAATGTCTGGTTATCGTTTACGATCCACTAAGGAATCTGAAGGCGAGCTTAATCTTCGTCTAAATGCTCGCCGGTTTGGTCCAGCCAGCGGGGCAGGTAGTTGTGCCGGTAGTAGAGCATAGCGGCGAAGCATAGACCAAAAGCCAGGGTTGCGATGATGGTGACTTGCCACATAACGGCCGTAAACGGCACCAGCCACAACGTCGTAATCAACTCCAGCCCAATGAGGGAAAGCAAGAAGATGATAATCGCCTCCCGGCTGACCTTGGAGCCAACAAACGCTCCCAACGGTGCACCAACCACCACGATGGGCACCGCCACCAGCGAATACCGCCAGACGTCTGGTGAAATATCCTGGGCCACTAACCCGTGGAAGAGAAAGCCCACAATCGAATTCAACCCCATGATAATCACCGTGGTCGGGGTGCTTATCTTTTCATTGACGCCAAACATCAAAGTCAGCACGATAAACGTCACCACGTCAATACCGGAGCCGACGTTGGCGGCAAACATGCCGCCAAAAACCCCCAGCAGCACAAAAATCAGGCGATGCCGGCGCGTCCACTGCGGCAAATCGTGCTGCGGCGTCCAGTGCAGCCCCCAGCGAGAAATAATCAAGGCTACGCCAAATGCGGTGGTAACAAAAGTGAAGAAGATTTTGGGATAAGGCGCGGGCAGTGGAAACCAGAATAAGCCCAGCATATGGCCAAAAATCCCACCCAATGAGACAAAAAAGATAACTCTAGGCAGTACCTTAATGCCGCGCGATACAATAAAAATACTGGCCATACCCATGCCAAAAGTTTGGATCATCAGGCTGAAGGTCCGGGCATCGGTGGCAGCGATGTGCAGCACTTTGGTAAAAACGGGAAAGGCAACAGCGCCACCGCCTTCGGCCGTAATTCCGGCCACAAAGGAGCCTAGCACCATTGTAAGGGAGGCAGGCCAATATGAATAAAACAGTGCCCAGTTTTGTGAGAGGGTCATATAGATGACCCAAATAGTGTAAATCGTTGCCAAAACGGCAGGGTAAATGAGGTGGCGAACTCGCCGGGATTGACGCAGGGTTAACAAAGCTTGCTGTTGCATACCATTGCTGGCCTCCTTGCCTGTTGCAGGCACTTCGAAGTAGGATGTTTACGAATCTGGAGATCGTAAGGAGTCAAGCTTACGGAGATTCTTGCTGCTAAATGTACGTTTTTTGCGACTTTTTGTGGAACTTGGGTATAAATACATGAATGAAAATCCGCAGATTTCGCAGATTTCGCAGATTATTTTTCTCTTTTCCTCTGCGTTCTCCGCGCTCTCCGCGGTTTATTTTTAGAGGAGAAGAATGGAACAGAAATCCTGGCACACAATAGCATCTGATGAACTATTTCAAACCTTAAATGTAGATTTTGAATCCGGGCTCAGCGAGCCGGAAGCCGCTGCTAGAAAGACACAATACGGGCCCAATGAACTGACGGAAAGCGGTGGTGTGTCCCCGATTCGGCTGTTGGTGGCCCAGTTTACCAACACGATGGTGCTTATTCTCATTGCCGCCGCGCTTGTTTCTGGGTTTCTGGGCAAAGTGACGGAAACGGCCGCAATCGCCGCCATCGTCATTTTGTTTGCCCTGCTGGGGTTCTTCCAGGAATACCGGGCCGAACAGGCGATGGCTGCCCTGAAGCGGCTGGCGGTGCCGCTGGTGCGCGTGCGTCGCGGCGGGCAGCTGAAGGAACTTTCGGCCAAGGAACTGGTGCCGGGCGACGTGGTGCTGCTGGAAGCCGGCAACGCCATCCCTGCCGATTTGCGCCTGGTAGAGAGCGTCAATTTGCGCATTCAGGAAGCGGCCCTAACCGGCGAATCGGAGCCGGTGGAAAAGCAGGATGAGCCGCTGCCGCGGGAAGATGTGGCTTTAGGCGACCGAGTTAATATGGCGTATATGGGCACCGTTGTGACCTATGGGCGGGGAACGGCCGTTGTCACCGGCACCGGCATGAATACAGAATTGGGCAAGATTGCCACCCTGCTGCAAAGCGTGGAATCTGGCCTGACGCCGCTGCAGCAGCGACTGGACCAGGTGGGCAAGCAGTTGGCCATCGGCGGCGTCATTGTGGCCATTTTGGTGATGCTCATTGGCCTGCTGCGCGGCGAAACGGTAGAGGAGATGTTCTTGACGGCCGTTTCCGTCGCCGTCGCCGTCGTGCCGGAAGGTCTGCCCGCCGTGGTCACCGTCACCCTGGCCCTGGGGGCTCAGCGAATGCTGCGCCGCCGCGCCCTCATCCGCAAGCTGCCCGCTGTAGAAACGCTGGGCTCCGTCACCACCATCTGCTCAGACAAAACCGGCACGCTCACCGAAAACCGCATGACCGTCACCGTCATCGACGTGGCCGGCCACTTTTTAGAGCTGCAAGGCACCGCCCGGCATCCGGCTTCCTCGCTGCGGCTGCCGGAAACCGGAGTGGACTTTTTAACCAACCAGCCGCCGGAAATTGGTCTGGCGCTGGCCGCCGGCGCGCTGTGCAACGACGCCTCCTTGCGCCCCGACCCCGAAACAGGCCGCTTTTTGGCCCTGGGCGATCCCACCGAAGGGGCGCTGCTGGTGGCTGCTTCACAGGTGAAGATGCGCAAAAGCGAGCTGGAAACCATCGTGCCGCGCGTGGCCGAACTGCCTTTTGATGCTGACCGCAAGCGCATGACCACGGTGCATCGCCTGCCGGAGGATTTGACCCAACTGCCGGCGGCGCTGCGCGGCCTGGCCGACGCGCCCACCCCTTTTGTCTCCTTTACCAAGGGGGCGGTGGATGGGCTACTGCCGCTCTGCCCGCAAATCTGGCTGAACGGGACGGCCGTTCCTCTGGACGACCAATGGCTGGCCCGCATTGAAGCCGCCAATACGGAAATGGCCCAAAACGGTATGCGTGTGCTGGGGCTGGCAATGCATTGGCAGCCGGATGAAAAGCCGGAAGAAAACAATCTCATTTTCATTGGCCTGACGGGGATGATTGATCCGCCGCGGCCGGAGGTGAAAGAGGCTGTGGCTACCTGCAAATCGGCCGGAATCCGCCCCATGATGATCACCGGCGACCATCCTCTGACTGCCCGCTTCATTGCTCATGATTTAGGCATCACAGAAAACATGCGGGTAAAAACAGGACAGGACCTCAGCCAAATGTCGCCGGAGGAACTGGCAGAAGTAGTGAATGAGGTATCAGTTTATGCCAGGGTCACACCGGAGCACAAGCTGCGCATTGTGGAGGCGCTGCAAAATCAGGGGCAGGTGGTGGCCATGACCGGCGACGGCGTCAACGATTCGCCCGCACTGCGTAAAGCCGACATCGGCATTGCTATGGGCATCACCGGTACAGACGTGTCTAAAGAGGCGTCGGAAATGGTACTGCTGGACGACAATTTTGCCACCATCGTTTCTTCAGTGGAGGAGGGGCGATCTATCTATGACAATATTCGCCGCTTCGTCAAGTTCTCAATTGCCGGTAACGTGGGCAAGGTGTTGGTGATGCTGCTGGCGCCGTTTGTGGGCATCAACGTGGCGCTGCTGCCGCTGCAGCTGCTCTGGCTCAATTTGCTCACCGACGGCCTGCTGGGGTTGGGTCTGGGCGTGGAACCGGCCGAACCCAACACCATGAAACGGCCGCCGCGCAGCCCGCAAGAAAGTTTGTTTAGCGGCGGGCTCACCCGGCACGTGATCTGGGTGGGTTTGGTCATAGGCTTGGTAGCCCTGAGCGTGGGGGTCTGGTATCACAACCCGGCGAATCCGGCCAACACCCGCTGGCAAACGATGATCTTTACAGCGCTGGCGTTTATGCAGATGGGCCAGGCGCTGGCGTCTCGCTCCACGCAAGAATCGATCCTCACGTTAGGATTGGGGACGAATCGGGTATTGTTGGGGCTGGTGATGGTAACGGCCGTTCTCCAGCTCCTCGTCATTTACACCCCGGCCCTGGACCAATTCTTCCAGGTGACGCCGCTAAGCGCGCTGGAACTGCTGTTTTGCGTGGGGCTGGGATTGGCAGTGCTGCTGCTGATTGAGTTGGAAAAGGCGTGGCTGCGCCGCCGGGAGGTGTGATGGCCCTTTCAACCAAAAACGTTTTTCTGCTCCTGGCGGGCCTGGCAGGACTGGCCCTGCTGGCCTGGCTGCTGATCGCTTTGCAGCCTCTGCTGGTGGCCCTGACCATCTCGGCGCTAACAGCGTACTTGCTGAATCCGCCGGTGGCGAGATTGGCATACCGGTTGAAAAACAACCGGCCGCTGGCCGCCGCATTGATCTACCTGGCGATGCTGGCCCTGTTTACCGGGCTGTTTGTGCTGTTGGGGGCTTTGGCGCTGGACCAATGGCCACGCATCCAGCAGGAGCTGAGCGACGCGCTGGCAGTGATGCAGGGGTGGTTGTCACGACCGTTTCCCATCTTTGGTTTTCAGATTAATCCCACCACCGTCTTGGAAAGCTTAAACACCGCCTGGAGCAATGCCCTGTCTACCCTGACCATTGGCGAGAATGGCGTTTTGGCCGGTCTGACGCAGAATTTGCTTTGGACGCTGGTGGTGCTGGTCAGCTTCTTTTACTTTTTGAAGGACGGGCCGCGCATTCAGCCGTGGTTGATTGACCATCTACCGCCCGATTTTCGCCCAGATGCGCGCCAATTGCTGCAAGAAATCGATGCCGTATGGAGCGTCTTTTTGCGGGTGCAGCTTTTTATCTTTGCCGTGCTGGCCGTGCTCATTATCAGCAGCACCACGCTGATCATCTGGCTGTTTCGCCAGGGTTGGCTGCCACTGTCGCCGATTGGCCTGGCCCTGCTGCTGGTGGGCGTTTACGCCGCCATCCAGCAGGTAGACAACCTGTGGCTGCGGCCGCAGCTGATGGGGCACGCCCTCAAGCTGCATCCGGGGGTTATTTTTGTGGGTTTGATTGCCGGTCTGGCGCTGGGCGGCCTGCTGGGCGCGCTGTTGGTGGTACCGCTTTTGGCCACGGTGAAGGTCTTAAGCCGCTTTGTTTTCACCCGACTGGGATTTACTGAAGCTGAAGCAAATACACAGACGCCGGAGCCAGCACTATCTGAACCGGCTTTACCGAGCCCGTCGCCAGAAGAAGAGCCGGACGCCTCGACCGCAGAAAATAGAAATGACGCTCGGGGCTCGAAAGACGATCAAACGCAAAATGGTTTTGATCACTCGGTAAAAGAGCAGGACAACTTAACTGATTTTTAGCAGGATCGTTCTGGCGCCGGGCCTGATCCTCATGTGATGATGGACTTCGGTTATGGCGTTTTTTTTGTTGTTGATCGGCTTATAAGGCATCTCGCTTCAGAGCTGAAAAGGTAATTTTGGGGTAATGCGAATTCTGTATTTTGATGACAGCGGCCGGGTGCAAATCTTGACAGAAATGCCGCCTGGCTGGCGCAAAGATTCCTTGCAAAAGTCGGAACTTTTGTGGATTGATTTGAGCCAGGTGGAAGATACGGCCGTTATCGAGCAATTCCTTAACCAGCAGTTTGGCTTTCATCCACTGGCGATTGACGATGCACTCCACGAAAAACATTTGCCCAAGGTAGATGATTGGGAGACCTACCTGTATATCGCCCTGCAAGATTTGACCTATAACGCCGCGTCGGCCACGATGGCCATGCCGGAGCTGGATTTATTTTTGGGCAAGCAATATTTGGTGACGTATCATCCAGAGCGGGTAACGGCGGTTGACCGGGTATGGCAGCTTTGCCAGCGCAACAATCGCTGGCTGCAGCACGGGGCGGACCATCTGGTGTACCGGCTGATTGATGAGGTTGTGAATAATTATACGGCCGTTCTCGACCAGCTAGAAAGCCACATCATGCAGCTAGAACATCAGATATTTACCCAGCCTTCCGCTTCCCTGCTGGAAAGCATGACCCATTACAAGCGCAACGTGCTGCAAATTCGGCGGGTGTTGGCGCCGCAGCGCGAGGTAGTCAATAAGCTGGCGCGAGATACGTTTCTCGTGGTGGGGGAGAAGGACCAGGTCTACTTTCGTGACGTGTACGACCACATGGTGCGGCTGACCAACGACAGTGACAGCGTGCGCGATTTGTTGACGGGAAATATGGAACTGTATCTGTCGGTAGTCAACAATCGGATGAACGACATCATGAAAACGCTCACGATCATCACCACGCTGTTTATGCCCCTGACGTTTATCACCGGCTTTTTTGGCATGAACTTTTTCCAGGCGGTGCTGCCCTCCCAATTTTGGACGGGTCCGGTGATGCTAACACTGGCACTGGTGATTATGGTGCTGCTGCCGCTGGGAATGTTCACCTGGATGCGACGGCGGGCGTGGATGTAAGTTTGACTAATCTGCCGGTTTTTGGGCGAGCAGCCAGAGGTAGGGTATCTCTTCGTTGCCTTCTGTTTGGGTTTCAACGGCCGTTTCCAAAATCTCAAACCCCGTTTCCTGCACCATTTGTTTCAATGTTTCCGGATCAAAGCAGCTAAAATACATCGGCACGCCTAACCACTCGCTCACAATCTCTTCAACCTCACCCGCTTCCGTGCTGATCAGGAAGTAGCCACCGCCGCGCAGCCACTGGTAAATGCGCTGGAGGATGGTGCCGTGCTCTGTTCGGGGCAGATGTTCCAGGGTATAGAAGGTGATCACCGCATCAAAAGAAGCCTCTGGAAAAGTTACCGAACCAACATCAGCCTGGAGAAAACGGCCAGAAGAAACCTTCTGACGCGCCAGCTCAATTTGCGCCTGAGAGATGTCGACGCCGGTTACCGCATGGGTTTTGGCAATTTCCACATCGGCCGGGTCGCCGGAGCCGCAGCCCAGGTCCAATACGGCCGAACCTGGCCGTAATTTTGGCAACAGCTTCTTCAGCCAGCGCATTCGCGGCCAGGGAGCCTCACTTTCCAGCTCAGCGTAAGCCTGGGCCACCTGATCATACCCGTGGGCCACAACTTGCTTGGCATCACTTTTGTTAGACATTTCGTTCATGAGATGTTTACCTCCTCAAGCTGCGGCGGATCACGACGGATCACTTCAACTCCTGCACCGATGCCCAGGGTGAGACGGCCGTTGCTCAACCTATAGGCGGGTAAAATCGTTTGTCATGGTGCCACAGCCTGTACGTTTACGGCCCCGTAATTATACGGCCCAAGACGTGCGTAACCAGATTTTTTCTCATACATCACGCTCAAGTTTGATCATGGGGGAAATTGCAGCAGAACCTGATTTTGTTCATCCAGCAGTTGGATGCCGATTGGACCTTCGACACCAGCCGGCCCCTGCGGCAAGCGCGACACAGTTGAGCCGCTCATGGCTGGCCGTTCCCAAACCAAATCCAGCGGCTGCTCGGGCAGAAACGGGCCGGGCCAGCTGGCGGTGGGGATGCCGTCTACCAGCAAGGAGAGGGTGCCGGAGGTAACGGCCGTTACCTGCAACCCTATCTCCGCCCCGCCAGACGTCTCATCCAGCCGCAGCGCGCCAGATTCATTGGCCACGTCAATAGTACCCAGACTGCTGACGGGATACCAGCGCTCCGTCCACGTTTTGCTTTGCCCGGCGGCCAGCGGCACGTAGGTCCAGAAGTCGGGCGTCACGCCGCTGCTCCACATTTCCACGTAGACGCTGTCGTCGTTGGTCCACAGGCCGGAGCCGAGGTTGGCCGGGCCAAAATATTTGCTGCCGGGCATTTGTGCCTGGTCAAAAACGCGCACGATGCCCTGCTGCGCCGTGTGGTCATAAACGCCGGTGAACCCGGCATTGAGCGTGGGGGCAAAGAAGCCCAGGTAATGGTCCCAGGTGCCGTAGATGTTGAAGAAACGGCCGTTATGTTCCGGCCAGTTCATCCACTGCCCCGCTTCCGGCAGGTAGGTGGCCCCAGCGTCGCGGGAATGCACCTGCACCTGCGTGGCGGGCACGATGAATTCGGTCTGGTCGTTGGTTGTGTTGTCGCCGAGGGCGATCATGGCGTTGAGCCAGTATTGGTAATTGTGGGAAACGGCCGTGTTGTTCAGCACAAACGGGTCCAGCGTCATAAACGTGTGGTCGGCGTCCAGCGTAATCGTCACGCCCACCGTCATCCCCGTTTTATCCTCCACGTCGCTCACGGTGATAGATACCGTGTCGCTCAGCACCTCCATTGTGTGATCCCAGGGACGGTACTCGTTCAGGCCGTGCTCATCGGTGGGGAAGGCCCACTCGATGCCGCCGCTGGCCAGCCACCAGCCGCGCCAGCCCCAGGCCGTCGGCTTCAGCACCGGATTGGCATACAGCAGTTGGCGGCCCGTCACCTTGTCCTGCCAGCGGTAAAGTCGCCCGCCCAGCGCCGGCAACACGGTCACCGCTACGTAGCTGTTGTGCAGCGTGACGGCATTAAACGAGCGGTCAATCATCGGTTTTTGAAAAACACAGTCGTGGTTAATGCCGGGATAGGGGTAAGCAATGTGGTCCGAGGGTAACGTCACCAGGCAGTCGGGGTGGTCGTACTGGTACGAGGGAATTGTAATTGTGCCCTGCTCAATCCACGGTGCGCCCGGTTCTACCGGCGGCGGTGTAGGGGTGACGGGCGTCGGCGTCACCGGCGGCTTCTGGTCCTGGCGCAGGATGAGGGGCAGATAAGCCACCGGTTCCGGCGTCCCCCCCACCTGCAAAGCCGCCGACCGCTCCGAGGGAGCTTGCGCCACCAGCAGCAAAAGCACAAATAAACTTAAACCAAGCACAAACGGGAATAATAATTGGGATTTGCCTCGCAAAGTAAACATTTGACACACTCCTGTGTGTAGCACTCCTCCCTGTGTACACACCAAGATAACATATCCAGGTGGGCACACCTCATTCGGCCAACGAAGCACACCCCACAGTATCAACGCACCGCGTCAAAATGTCTATGAACAATCCGATAAATCAACGTCTGCCTCAGCAAAATTCATGCTGTTTATGAGCCACGGAAGGCCATGCTATAATTATGCAAAACGCCACGTATTGAGGAAAACACATGGAAATATTCGCCGCCTAGTAGAGTGGAAGATCCCGACGCTTTGGCATGATAGGTCAGTTATGATGAAAAATAGAGCTATACACCTGGGAATATTGTCAACAGCATTATTATTTTTACTGGCTGCCTGTTCCGTACCGGCGACGATGCAGCCTGAAACCCAAGAGATAATTGTCATCCGCGATGAGCGCGATCTTCCCCAAGGGTGTAGTCCGCGTGAGGTAGCCCAACTCATGATGCGCCTTCTCAACGCGTTTAATAGTGGCGACCAGGAGCAGTTTATCCAGTTTTTCCCCTCCACCTTCCAATGGTACTCAGACGGATGGCGCACGGTTGCTGATGGAGTTGATATAGACCCCGACCATCTTTTTCTGTCCCGTCCCGGTAACCGCGAAGACCTCCCCAACTACCTTGCCGAACGACACCAACAGGGCGATCATCTGCAACTGATCATGGCCAATGTTGCTGAAGATGGCCAACGCCGTGCCCTGGTTAACTTTCGGTTTATGCGAGAGGCAGATGATGTAGAACCGGGGGTTGGGGGCAATAAGCGGTACGTCCATGGGGTAGCCGTCATCATCTGCGAGAACCAGACATTTTTTAGTTTGAGTATGGGAATAGCGCCGCCTGACATTCAAGAATCCGACCTGGCTCGAACGTTGTGTCCGGAGCCGCCTGCTGGCGCGCCGGAGAATGCAGCCTTTGTTTGCTCCGAGGCGATATTTGTGCCTGAGGAAGGAGAGTAGAAACGCGATGAGAAAGACCGTGATTGCTCTGGTTGCAGGGCTGTTGGCCCTAGTTTGGCTAACGGCGGGCACTGCCCGGGCCAAAGGCATCACAACGGCAAGGATCACTATCAGCGGTCCCGAAATGACCAGAACCCTGGCTCCAGCGCGTCTTGGGATAACGCGAAACCTCAATGGCCGTGGCACGGCGTCCCCGCCGCGCCGCCTTCTTTGCTATTGTTGAATTCAGGCAAAACACGCAACCCTCACTTGTCATTCCGAGCCGCTTTTTGGCGAGAAATCTTTCAACTTCACCCCCTAAGAGCCTACCACGTTCAAAGATTTCTCCCTTTGGTCGAAATGACAAGGCCAGGGTGTTTTGCTGCGCTGCTTACTTTGTTGGTGTGAGGACGGCCGTTTCCCCAACCCATCCCCAGCACACAAAAGAAATTTACAGAACAACAACATCTTAAGCGAGGCAATCTATCATGTCTTTGCTCCCATTGAAGCCTCTGCTTTTACGCCAGAAGAATGGCAAGAAGACAAATCGCTCCTGGTTGATTATGCGAAAAACGGGGTTTTGATTACCTGACCGCCTTATGTGTCATTCCCGCCTTCGCGGGAATGACAGGTAGATTAGGCCATCAGCTCGTCTAATTCAGTGGAGAGGGAATCAAGTTCGCTTTGGGCAACGGCTAATTCTCTCTCCACCGCTTCTTTTTGTTCCCCCTCAGCCCGCGCCAGGTCAAAGTTTAGCTGATCCAGCCATACCTCGGTCTCCTCGATTTGCTCGGTGAGCTCGCGGATGCGGCGGCTGCGCGTACGGCGGTCTTCTTCGGTGAATTGCAGCGGGTCCACGACGTCCTCAATCCAGTCCAAGTTGACTGGCGGCAGCTCTTTTTCTTTGGTGGGTAAGGCCACTTTAGACGAAATGGTGGTGATGGCCGACTCGCCCCCTTCTTTGGTTGCCAGGAATTCCTGGTAGGTGCCGTCGAAGATGTGCAAACGGCCGTTTTCCTCACCATCCCCCATCCGCAGCTCCCAAATCTGGGTGGCCAGGCGGTCCACAAGGTAGCGGTCATGGCTCACCAGCACAATCGTGCCGTCAAACTGCTCCAGCACCGCCTGCAGCGCCTCCTGCGACGGGATATCCAGATGATTGGTCGGCTCGTCCAGCAGCAAGAAGTTGGCCTCGTCCAGCGCCAGCAGCGCCAGCGCCAGACGGCCGCGCTCACCGCCACTGAGATCGCCCACCAGCTTAAACACCTCGTCCCCACGGAACAGGTATTGCCCCAAATAGTTGCGTGCTTCTTCCGGCGACATCGGTTTGTGGGCCAGCACCTCATCCAGCACGCGCCGGTCTACGTCTAGCTGTTCATGCCCCTGGGCAAAGTAGCCCAGGATCAGCCCGTCGCCCAGACGAATTTTGCCCCGCAGCGGTGGAATCTCCCCCATAAGCGTGCGCAAAAAGGTGCTCTTGCCGCTGCCGTTGGGGCCAATGAGCGCCACGCAGTCCAGCCGCTCCAGGTTGATGTCTTCGCAGTTAAACAGGGGATTGTCCGGATAGCCGATACGCAGCTTTTTGGTCCGCAGCACAAAGCGGCTGCCGCGCTGCTCCGGCTTGAGCTTGATTTTGAGTTTAGGCATCCGGCTGGTGGGCGTTGGCAGCTCTTTGAGACGCTGAGCCGCTTCGTTGACGGTGAAGGTGCGCACCCGCTCGCCAATTTGCAGCCAGTTTTTTCCCTGCATCCCCAGCAGTCCTACCTCTTCAATGAGCACGATGTCGCGGGTGAGCCGCTTCAGCTTGCCTTTGGCGATGTCGCTTTTGCCCCCGGCGATATTTTTGCGGATGAATTCCAGCTCCGCTTCCATGCGAGCCATTTCGTTATTGAACACGGTTTCTTCGTGCTGCCACTCGATTTCGCGCTGCTGGACGTAGGTGCTGTAGTTGCCTTTGTAGCTCTTGACGCCGTGCCGACTCATCGACCACACCTGGTTCACCACAGTGTCCAAAAAATAACGGTCGTGGCTGACGATGATGAGGGAGCCTTCCCAGGTGCGCAGCGTTTTTTCCAGCCATTCGATGGCGCTGGTGTCCAGGTGGTTGGTCGGCTCATCGAGGATGAGCAGGTCCGGCTTTTCCAGGAGTAATCGCCCCAGCAAGACGCGCGTTTTCTGACCGCCGCTGAGGTGCTCCAGGGGCACGTCCCACTGCTCCGGCTCAAAGCCCAGACCGTGCAAAACGCGCTTGATGTCATGCTGGTAATCGTAGCCGCCGCCGTGCTCGTAGAGGGTTTGGATACGGCCGTACTCATCCAAGACCGCCTCTCCCATCTCCCCTGCTTCCATTTTGGCCTCTAACTCCCGCAGCCGTGCCTCTTGCCCGCGCAAATCGGCGAAGACAGACAACATCTCCTCATAAACCGTGTTCTCTTGCCCGGCAAAGGTCAGCACCGCTTCCTGCCGCAGATAGCCCAGCGTCAGGTCATCTTCACGCTTGACGGTACCGCCGGTTGGCTCCAAAAGCCCGGCCAAAATGAGCAGCAGCGTCGTCTTGCCCACGCCATTAGGACCCACCAGACCGACCCGGTCTTTGGCGTGCAGCATCACCGAGACATCCTCAAACAGATCGTCCGCGCCAAAGGAGTGGGCCAGTTGGTTTGCTTGCAAAATGATCATGCGGGAATGATAGTTGGGGGCGGCCATCCGGGCAAACTGTTTCCTGGATTTCCCCAGAAACTGACAGCTAAATGAACGCGCATGAAAGCAGTTTCCGGGGAAACGCAGCCAGTTCGAAGTGGTGATTTTTATCATCTCGTTTTGATTCCCTTTGTTACTTCTGTTTTCCCTTAAAGAACTTATCATTGAGCGTAATATCACATAAAATTATGCGGCCGTGGTAAATGCTGCCTGGTCGAAGCAACTGTTTTGGCGACTGTCATGGTGTCACTGATAACGGGCAAACGTGATCGATAAAATTTTGTAACTATACAGGGGTGAGGTCAGGCACAAGAATATCGCCAGACCAGACAG
>CALBTC010000433.1 GCA_937967805.1 uncultured Anaerolineaceae bacterium
CCCCTACCGCCCATTGTTCCGCTCTTGGAATTGAAAGTTAACAGGTGGTGGCAGCTGGGGTTGGTTTTGCCGGCGCTGCCGCCCGTTCTTACGCGCCTGGCGAATCCCCCGCCAGCGCGTTTCATAGCAGACCACTTCGGCAAGTTGGCTGCAGGCGCTGGGTGCCGGACCATAGCACAAGACGATGGCCGGATCGATACGGCACACCATTTCCGTAAACCCCTCAAGGAACAAGTGATATTCCAATGGGTTTTCTAGCTGCACACCAACGGTAGAGATGGCCACAAAGCTGCCAGGCGGAACACCCAGGAAGCAAAAATCGTAGGAGTCGGCCGACCCCCAGGCGATGGTGGGGATGACACGAAAACCTTCGGACTGCCAGTATGTACCACACCAGCGTGAGCGATATGTGTTCCACAGTTGAATGGCCAGGGGCCAATCCCGGTAGAGGGAGAAGTCCGGGGTGAGGATCGCCTGGTAGGGAACGAAGACGTTTAGGGCCCGGGTCGGCCGGTTCCAGACACTCTCAAAACGATAGTCTTCTAAGAAGAAGTGGACAGCCCCGTCATCTAGATCTTCGACACTGCTAACCCGTGTGCGGTAGGGAACAAGCCAGCGGGGGATGCGCGTAAACGACTCACGCTTCAGACAAGGAAGGTTATACCGGTTGTCGGCGGCAAAGAGGCGTGAGGTGTTGAGGGCATCGTAGCTGCCGGGTTTGCACACCCACTTTTCGTGGTGAGATTGAGGTTTTGTCATGCAGACTCCCTGATTGTGTCATGGTTGTGATCAGCCATAAACGGCTGACAGAGCTATTGTTCAATAGGAGACTCTAGTTTTTTGCATGACAAATGTCATAATCTTGGGCAGAATGAGGGCGTTTGTTCTCAGGAAAAGGTAGCGTAAACTTGGTCGATGCGAGGCATCGCTGGCAGATTATGGCTCTGGAGGAACCTGCCTTGTTAATCGATGGGAAAGGCAGGCTTTGGTCAATTATAGTTTCAGTAACTAACATCAGGATGATGGGAGATCGCTTCCAGGTCTTGCCATAAACTACATTATCTCACGCCATTTCAACAGCTCAAACGGCCACCTGGACAGGCATCTCCAACCGCTTTGTTGAAATTAGTAGACAAACTGGAGTGCATTCGTAAAACTGGTGTTTTATCGGTTGACCTCTCCTGGTTGAATAACAATTACCAGCGGTTGTTGACCCGGTATACTCGACGTTGTTCGGCTGCCAGACCGAATAACCTTCAGGCCAATCATCGTGATGCTGTTATGGTCTGCTTTTTATGGCAAACCTACCAGGATACAATCGACCACATCCTGGATTCGCCCGACAAGATCATCACCGTTGTCTACAAACGTGCCCAGACTGAAATGGACGAGGAAGCGAAGCGTAGACGACGAATGATCCGCACTTCGCTGCTAACATTCAGGTCGTTAGGCAAGTTGGTTCTGGACGATTCAATCAGTGATTCCGAGTTGCGTCAAGCATTTTTTCGTCATGTCGATAAAGAAACATTAGCCAATCAGGTAGCTATCATCGATGACTGGTTAGACAGCAAATACAGCCATGTATTTAGACTGGTCATGCAACGATTCAGTTATCTGCGCCAATTTGCCCCGGCTCTCTTGGCCACCCTGGAATTTCGTACGGCTGACGACCAATCTTCTGCTTTAATCAATGGTATCCAGCTGCTGCAGGAACTGAACGACGACAATAAACGTAAGTTGCCGGACGACACCCCACTTGGTTTTCTAACTAATACCATACGGCCGTTTGTTGAGGCTGATGATGGATCTGTCAATAAACGCGCCTGGGAATGCGCCTTGCTAACAGCGATTCGTGATAATATTCGGGCCGGCAACATTTTTGTGCAAAAGAGCAAACGCTTTGGCCGCTTTGAAAACTTCTTCATTGCGAACACCACCTGGCAAACTCTACGCACGGGCTTTTTTGAGCGAGCCGGTTTACCAATAAAAGCTGCTGATGCACCTAATAGACAAAATAAATTAAAGTGACACAATATACTGCATGGCAAATAAGCGAAAACAACTACTTACACCAGAAGCCGATAAGCAGTTGCTTCTGGCATTCACAGAATGTAAAGATGGGGCGATGAGAACCCGTATCCAAGCAGCCAGGCTGTATGGCAGTGAAGTTCCCGTCAAGGAGATCACGCACCTGACTGGCTTACCACGACGAACCATTATCCGCTGGTATAAACGGTACCTACAACAAGGTCTACCTGGCTTTGTTGACAATCGTCAAGGTGGCAATCATCAATATCTCAACGATAAACAGATACAGGATTTAGCCATGAAGTTACACCAGTATCGTCCAGTTGACTTGTTTAGTCGGGAAGAGGTAGCCACCGCCGATGGGCTGCACTGGTGTATCCCTGACTTAAGACGATCGATAAAACAATGGTATGGCATCGAATACAAAAGAGACGCTTCCTATCGACAGCTCTTCCAGAAATGCGGCTTTAGCTGGCAGCGAACGGCCAAGGTGTTTCGCTCTCGTTCAGAGAGGAAGGTGGCCGACTTTGAAGAACAGTTAGAAAAAAACTGACCGATTACGCACAAACCTACCCTGATGCCATCTATCTGAGTGAAGATGAAGCGAGTATGTATTTACAAGCCACCACCACATCCGTCTGGGCACCCATCGGGCAAACCCCTGTGGTCAGAGTCTCGCCACAGCGTGCTAAAGTTAACTTCTATGGCACGCTTGACTTGGTTTGCGGGCAGGAAATTGTCACCCAAGCAGAAAAGATGAATTCTGAAGCGACGGCCGTTCATCTGGAACAGATATTAGCGGTCTACCCCGATAAACAAATTCTCTTGTTTTGGGACCGAGCCACTTGGCATGGCGGTGAAGCCGTTAAAGAAGTGCTAGCTGAAAATCCGAGACTAGAGGTGATGAAATATCCGTCAGCGGCACCTGATTTAAACCCACAGGAACATGTGTGGAAAGCGGCACGTGCCCATGTCAGTCATAATCATGACCAGTCTAAATTGGCTGGGCTGGCTCAACGATTTGAGCACTTTCTCATAACAAACAAGTTCAATTATTCATTTTTGGAAAAGTTCGGTCTTGAAACTATTTGCGCCATGTCTAAATAGTTTCTCTATAAGTATCTGACAGAACGTCTAGGTCGAGCATTTGACAGCTTTCTGGAAAGCCTGCCAAAAAACACCTATGCTCAAGTCGATGTAGAAGGCTGGCATCTGTCAACAGATCCTGCACAGAAACTGAATTCTGATGGCAAGCAGCGTTTAGATTCCCTCCATCTCTGGTTAGCAGATAACTTACGCCATACCAAGCTGCCCGAATTGCTTATTGAAGTGGACAATGAACTGAACTTCACCAGCCCCTTTATGCTACCTGCCCAGCAAGATACCCGTGTGGCTGATGACGTGTGTTCTATTTTGGCAACCGTTATGGCTCATGGTTGTAATATTGGTCCGTATACGATGGCCCGCTTAACGGATGGGGTTACCTACGAACAGATTAAGCAAATAACCGATTGGCAGCTTACCGAAGAATCACAGAAACAGGCTCTGGCACTATTAGTCAAAGCCATCAGCCAATTGGATGTGACACAAACCTGGGGCGAAGGCAAAACATCCAGCAGTGATGCCCAGCGATTTCAACTGCAGCGCCAGGTGCTGCAACGGACTTATAGCCATCGGATTCGGGATTATGCTCTGGAATTCTATTACTTTGTCGCTGAAAACTACGCTCCCTTTTACAGCACGGCCATCGAATGTACTGACCGGGATGCTGCTTATGTGCTTGATGGTTTACTCTACAACGAAAGCGACTTGGCAGGCGAAGGAAATTAACGGGTGATTCTGGAATGTGATCCCGAAGGTGCTGGTATTGACCTGTCGTTATTGGAACACATCAGCCCTATCGGTTGGGACAACGTGTTGCTTTACGGTGAATATGTGTTGAATCGAGACTTGGTGGTGTAGCTGATCCAGGTTCCTTAGCGTATATCAGCACACGAAAATTCATACTACCCACAGATCCAGGCTAACAACCTCGCTTCGTCGCAGGCCATGATCTAGCAAAATACGCATAAGCACTTTATCACGTCGGCCGCAAACAGTATCCGTATCGTGGTTATTTTTCAGTCGATAGGCCTGTTTATCACTTAAAACACCATTTCTACCATATCATTTTGGTTTCTTGCCGCCTGAAAGATGCCCTGTTTTTGACAGGATATAGATGCTCCCCAATTTATCACGAGTGATCATGCCACACTGCTGCAAAAGTTTTAGTTGCGCAAAGATAAATGACTTTACAACTTGGACGGTATTGACCGAGTATCCATTTTCCATCATCCATTCATAAATCGCGAGCACAAAAGCGCTGTTTAAATGAACCCAAATCTCAAAATTACGGGATAGCTCTTCAGTATCACCTGGAGCAGATTCCCTGTGGCTGCCGCTGCCTCATCGTGGCCAGCTTCAGCCAAATCGTTCATGTAGCGCACCATGATGTCAACCCCTTAATCTCTCGCTTCAGTTCAGCCTCAACAATAGATTTCATATGCCCCACCGAAGCACGATTATTGACGGCCTTTCACAATCACATCGCCTATAGGTAGAGAACAACACTGGGCGACAAATGCCATTTGTCGCACTGATCGATGTGCCAAATGGCTTAGTTGCGCAGAAACTAAACAGGGTACAATAGCTTCAAGATGGCTTACAAAATTCTGGTTGTTGATGATGAAGTAACCCTGCTAAGCACTGTTCGTGCTTACCTGGAACAAGAAGGATACACGGTGCAAACGGCCGCTGACGGCCGTTCTGCCCTGCACCTCTTTCGTGATTTCCAACCTGATCTGGTCGTGCTGGACATTATGCTGCCAGAGGTTGACGGGTTGGAAGTGCTCCGCCAATTACGGCAGACTTCCGATGTTTTTGTCATTATGCTGACGGCCAAAGCAGATGAGGCTGACAAAGTAATTGGCTTGAGTTTAGGCGCGGACGATTATATTACCAAGCCCTTTAGCCCACGCGAATTAGTCGCCCGCATCAAAGCGTCACTCAGGCGCCTGGGGGGCAGCAGCACTAAAAAAGAGTTGGTTTCTGCACACCTGCGCGTAGATGAAGAGGCTAGGCTGGCCTGGAAGGAAGGGCAGCCGCTAGACCTAACCCC
>CALBTC010000434.1 GCA_937967805.1 uncultured Anaerolineaceae bacterium
AAGCTGAGAACCTGGAAGCAGAGCTGGAAAAAGTTAAGCTGCAAATTGAAGAAAATAACAAAATCATCGACATGCAGCGGGAACAACGACTGGCCGCTGAAAAAGAGCTGAGTAACACACTAGATGAACTCGCCCTGCTGCGCGAACAGAGCAAAGACCCGTTGGCCAAAGCAGCCCAGTTAGTAGAAGCCGAGGCCAGAATCAGTAGCCTGGAGGCAGAATTAGCAGATGCTGAACATGCTCATGTTGAGCGCGTTTTGTGGTATAAAGCGGAGCTGGAAGCCAGCCAGGCGGCAGCCACGGCGGCCCAGCAGCGGGTAGATGAACAGGCAGAGAAACTGACCAGCCTGGAAGCATCATTACAGACGCAGCAGAGTATGGTGACCGAACTGCAAACGGCCGTTGCTGAAACAGAAGCAACGCTGAAAGCCAAAGAAAGTGAATGGCATACCCTGCATGAAAAGCTGGTAGAAGAAAACATGGGGCTGCAAGCAACAATAAAAGAGCAAAAAATGCAGCTTGAGGGCAGCGAAATTGAATTAAAGCACATCTTGAACCAGACCAATGCCCAGGGAGATCATCTGGCAGAAATTCAGACTCGACTGGTTGAGCGAGAACTCCAGCTTAAGCAGGCCATTGCCCAGCTTAAGCAGGCACGAGCGATGATCGAAAAGCAGAATCAGGCCATCAAACAAATTCAACAGAAAGCAGGCGAGCGCATTCGTGCTTTACAAACACAGTTAACCAAGAATTAAACGGCGAACCTGCACTTGCCGCGGCACTTTCGCGAAGGCAGGCGACCAGGTGTGTGGATTCCCGCCTTCGCGGGAATGACAGGCTGTGAGCATAAAGGGAGAAGAAGTTGTCTACAATTGAACTGGCAGTGATTGGTGGCAGCGGCCTCTACCAGATGGAGGGCCTGACCCATGTTGAAGAACTTACCCTTACTACCCCATTTGGCAAACCATCTGATGATATTATTTTGGGAACGCTGCACGGCCGTCGCGTCGCCTTTTTGCCGCGTCACGGACGGGGACATGTGCTCAGCCCCAGCGAAATTCCCTACCAAGCCAACATCTTTGCCCTTAAAACGTTGGGCGTACGCTACATCATCTCCGTTAGCGCCTGTGGCTCGCTGCGAGAAGATTATGCGCCCGGCCACATTGTGGTGCCTGATCAACTGTTTGACCATACCAAAGGGCGTGCCGACTCATTCTTTGGGCGTGGCTTGATTGCCCATGTTAGCGTCGCCCAGCCGCTTTCCCCACAAATGAGTCAGGTCATGGCCCAAAGCTGCCGCGCGGCGGGGGGCGCCGTCCATGAAGGCGGTACGTTTATCACTATCGAGGGACCGCGCTTCAGCACCAAGGCCGAATCTCACCTGTACCGCCAGTGGGGCATGAGCATTATCGGCATGACGACCTGTCCGGAAGCCTTTCTAGCAGCCGAAGCAGAGATGGCTTACGCTGTCATGGCGCATGTAACCGATTATGATGTTTGGCATGAGAGTGAAGAGCCGGTGACAGTGGAAATGGTGATCAGGACATTGCAACACAATACCCAAATCGCCCAAAACGCTATTGGTCACCTGGTACAAACAATGGACAAATGGTCTGGGGAGTTTCCTGCACACCACGCGCTCAAAGACGCCATCATCACCGACCGCAGCCGTATTCCAGTCCAGATTCAGCAAGATTTAAACCCCATCGTTGGCAAATATCTGGATTAACGGCCGTCACTCTGGTTTTATGCGCAGCCTCTCTTTTTCCCTTTTTTCCCTTCGTGCGGATCGTGAACACGGCCGTTCCGAGCCCATCCTTCTGCTGGTAGCCGCCCTGTTTGTGTTTAGCAACGCCGTGGCGCTGGGGCTGGCGCGTGACGGCCGTATCAATGGCAGCACGCTCTGGGGTCCAGTTTGCTGGCTGGTAGCCCAGGGAACGGCCGTCTGGCTGCTGCGCAAATATGCCCGCGACCACGATCCTTTTTTGCTGCCCCTCATTGGCCTGCTCACCGGCTGGGGCATTGTGCTGCAAGACCGGTTGGCACCTAACTTTTTGCTGCGCCAGGTGGTTTGGGTGGTTCTGGGCACGGCCGTTCTCGTGAGCATCACCCTGCTGCCGCGCAATTTACGCTGGCTGCGCCGCTACCGCTATACGCTGCTGCTGCTGGGCATCGCCCTGCTGATTGCCACGCTGCTGTTTGGCATCAATCCTACCGGGGCCAGCGTGGCCCGCTACTGGCTGCGCTTGCCCATTCCCTTTCTCCCCCCGGTTTATTTCCAACCCTCAGAACTGCTTAAGCTGCTGCTGGTCATCTTTTTAGCCAGCTATTTTGATGAGCGCGAAGCTGTTTTACGGCTGGCGTGGAACGGCCGTCTCCAGCGCATTTCATACCTGGCCCCCCTGCTCCTCATGTGGGGCTTCTGCATGATTTTGCTGGTGTGGCAGCGCGATTTGGGCGCGGCTACACTTTTCTTCATATTGTTTCTGAGCCTGCTTTATCTGGCCACGGGCGATTGGCGCATTGTGGCCGGCGGTGTGGGACTGCTGCTGTTGGCCGGCATCTTTGCTTACTTTGCCTTTGGCCTGGTCACTTTACGCATTGACGCCTGGTGGAACCCATGGCCCGATGCCGATAACCGCGCCTTCCAGATTGTGCAGTCGCTATACGCGGTAGCCGCCGGCGGCATCTGGGGACAGGGGGTGGGCCAGGGCTTTCCCCAATACATTCCCGTCGTTCATTCCGATTTTGCCTTTGCTGCCATTGCCGAGGAGTGGGGGCTGGTTGGCAGCCTGGGCGTGGTGGGTTGTTTTGCCTTGCTGGCGCATCGTGGCATGAGGCTGGCGCTTTTGGCGGAACGGCCGTTTCGCCGCTACCTCGCCGCCGGTATCACAATTTTGTTCTCTGCCCAGGCATTCCTAATCATGGGCGGCGTTACCAAGCTGCTGCCCCTCACCGGCGTGACGCTGCCCTTCGTCAGCTACGGCGGCAGCTCCATGCTCATCAGCCACGTCATGGCCGGTTTGCTCATGTATCTGTCAACCAAAACCCGCCAAATTTATCTCTGAATGGCACGCGGATAAGCGCTGATCAAATCTGCGTCATCTGCGTTTATCAGCGTCCAGTTTTTTCTCATGAACAATCATTCCCCCCAAACACATCTCCACAAAATGCAGCGCGTCATTCTGCTAGGCTTCCTGGCTGTGGCGCTGTCGCTGGTTTTTTGGAGCGTGGTGCGCGGCGAAGCGATTTTGGCCCGCGACGATAACCCCCGGCTGGTAGAGGCAGAACTACGCATTCAGCGCGGCCGTATTTTGGACCGTAACGGTACGGTGTTGGCCCATACCGTCGGCGAACCGGACGCACTGGCCCGCACTTATCCATTTGAAACGATAGGGCCGGCAGTGGGCTACTACAGCTTCCGCCACGGCACGGCGGGCCTTGAGGCCGGCTTTGATGATGTTTTGCGTGGGGAGCAGGCTGGTTTTACGGCCGTTTTCAACCAACAAATCCTGCACGCACCACAAGTTGGCCGGGATGTGCAGATCACCCTCGACGCCGAACTACAAGCCTCTGCTGAAGCACTGTTTGGGCAGGCGCAAGGTGCGCTGGTGCTGTTGGAAGTGGGTACGGGCGATATACTGGCAATGGTGAGCCATCCTGGCTACGATCCCAACCGCCTGGACGAAAATTTTGATGAGCTGGTAGCGGATGAAACCGCACCGTTGCTCAACCGCGCCGTTCAAGGACAATACCAGCCTGGTTTGATTCTGCAACCATTTATTCTGGCCGCTGCCCTGGACCGGGACCGGATTCAGCTAGAAGGGCAGGTACTAAATGCTAACCGGCCGGTGCCGGTCAATGGCGAGATCAAACGGTGCCAGACCACACCGCCTGATGACGCCACCTGGGCCGATGTGCTGCGCCACCGCTGCCCCGGCCCCATGCAAGATTTGGCCGACCGGCTGGGCTTGAGCGGGCTGGATGATATTTTCATGCGCTTTGGCTTCACCACCCAGCCAGACCTGCCGCTGAATACAGCAACGGCCGCTCTCGAACCGCTGGCCGATCCTTTGCAAGCCGGCATTGGGCAAGACAACCTGACCGTCTCACCCTTGCAGGTGGCATTGGCCTTGGCGGCGTTGGGCAACGACGGCCGTTTGCCCGCACCGCGGTTGGTAACGGCCATTGAGGATGAAAACGGCATCATGCAGGCCCAACCGCCGGCCCCCACTGCCGGCGATGCGGTCACCGGTCGGTCCGCCCGCACTATTCGCCAACTGCTCAACACAGGCGGCACGCTGAGCTTTGTCGTCTCTGCCCTGTCTGGCCCGGACAGCCGCAACGGTTGGTACTTAGCACTGACTCCGGCAGATCAACCCCAATATGCGATTGTCGTCGTGGTGGAAAACAGCGCAGATTTGGACGTTGTACGGACGATTGGTGAGGGGTTGGAAACGGCCGTTTCATCGCAACGTTAACCCAGCATCTGGTAAATGTAACCGGCTACAACAGCCCCGATTAGCGTAAACGCCACGTAAAACACAAACACCCGGCGTGAGGCCAACTGCCAAACGGCCGTCATCGCCGGCAGCGTCGTGGTGGGGCCGGCTATCAGAAAAGCTAGCCCGGCCGCCGGATTCATCCCCTGCGCCAGCAGGCCGCTGACCATGGGCAAAGCCGCCAGATTGCTGGTGTATACCGGCACGCCGATGAATGCGGCAAACAAAATCGCCAGCGGATTTTGCTGCCCCAGCAGATTGGTAATCCACTCTGCCGGAATGTAACGAATGATGAGCGCTTCTAAAATAAAGGCCAGCAGCATAAAGCGCAAAACCAGCGAAGTAGCCGCCCCGGTTTCCCGAATCAGCTTCGTTTTGAAAGGCACCGTTGCGGAACAGTTGGTACCACACGTCGGGGCCCCCTCCTCAACGGGAATTGTGCAGACGCCATCACCCGCGCAGCTTGTTTGCTCAGCTGCTTCATGCGTTGGCGAGCCCAGGCTGATGCCGCTGGTTGTTGCCAGAACGCTTTGCGAGGGCGTAAGTGGGCGAACCCAGGTAACGAATTTATGCCAGCCGGTCACAAAACGATCTGTAAAAGAGACAACCGAAACGGAGCGAGCAGAAGCTTTGTCACGCAAAATCTTCTCGCCCAACCAGTTCCGGCTGACGGCAAAATGGGTGATGTAGCCGGCGGCCAGACTCAGCGCTAGAGTAGCAGCCAGCCGCCAAATGGCCATGTTCCAGCCAATCGTAGCCACGCTCAGGAAGAATGTTTCCGGGTCCATGGATGGCGAGGCAACCCAAAAGGACATCACGGGGGCCAGGGGCACGCCGCCAATAAGCAAAGCGGCAACCACCGGAATGACCGTGCAGGAACAGAACGGGCTAAATGCGCCAACGGCCGTTGCCAACACAATTGCCAGCAGCGGCCGCGCCGTAAATGCTTTCTGAATATATTTTGATGCACCAGAAAGCTGCACAGCCACCGCTACCGGAATAGTAATGAGCAAGTAGGGCCAAATCTTGACCAGGTTTTCAACCACAAAATTGAAAAGAAACTGTAGTTCACTGAGCATTATTTTATCCTTTATCGTACTTTTACGATACAATGAAGTAAAAAAATTAGAGTTGTTCCTTTATAAAAACCTATTCGTGTCATTCCTGCCTACGCAGGTATGACAATTGCAGGTATTTTGTAAATCAGGAACAGCTCTACTAAAAAATATCGCCAACTTTATCCCTAAACCAGGCAATGTTTTCTTCATGCAAGCAGTAGCTCGTGGCCGGGCCCTGTACCGTGCCATCAATCCAGCCTGCTTCACGCAGCACTTTTAGATGCTGCGAAACAGTCGCCTGGGCAATCGGCAGATAATCGACAATGTCGCCGGTGATGCACGTGGGGTGTGTCACCAGGAACTTCATAATTTCAAAGCGGGTAGGATTACCAATCGCTTTGAACATTCTTACCAGCCTATCTTGCTCTGCGCCGGAAATATCTAACGTGCAGCAAGGCTCTAAAATCATTTTGGTTTCTTCGTTCATCTGTTTTCTCGCTTCATTAATCATTATCGTATTTTTACGATTATGCATACTTTAACGGAAACGCTGTGTCTTGTCAAGCCATCAATTGCTTCTTTATTCGGGTAAGGCAAACAGTATAGTGGCAACGGCCGTTGCTCAACAAGCAAATCTGTGCGATAACTGCACAACGATTCACAATAGATTCATGGCAGGAGAAAAATCGATGACGATCAAACATTTGACGCTGGACGAATTGGAAGCCGGTTTGCCAAACATTCGCCAATCGCCGCAGGACGGTGGCGTCCTGGAGATGATTGTGAGACGGCCGTCTACCGATGAACGTGAACTGCTGCATAAGGGGGAGTTGGATACGGCCGTTGGCCTCGTCGGCGACAATTGGCAGGCACGCGGCAGCCGCCACACCTCCGATGGCTCAGCCATCCCCGACGCCCAGCTCACGCTGATGAACAGCCGCACCGCCGCGCTGGTGGCTCAGAGCCGGGACCGCTGGCCGCTGGCTGGCGATCAACTGTACGTTGATTTTGATCTCAGCGAGGAAAATCTGCCGCCCGGTACGCGGCTGGAAATTGGCGAGGCTGTTGTGGAAGTAACTGCCTTACCCCACAACGGCTGCAAAAAGTTTAAGGCCCGTTTTGGCCTGGATGCCCTGAAATTTGTTAGCACGCCCCTTGGCAAACAGCTTCATCTGCGTGGCATTTACACAAAAGTCATCGAACCTGGCACCATTCGTATTGGCGATCCAATCATTAAGGCATAGAGCTTACGGCCGTACCTCCTGAATACGGCGGATGCCATCCTGATCCAGGATCAGGCGCAGGTGGCGGTTCTCTTTGTTGACGCCGGGCTGCACCGTTTTGTAGCGAGAAATGAGGTTAACGTGGTACACCTTGTGACACGGCAGAGAGACCAACTCGCCATCCCGAATGACAAAGCGCTCTTGTATCGGTTCGGCCATCTTGTTTAAAAAGTGGCGGATATCAAAACGCAAAATGTCGTTGATGCCGGTAATTTCGGGGAAGCCGGGCAGCACCTTCTCCGGATTTTTTATTTGCAGATCAATCTCTTTGGTGTAGCAAATAATGTTTTCCCCGCGCCCTTCGTTAGAAATTTCGGTGATGTGGTCCCGGTTGCGGGCGCGCATCACCGACAGCGGCACGTCGTCTTCTTTAATGAAGCGCACCTTTTCCCGCAATACCCCCAGACGATGCTGCCCTTCACGCGTGCGAATGGTGATACGCCGGTCAAACAAATACTTTTCCAGCCGTTTGGCAAACATGATGCGGCTGGTTTCTTTAATGCGATCCTTAAACATGTAGCCGATAACCAGGGCGATAAAGAAGGGCAGGGTAAAATTACCATATTCATACTGAAAATAGAAGGCAACGGCCGTGGCAAAAATCATCGCCAATCCCGCGGCAAGCGACAGGATCAGATGCTCCCAATATTGGCCGTCTGGCCGAACGTCCGTGTTTAAAAAGAGCACGCTAGAAGCATACTTCTTCAATATGGAGGCACGGTACAGGTACGTTTCGTTATCGCTGCCCTCGACCAAAATTGATTCATAGCCGCGCGTTTTACGGTATTTTGTTTCTCTGGCCGTCAGCTCGCTCAGCGCGTGTTTGTAATCTTCGCGATTCGTCTTCTTCAAATATTCATCCACAATCTGGAACATCTCTACAGCGCTTTCTTCGATCAGAATGCTGATCGATTCATCCGTAAACATGAAGGCTGTGTATACAGCCGGCGGCACGTTCGGCAGATTAAAGTCAGACAGGAGGGCCCGATATCGTCGGGTGACGTGGGACGCTTCCGTGATGAACTCATCAACCAGATTGTGCACCAGGTAATGGGTTTTGCCATGTGGCGTTGCCTGAACCTCGGCTACGCGCCGCTCAATCAGGATGAAATGTTCACGCAGGGCACTTTTGAGCATGGCGCTAAGCAGCTTCATTTGGGTTATTAGTTGTTCATGGGCTGCCGGGTCGCTCAGCCAATCAGCGCTGCGCACCATTTTCTCGATAATGCACAATGGCGAGCGATCCCCCTCGGTGAATTCGCGCAAGTTGAGGCTGGGGGTTTTCAGGCGGATGTGGCTTTGCACATCCTGGTAAAATGTCTGCTTGGCGTAAGTTTGCGGGGTGATGCCCAGGCTTTGCGGCACAAAAAAGTAAGTAGCGATCTGGTAGCGTGTTTTTTGATCGGCGTGCAGTTCATAATCCAGCTTGATTTCAATCTGGTATTGGTCATGATGCTTCACCGACTGCTGGATTGTTTCTAGCATACGGTTGTTCCTCTAAAAATGGTTAAATCTGTACCTGTCATTGCTTCGACAGCCTCTGTTTCTGTATTCTCAGAGCAGTCGCACCACGCTGTGGCCTCTCTCAGCATGACAAATACCGGGTTTAAAAGGGATGCGAAAATATCGCGGGTTGTGGTCTATCCATCATTGCCTCGATTCGTTGGGAAATTAATATTGCAGAAAATCAGGGAATGGTGATTAATTGATTGGCAGATACGGCCGTTTCTTCCCACACCCCGTCACGCCATGTTACCCGCACCCAGGCCGCTTCGTCAAATTCGCCCAGCCCCACGTGCAGCCGGCTGTCTTCAGAAGCCAGGTAGCTGCTGCCCACCAGCCATTCACGCATCAGGGAACGGCCGTCCGGCAAAACCACCTCAACCACCGCCCCAGGATAAAAGCCATCCAGCTCAATTTGCAGCCAGTTGCCGGCAGCATTGTTATTTTGCAGCAAGGCAGGGGTGCCGCCAATGGTGTTAATAGCCACGTCCAGATCGCCATCGTTGTCATAGTCGGCCACGGCGCTGCCGCGGGCCAGCAGCGGCCCGACGCCGTCTTCATGCAGCCCAACCTGACGCGTCCATTCGCGGAACTGGCCCGGCTTGCCTTCTTGCTGCATGTTGCCGTAAAAGCGCACCAGTTCGGCGTCGCTGGCAAAATTGGAAACGGGCACACGGCCGTTCACGGTCATCAGGTCCACGTCGCCATCCTGGTCAAAATCGGCAAAATGGGTGCCCCAGCCGGTCATGTTGTTGCCCAGGCCGCTGATGCCGATACGGTAGGTGCTGTAGCGGAACACCAATTCGCCCCGTTCGTCAATCTCATTACGATAAAGCGCGTTTAGTTCCGCTTCCCAGTTGGTGACAAACAGGTCAAAACGGCCGTCACCATCATAATCGCCGCCGGCCACGCCCATGCCGCTGCCGGAATCGCCAATATCGGCCGTCAGGCTCAAATCTTCAAAATGGAATCCAGCCAGGCTGCTGTCGGGAACGGCCGTATACAGGCGGTTCGGTTGGCCGTCATTGGCGATGTAAAGCTCCAGGCGGCCGTCGTTGTCCAGATCGGTAAAGATGGGTCCCACGCCGCGCTCTTCACGCTCCAGGCCAACCAGATCGGTGACGTCGCGGAAAGTGCCGTTGCCATTGTTCACATACATGCGATCCGGCAGGCCGTAATAATCTTGCGGGAAGGCACCGCTGGGATGGGGAATCTTGTTTTCCAAATCAATATAAGCGGCCACAAATAGATCGGGCCAGCCGTCCAGGTTCAAATCAGCCACGGCCGAGGCGCTGTTCCATTCGGGGGCAGCCACGCCGGCAGCGGCAGCGCCCTCAACAAAGGTGCCGTCCCCCTGGTTCCACAGCAGCTTATTCGGCCCATCGGCGGTGACGTACAAATCGGGCCAGCCATCCAAATTGAAGTCGGCGGCGATGCAGCCGTTGCCGCGCAGCGCCAGATCGGTGCCGGTTTGTGCGGAAACGTCGCTAAACTGTCCCTCCTCATTGCGGAAAAGGGCGTTGGTAGGCAGACCGCCGTTCTCTTGCCAGTAAGCCCGTTCCTCTTTGGCATGGCTGTTCACCAAATACAAATCCTGCCAGCCGTCCTGATCATAATCGATCCAGCACAACCCTGCACCCATCATGGCTACCGGATCGGCCGGGATGCCGGTGCGGAACGCGCCGTGCTGGAAGTTCAGCCCCACCTGCGCCGCCACGTTGCGAAATTGCAGCGGCGTAATTTCGGTGGGATCGGGCGAGGTGTCGGCTGCGGCCGTATTCCCCCCATCCGCCACACCAGAAGGCACGGTAAGTCCGGTGGGCACCGGATCGAGCGGGAAGCCGCTGGGCACCGAGTCGGGAATAAAATGGTCCATATCAACTGCCGCCGGATCGGTGAGCGCCAGCAAAAAGGCCACCAGATCAGCGATTTCCCTTTCGGTGAGGGGCAGGCCGTTGATCAATTCCGGGGAGGCGGTGGTGAGCTGGTCGTCAGGATTGTACGGCCGTACGCTGCTATAAAAAGCGGGCGGCAAAAATTGGCTGGGATCGTAGCTGCTGGCCATGCCGTGAATATCGGCGTGATGGGCAATCGTCAGCTCCAGCGTGGGATACGCGCCACTGTGGAAATAGGGGGCGGTGAGCTCTACGTTGCGCAGCGGCGCGGTGCGGAAGGTGAAGCGGTCACGGGCGTCGAAGGTGGCTCCGGCGCGGCCCCAATCGTCGCGGCCTTCCGGCCCCTGCCCTTTGCCCGGTCCCAGTTGCGGCACCAGCAGGTTGTGGAACTGCAAATCGGTGAAGAGATCACCCGCGTGGCAGGTGGCGCAGTTAACGGCCGTATTGCTCTCCCCATAAAAAATGAGCGCGCCCCGCTTTTGCTGATCGGTCAGCGCGGCGGTGTTCCCGGCTAAATAATCATCCCAGGGGGAGTCGGTCATGATAAACTGACGCTCAAAGGCGGCGATGGCGGAGACAACGGCCGTAATGTCTGGATTGGGCGTGCCAAAGAGCGCTTCAAACTGTTCGGTATAGCCGGGAATCCGGGTCAACCGCTGCATCAACTGGCGGCGCACCCGCTCCGGCGGCAGGTGGCCCAGCGTGGCCCCGGCCATCTCGTGCAGGCTGGTGACGGGGAACATCGCCTGGGCCACCAAAGCGTCGGTGAACTGGCGCTGGTTGACGTTCTCTTCCAGCGTGGTCACCACTCCGGCGTAATTTTGCACACGGCCGTCCCAAAACTGCACCGGCAGCAGGGCGCTGTTCAAAATAGTAGGCGAATTGCGCGGCACAAAAGCCCCCACAAACGGATTATTCACCGTGAGGTTCTCTTCCTCCGCGCCTAGCATCACGGTTTCCACAAATTCACGCTGCGGTCCCAGTCCCTCGCCGCCGGTGCCGATGGGTAAAGCCCGGCCGTCGCCCATCGCCAGGGCGGGATGGTGGCAGGTGGCACAGCTAATGTTTTGATCGCCGGACAGCACCGGATCGAAGAAAAGCAGCTGGCCTAATTTGACCAAAGCGGGATCGTCTTCGGGGGTGTCGCGGCCGGGATACGGCCGTAACCCTTCCTGGGCAATCACACTGTGCAGCACAGCATCCAGATCGTCAAACTCCTGGCGCGTGGTGGAAACAGAACTGTTTTCATCCGGCACAGACAAATTTTCCGGCTGCGGCAGACCCCAGTACAGCTCCACAATGTTGCCCTCAAACACCTGGCTGATCAGCAGCGAGCCATCGGCGCGGGGCAGCACCGAGGTGGGGAAGTTTAACCCTTCCATCACCAGTTCTGTGGAGCCATTGGCAAAAACGCGGCTGAGACGGCCGCTGTTGGCCTGGTAACCCATGCCGCTGAAGCAGGAAGCGTCGGGACGAAACTCGGCAAATTCCAGCAGCCAGATGGTGCCGTCCGGTCCACGGGCCACGTCGATAGGCATGTTCAGCCCGTCGGTGACGATGCGCTCGTTACGGTTTTCATCAATGGCTACCAAACGGCCGCTGCCGGCGGGATAGGGACAGCCGCCAAACAGCGTCACAAAATATTCGCGGCCAATGCGCTCAATGCCTGTCGGCACGGGGTCAATGCTGCCGTTTTCGATTTTGATTGAAGCAAAGCGGTGAATAAAGCGCGTCGTGCCGTCTTCGGTTTCTTTAGCCACACCGTTGCCGCTGGCATCGCTCACCACGGGCACGCCGTTGGGATCGAAGGTCATGTCGAACGGGTTGGTGAGCTGGACGTTGTTGAGCGGCAGCATCTGGCTGGCTAAATCGTCGGCGGTGAAAGGTTCAGGGGGCAGGGAAAAATTGTCAGGAACAGGCAGGGTGTAAAGGTGACCGAGGTTGAAATGGGCGGTGTAAAGAGTACGGCCGTCTGGCGACAATTTCACAAAGGGCACGCCGGACAAATCGCCGGAGTCCCGACCGCTGGGCAGGCCGCTAATTAAACGGCCGACCTCGCCGTCTGGCGTAATCATGGAAACGCCTGCCGAAAAATCGTTTTTACCGGTGCCTTCTTCGGCCACCAGGATGGTGCCATCGGGCAGTTCGGCCATCCCGGCGGGGTTGAGCAGGCCGTTGGCAAACTGGCGCATTTGCAGGGTGGGTTCGACTTCTGGCTCTGGTTGGCACGCGGCGATGAACAATAAGAGGAATACAGAGAGACACAGAGTAGACGCAGAGTTTCGCAGAGAGGCTCTAAATATTTGTACTCGGTTTTTCTGGGGCGTATATTTGTTCATCTTGCACCTACCTGACCGGGTAAGATTGGTCCAATCTTGGAGATGGGACCAATCTGCATTTACGGACGAATCCCCAGCAGCCGGTCCGGGTAATCTGTTATGATGCCATCAACGCCCCAAGCGATCAACTGCTGCATGGCGTCGGTCTCGTTTACGGTCCAGGGGATGACCTGCAATCCTTCTTCGTGGGCTTTGGTGATGCGTTCGGCCGTGACGTCCCGTTGGTTGGGGGACCAGATGTTAAATTTGTAGGCGGCATAGACGTCCAGCTTGGCTTCACCGCCGGTGGTGAGGGCCGCCAGGCGAATCTCGCTGCCCAATTCACGGATGGCGCGCAGGGAGCGATGGTCGAAGCTTTGGATGATGACGCGGGGGGTGAGGGAACGGCCGTTTACAATCTTCAGAATCGCCAGTTCAAATGGCCCCGCCTCACCGCCGGTAAACCCATCATCAATGTACTCAGGATGGTCCGGCTCGCGCTTGGTTTCGACGTTGAACTGCACAGAGGCGGCGTTGCGGCGCTGGGCCTCGGTTTTCAGCTCGGAGGTAGCATATTGTTCCACAAAATCAAACAGTTCAGCCAAAGTGACGATGCGGTAATCGTTTCCGGCTAAGGGCATGGTTACGGCCGTTTGTGTGGGAAACCGGTCTTCGTTGCCATTCAAATCGCAACGGTACGATCGCACTACAGAGAGCGGCTGCTGGCTGATAAAAATGCGCCGCAGCGGATTACGCGGATCGGGTGCCTCTGGATCGGCAGGATCGTCCGGCAGTCGGCATTTGCTGTCGTCAATGATGGGATCGTGCCAAATGACGACTTCGCCGTCCCGCGTAAAGTGCAAGTCCATCTCCAGCGTGGTCACGCCCAGGTCAAGGGCAGCTTCAAAAGCGGGCAGCGTGTTTTCCGGCAGCAGGCCGCGCGCACCACGATGACCCTGGGCATCAAAGCCGGGCGGCAGATTTCCCGTGCCGACAAAAGCAAAAGGAGTTGCGTCAGTGGCCATCGTTTCCGGCTGTCCTGACTGGCTGGCCGCACCACAGGCCAAAAGAAAAAGTGGCAACGTGAGCAAAACGATCCGTTTCATCCACCACCTGCACCATGTTTTCAAGCTTGACCCTGTTTGAGCCATGCCATCCTTAGAGGGATTCTGGCTGACAGCGTCAGCTTTTCACTCAGAATGAAAATTTATGGGCTATTTGGTGAAATTACCCAGATAAATTTTACCTACAATAAAAATTGACCTACAGAAAGGCTGCCCAATCAAAGAGATCGGGCAGCCTTTCTACATTAAAGCCGGGTGATTATTCAAAGAATTCGTTGTAGTCGGCCAGTTCCTGGTTGGCTTTTTCGGCTGCGATGTCCAGGGCTTCTTGAGCCGACAGACCATCATCCAGCACGGAGCTGTACGCCTCGACGATGAGACGACGAATAGCCGGGGATGGTCCGGCACGGCCGCCCAAAACGGCGTAGTTGACACTACCGTCATCAAGGACCGTCTTGGTCGTTTCCAGTTGGTTAATGGCCGTGACAAAGTTCGGGTTTTCTTCCCAGAACGCAGCCAATTCCTCATTGCCGGCGATGTCGGTGCGCACGGGGAAGTAGCCGGTGCCGGTATGCCAGGTGACCTGCTGGGCTTCTTCGGCCATAAACTTCATGAACTCCCAGGCGGCAGCATTTTCGGCATCATTGCCGGAGTCAAGCAGCCACAGAGCCGCGCCACCGATGACCACACCATTGCGGTCGCCGGCGCTGTCGGCATAGGGAATGAACATGGTGCCAATCTCAAAGTCAGCGCCATCCTGCAAACCACGCGTACCGGCAGTGGAGTCGAACATCATGGCGGCTTCACCGGCCAGGAAAACGGTGTCTGTGTCGGTCCAGGTGTTGCCCAGGTTGGGTGAGTAACCATCGGCGACAAGTCCGGTGAGGAAGTCGAACACCTCAACGCCGACGCCCTGGTTGAACATGACTTCGGTGGCCCGCCCGGTACGGCCGTTGTCATTGTTGTAGTACAGCCCACCGCTGTTGGCCAAAATCTGCTCAAAGTACCAGCCTACCTGACCCAGGGCAATACAGTATTCGGTCACGCCACTTTCCTGGATGGCATCACAGGCAGCCAACATTTCGCTGAACGACCAGCTTTCGCCGGTGGGTGGCGGTGCCACACCCGCTTCAATAAACATTTCTGCGTTGTAGAACAGGATGGGGGTGGAGCTGTTGAAGGCCATAGCCACCATGCCCTCGCCATCACCGTAGTAATCGGCAACGGCAGGCACAAAGACGCCATCATCATAGCTGTCTTGGGCCATGAGCTGGTGTGCAGCGATGAGACGCCCGGTATCAATCATCGTCTGTGAAGCCAGATCAAAGTTTTGCACGATGTTGGGCGCGGTGTCGGTTTCAAAGGCAGCCAGGAGTGCGTTGTAGGTATCGTCGTAGCTGCCCTGATAGGTAGCATTGACCACGATGCCATCCTGACTTTCATTGAAACGAGTCACGAGTTCGTCTACCACCATGCCCAGGTCATCGGCCATGGCGTGCCAGAACTCAAGGGTGATCACTTCGTCTTCCATCGCTTCTTCTTCAGCAGCGGGCTCGGTGTCTTCGGTGGTATCTTCGGATACGGCCGTATCTTCCGTGTCGGCTGCCGTGTCTTCGGTAGTGTCTGCCGTTGTGTCATCGGCCGTGTCGCCACCGCCGCAGGCGGCCAGCACCAGGGCCAGCGCCAACAGCACCATCCAATATTTAAGCATTTTTTTAGACATAGTTCCTCCAGTTTAACTGATTTTTGCGCCACAAAATCGCGGTCGCGTACCTTTCAAAAGGGATACCAGATGGTCATCCCCAAACACCAGACACATCCCGGGTTAGTGTCCGATGGTGAAAACATATGGTTGTTTAGATTGGTCCAATCTGTGAGTTTGGACCAATCTGCTTTCTAGCCTTTCAAACCAGTCATAGCAATGCCCTTGACAAGCTGCCGGTTGGCAATCAAAAAGATCAGCAGCGTGGGCAGCAGCACAATGACCGCGCCGGCCATCAGCGCCCCCCAATTGGTGCCGCGCTCCTGGTTGGCCAGGAAAAAGCGAATGCCAATCTGCACGGTGCGCATCTCCGTTTCATTGGTGATGATAAGCGGCCACAAATATTGGCTCCAGGCACCCAAAAAAGAAAAGATGGCAAAGGCGCTGATCGAGCCGCCGCTGAGCGGCACGACAATCTGCCACAAAAAGCGAAAATTACTGGCTCCGTCAATCTGGGCCGAGTCGTGCAAATCCCTTGGCAGCGACAGGAAAAATTGCCGCAGCAAAAAGACACCAAAAGCACTGGCTAAAAACGGCACGGTCAGGCCAAAGTAGGTGTTGGCCCCCAACGAGTTGCACAGGTCAGTCGCCTGGCTAAACAACAGAAGACAATTTTTAGGCAGTTCACTGACCAGAACAAAGTTGGGAATAAAGGTGAGCTGAAACGGCACCATGAGGCTGCCCAGAATCAGATAAAACATCAGGTCCCGGCCCTTAAACTGTAAAAACGAGAAGGCAAAGGCAGCCAAAATGCTAAAGATGACCTGGCAAATCACAATCACGCCAGACTGGATGAAGCTGTTGAGCAGGTAACGGCCGAATGGCGTTGCGTTCCAGGCTGTAATGTAATTTTCCCAGGTCCATTCACGAGGCAGCAGCGTATGAGGGTTGGCAGAAATATCTTGCAGCGATTTAAAGCTGGTGAAGATGGCAATAATGATCGGCGTCGCCACAATCAACCCAATCACAATCAAGAAGATTTGCATAGCCAGATCGGTTCTGGTTATCTTGCGTTTAGGTCTGGAAGTAGGCATGGGAACTGTCATGAGTAATGAACCCTCCGGCCAAAGCCTCTAAATTGAATGATCGTCATCAGAATAATCAGCAGGGCAAGCAGGTAAGCCTGGGCCGAGGCGTAACCCCGGAATGGTGTCCCTACAAAGGCATCGACAAAAATAGCGTAAATCATATTAGTCGTGGCCTGCCCTGGGCCACCGTCGGTTAAAATATTGATCTCGGCAAAGGTTTGCAGGCTGTTGATGACATTGATGATGACCAGGAAGAAGAGCGTAGGCGACAGCAACGGCAGCGTAATGTGGCGCACGCGGTGCCATAAGTTGGCCCCATCCACCTTGGCCGCTTCGTAGTAGGTGGCATCAATATTTTGCACACCGGCCAGGGCGATGATGACGTTGAAGCCCAACTGTCGCCAGACAACGGAGAGGATAACGGCAGTCAATGCCCAATCCTTCGACGTCAGCCAGTTCACCGGCTCAAAGCCTAACAAACCAATCCAATGGTTCATGTAACCGACCGCCGGGTTGTACATCCAGCGGAAAATGACCCCGGTGACGGCGCTGCTGATCACAATTGGCACAAAGATGAGCAGGCGGTGCAGCCAGGAAAGCCGCCGCAGCGGGTAGGCCAGGGCAATGGCCAGGGCCACGGCAATGATAATGCCGGTGGGCACCGTGCCCAGCGTAAACAGCAGCGACACCTTGAGATTATTGTAATATTCGCCGCCGGTGATGAGCTCATTCCAGAGGCGCTGGTAATTTTCCAGGCCAACCTCGCGCACCACCCCGCCAAACGGGGCAACGCGCGTCAGGCTCATCTGGAAGGAGCTGACAATCGGCCAGAAAACGAAGATGCCCAAAACAATGAGGGTGGGTGCCAGGTAAATGTACCCTTCTAACGTATTGAGAACCTTTTTCAATGCTTTCTCCTTCTGAAAATAGGACACAGATTTACACAGATAAACACGGATTTGAATCTTTTATCTGCGAAAGCTTGTACTGAGCGCAGTCGAAGTATCTATGTTCATCTGTATCCCATTCATTCATTGTGCTTAAGTCAACGCCAGCCAAGTTCTGCACAAAATTGCCGGTAGCGTGCTTTGAGGGAACGGCCGTCCTTCGGCAAAAAATAATCCACATGGGTGCCCTCGCGCAGATCGTTCCAGCCCTGGGTGAGATTGGCCGCTAACCAGGCAATACCCTGTGAGGTTGCCTGCTTGACCTCTGGTCGTAATACCACCCGCTGGGTCAGGTTGGCCAACCGCTGGCACAAACCGTCCAGCGCCGACAGGCCGCCGGTAATGCGAATCCGCGTCACGCTTTGCCCGGTATTGCTCATCGCTTCCAAATTGATGGCAATCAAAAACAGAATGCTCTCCACAATGGCAACTGCTTTCTCTTGCAAGGATGTGTCCCCGGAACCATTGCCTAAAAAGTACGGATTTTGCTCGCTGCGCCAAAAGGGGGAGCCCAACCCGCCAATGGTGTTGATGAACACAGGCGGTGTTTCCACTTCGTTGAGCCATTGTTCCAAATTGGCCGACAGGTCCGGTCCACCCCACTGATCGGCGGCCCATTTGATGGCCGCCCCGGCTCCGTTGACCGTGCCTTCCAGCAGGTAAGTGACGTGCGCGTCGCTGCTGTTGGCGATGCTGGCTAGCAGGCTGGGATGGTACATGAGCTGCACGCCGGTGGAGAGGAGGACAAAGGCGCCGGTGCCCACGTTGACAATGAGCGTGCCGTCGTCCAGCTTGCCCGGGCCATGAATAGCGGCATTTTGGTCACCGTTAACGGCCGTTAATGGAATCTCTGTACCGCGAATGTTGCCAAAGTAAGATTGTGTCGGCTGGCAGTCCGGCAGCAGCTCACGGGCAATGCCAAATTCCTGGAGCAGTTCCGGGGACCATTGATGCTTCTGCAAATCCATCAGCTGCGTGCGCGAGGCATTGACGTGATCGACAATGCTGGGCTGCCCCTCAACCAGATGGGCAATGACGTAAGCGGCCAGAGGGCCAAAGATTAGCTGCTTGTTTTGCAACGGCCGTTCCAGTTCCGGGCATTTATCCAACATCCAGCGCAGCTTGCTGGCCCCGTAATGGGGTGACAAAAAGAGGCCGCTTTTCTTTTTGATGGCCACGCCTTTGCTGGCCAGCGGTTCCAAATATTCGGCGGCGCGGCGATCTTGCCAGCTAAAAACGGGGGTCAACGGCTCACCGGTTGTTCGGTTCCAGGCCACGATGCTGGAGCGCTGGCTGGCCAGCCCGGCGCAAGCAATGCCCCGCTGCTGTACGATGGGGTCGGCTAACACTTGCTGCATGACCTGGTGAACGGCCGTTTTAATTTCCAGCGGGTCCTGCTCAATTTTGCTGCTGCTAAGCTGGTTCAGGGCAATCGGCTCATCGGCAAAGACCAGCGCGTTCCCGGCAAAATCATAAGCCGAAGCGCGCACGCTCAACGTACCCACATCTAGCGCCAAAATCAACTTGTCCGTTTGCTGCGTGCCTGAAACTGTCATGCAAAATACCGTGCCAGGGAATTGTTTGGGTTTCTCTTCCAGTCGCCCCTTTCTTACCAACAGCCCGTTCCCATTGCAAGAAATATCACATGATTTGCACAAATTTGCAGAACACAGCAGAATTGTCCTGTAAATCTGTGCAGACCAGTTTCACCACAAATCGCGCAAAGGGCGCGAAGGATCAAAGAAAAAAACTTTGCGACCTTTGCGGTTCAAAATAAATTTATGGATGCTAAACAAAAACAGCTAGAAAACGCCTTGCACGCGGCGCAAATGTATTACTACCAAAACCTGCCCATGAAAACGATTGCCGCTGAGCTAAAAGTTTCCCACTCGACCGTCTCCCGGCTGCTGAGCTGGGCCAGGGACCAGGGGCTGATCGAAATTCGCATCAACGATATTCGCGGGCGGGCCGATTCGCTGGAAGAATCGATCAAGCTGCATTACAAAATCCAGAGGGCGCAAATTGTGCCGGTGCCGGAGATTGCCGGGGAGCAGGCCTGGCAGGAGCGCGTCGCCCGAGTTGCCGCCAGCCATCTCAACCAATTCATAGAATCCGGCATGATTTTGGGGGTTGCCTGGGGTGGCACGATCAATCGAATTGCCGCCAATCTCACGCCAAAGTCGCTGGTTGGCGTGCAGGTGGTGCAGCTCAACGGCGGCGAAATTGTCTCCAACCCCAGCGTCAACCACGCGGGCTGGCTTGTCTCTCAGTTTGCCAACAATTACGAAGCCAAAGCCCACCTCTTCCCCGTCCCCACCTTTTTTGATTACCCGGAAACCAAGCAGGCATTGTGGCGCGAGCGCAGCATCCAGCAAATCTTGCAGCTGCACCAGCAGGCCGACATTTTGCTGTACACGATTGGCTCACCGCGGGGGCAGCTTATGAGTGCCACCTATATGGGCAACTATTTGCAGGAAAAGGATTTTATGGAGATGGAACAGGAAGGGGTGGTGGGGGATATTGCCAACATCATGATCCGGCAGGATGGCAGCTACGAGGGAATTCCGCTGAATGAACGGGCCTGTGGGCCAGAGCTGGAACTGTTCCACAGGGTCGGCCGTTCGATCTGTGTGGTATCTGGTTACAACAAGCTGGCCGGGCTGCGAGCAGCGCTGGCCGGCGGCTACGTGACTGACCTTATCCTGGATGAGCCGACGGCGCATAAATTGGTTGCGTCCATTTGACACCAGGACTGGCAGTCCTTAACTTTTATTTGCCATGACATCTAAAGATCAGGACTGCCAGTCCTCGCTACGCCGAGAGGTGGCGCAATTTGTCCGGGTTGATGACGCTGTAGATGTTTTGGATACGGCCGTTCACCACATCCATGATCATCACGCCAAACAACCTTCCTGCTTCATAAATAAACAGCGCCGGCTGCCCGTTGGCCTGCCCAATCTGCACCGACGAATCCGCCGGAGCCTGACGGGTGATCCCCAACAGAAAGCGGGCCACCTTGTCTGCTCCGATAATCGGCTTGCGCGCCGCATGGACCTTGCCGCCGCCATCGGAATATTCCACCACATCCTCAGCCAGCAATGACATCAGGCCAGACATGTCGCCATCGGCACACGCCTGCATAAACTGTTCCAGCAGCGCAGTCTGGTCTGCGGCCGATGGCTCGAAGCGCGGCCGTCGCGCCTGGATGTGCTGCCGGGCGCGGCTGACAATCTGGCGCACGTTGGCCTCGCTTTTGCCGATGATATCGGCTACTTCGCCATAGTCGTAGGCGAACACCTCGCGCAGCAGGAAGGCAGCCCGCTCCGTTGGCGTCAGGCTTTCCAACAAAATCAAAAAGGCAGTAGAAAGAGAATCAGACAAGGCACTCATTCCTTCGGCGCTGGGGCCAGTTTCCGTCACCAGAGGCTCCGGCAGCCAGGGGCCAACGTACGTTTCGCGCTGGACACTGGCCGAGCGCAGGTGGTCGATGCACAGCCGGGTAACGATTGTGGCCAGGTATGCTTTGGGCGATTTCACCTCGGCCTGATCCACCTTGCGCCAGTGTAAAAATGTCTCCTGCACCATATCTTCCGCATCCATGACGCTGCCCAACATGCGATAGGCAATGCTGAAGACGTAGGCGCGGTATTGGGTGTAGGTTTCGGTCATAACAGTATTCGGTGGTCGGTGATCGGTAATCGGTAAGCCGTAGACGGTTCACCGATTACCGATGACAAATAACCGTTCACGGGCCACCGGCGGTGACTCGGCCAAAATACGCCGGGCAGCCTCGCGGGCGCTGCTGAAGCTGGCTTCGGCCAGCCAGCCGGCTGTGCCTATCCAGTCCCCGGCCAGGTAGATGCGGTTGGTCAAGGCGACGTCGGGACGGCCGTTCAAACCATCTTCAACCGCCAGCGGCGTGCGGTTGGCCACCACCATGTTGGGCAAGAAGCGCTGGTGCACCAGGTGCTGCCGCCAGCCGGGCTGCATCAATTCCAGCAGATTTTCCAGCGAGCCGCGGAAATCGCTCCCATTTTCCTCTGGACTGAGGTAACGCGCCACCTGAATCAGGGCGCCGCCTTTTGGCGCTAATTTGGCCACGGCCGAATGCACCGAAAGATAGGTCGGTTCGTCCACACCCAGCGCCAGCAGATTCTGGGGCTGGGGCAAGGTGGTGAGGGCCACGTCCAGCGTGGCGGCACGGACGGGCACGGCCGTTTCCGCCTGTTTGTCCAGCAATTTGCTGGGGCAGAGGGAGGCGGCCGTTTTGGGGTCCACCGCCAGCAGGACGGTGCCGGCGATTAGCGATGACGCGTCGTCGAGGATGATTTCAACGTGGTGATCGGTTTCGTGAACGGCCGTTACCCGCACGCCGGTTTCCATGACCACACCCGCTTCTTCAGCCCGTTGGCGCAGGCCATCAACCAGCACCTGCCAGCCGCCGTCAACATACAGCACACCTTTGCGCAGCGACATCTGAAAGATGCGTAAAAAGAGGCCGGCGCTCATCAGGTCCGGCGCGTTGATGTAAGTGGTAATGCGGTTGAGTGTGTGCAGCAGGTCTTGCACGGCTGGCGAGTCTGTTTGTCGGGCCAGCCACTCCTGCCAGGAAAGGTTGGCGATCGTTTCTGGATCGGTTCGGACCAACCGGGTCATGATTTGAGTCAGCGCCAGCTTTTCGCGCCAGTCCAGCAGCTGCGTTTTCATGATGGTGCCCGGAGAGAGGGGTAGCGGATACAGCTGGCCTGCCTTGTCCAGGAGCGTGCCGGGAACGTCTGGACTGCCGCTGGTGAAGGGCACATTCAGTTCGGCCAGAATTTTGAGCGCCTCGCCGTTGCCGTTGAGCGCGTGGGGCCCCAGGTTAAAGTGGAAGCCTTGGCACGTTTGGGTCGTGGCCCGCCCGCCCAGGTGGGCTGACTTTTCCAGAATGGTCACCTGGCGACCGACGCGGGCCAGGTAAACGGCCGTTGTCAATCCGGCCAATCCGCCACCAATGATGATTACGTCGTGGGGTTTGTGTTTGTTTAACATGCGTCTGCTCCTTGTGTCTAAGCTTTTATAGGCAGAAAGGTCCAATCATCTGCCTCTATACCTGTAGACGGGAGAGACGGCCGTTTTGTGACAGTGAAAATAAATTGTTTACTGTATTTGTATCTTATTGCCGCTGCAACGAAAGCGTATAACTGCCCCCAATAATGCCAATTTCGCTCCACCATTCCGTGGCGGTGATGATATAGTCGCCACTTCGGGGAATGGTATAAATAATTTGCGCATCCAGGTCACCGCCGCCGTCGTCATCCTCGGTTAAAAAATTCCCGTCGGCATCATATAATTCTAAAAGCGAATCAAAATCGGCGCTGCGCATGGTGACCACAATCCTATCCCCCTCATTCGCAGCAAAACGGTAATTTTGGAGGGGGAGGGCGTCTGATAAATGCCCATTTACAGAGTCCCCAAATTGAATTGAACGGCCAAAATCAGAGCCGAGTTCGAGAATATGTTCGGAATCTGCCAGGAAAGGCCCCAAGGATTCCGATGCCTGGTAGAATAAGAGAAAACCAACGCTTGAGCAAAGGCAAAGCGCCATAAACCCGACAAGGATGGCAATGGCGATGGGCATGGGAATTTTCTTATCGTTTTTTTTCTGCCGCTTTAGATAATTACTGTTTGTGCGTGGCTCCGAGGAAAGGGATACAGGCTCCGGCACCGGGTGTGTTTTCCTCATCAGCTCTGGCGCTTCAGGCGTTGCCGAGGCCGACAATGCGTCAAAGGGATCATCAGGCATGCTTGGGGGGTCAATTTCATTCAGCTTGGCGAGCCATTTGTGAGCGATGGGCTCATCAACCAGATAAAGGATATCACGCGCTTCCTGGTATCGTTTAGCCAGAATAAGTGCGCGTGCTTTGCGTAGTTGCTCTTTTGTAGACATCATATTTTTTTCCATACTTGCTACGCTTTTTCAAATACAATTTTCTCTACTGTCATACCTGCCTTCGCAGGCATCCTACGGCTGGATTCCCGCCTTCGCGGGAATGACAGGTGAAGAAAACTTGTATTACAAACTATTTCGGCCGTATTTATCAATAATATGAACAGCGTATGGGGTTATTCGGTATGAGGTCAACAGAGATTTTGTCCTGTACGTTTGGTCATGGCTGTACTCGGGTATGGTCCGGTAGTTAGTTCTTGGCGCTGTTGCCAAATTGAGCACCTACGCTAACATTTCATTCTCAATATGAAGATATTCACCTACGACCACATCACTTTCCCCCTCCCCTCAGGACACCGGTTCCCGGTCGAAAAGTACAGCTTGCTGCGCCAGCGCATCACAAGCGAAAATGGGCTGTCCGGCGCGGAACTGCGCACACCACCGTCCGCAACCATCCCCCAATTACAACAGGCGCACACGGCCGAATACGTTGAACGTGTATTGAACGGCCGTCTCTCCCCTGAAGAAATCCGTCGCATCGGCCTACCCTGGTCGCCGGAACTGGTTGAGCGAGTGCGCTATTCGGTGGGCGCGACAACGGCCGTTTGCCGGTTCGCGCTCCGGGAGGGCATGGCCCTTTCCCTGGGCGGCGGCACCCACCACGCCTGCCGCGATGAGGGGCAAGGCTTTTGTGTGTTCAATGACGTCATGGTCGCGCTGCGGGTGATGCAGGCCGAGGGCCGCCTGCGCCGGGCCTTGGTTGTCGATTGCGACGTCCATCAAGGCAACGGCACGGCCGAAATTGCCAGCAACGATGATTCGATATTCACATTTTCCATTCACGCCGAAAAAAATTTCCCCTATCGCAAGATTCCCGGCGACCTGGACATCAGCCTGCCGGACAAGACCGGCGATGACGCTTACCTGGCCGCCCTCCACGGCGGGCTGGAGCAAGCGCTGGCCGAGGCGCAAGCCGATCTGGTGGTCTATCTGGCCGGTGCCGACGTCTATGAGCGGGACCGGCTGGGGCGGCTGGCCCTGACCAAAGCTGGCATCGCGGCGCGCGACCGCCTGGTGCTGGGTACCTGCCGGCAGGCCAATTTGCCCGTCGCCGTGACGATGGCCGGCGGTTACGGCATTGATATTCATGAAACGGTCGATATTCAGTTGCAAACGGTGCAGATTACGCTGGAGGGGTATTCTTACGTCAGGTAGGCGCTGAAGCGCGGTCTTTGGCGAGAGAAAGTGGCACGACTGCACATACATGCGCCGACGCCGGCCACAACGATTAAGAATCGGACGGCTCTTTAGCAGCTAGGGCTTTCACAAAGGCTTCGGCCAGGGCCTGGACGTGGGGCTCGTCGACGATCTGGTTGTGGTTGCCGGCCAATGAATGCACCTCAACCTTTTGCGAGACGCGCTGCCAGCCCATGAGGGGGTCTTTGGTGTCTCGGTAAATGTCGCGGTAGCCGTCACTGGATTTGAAGAGGGTGACGGTGCCGGGATAGCGGCTGGGCACGTAGCAGAAGTAAGCGCGGTTGTTGATCGCCGTGATTTTTTGGACGCGCACGTCTTCTTGCTCTTGGGGGTTGGGGACGGCCGTTTTGCCATTTTGCCGATTTGCTTTGCGCGCCAGACGGTTTTTCTGATTGGCCATCATCTGGCGGAAACCCACCCAGAAACGGTGCCGGTTTTTGATGAACAACATCTGTTCCCGTTCTGGTGGGAGGCGCAACATTCGCGCTGTCCATTTGGTGGCAAGGCGCACCCATCTGAGCATGGGATGCTGGGCCGGGGTGTCGATAATGCCGGCAAAGCTAACCTCGTGGCCGCGGGCGGTGAGCTGTTGGGCCATCTCAAAAGCGACAGCGCCGCCCATCGAGTAGCCGCCTAGCTGGTAGGGGCCTTGCGGCTGGTGGCTGAGCAGCGCTTCTATGTAGTGGGCGGCCATTTCTTCAACAGAGGTGAACGGCCGTGTCTTGCCATCCAACCCCTTGGCCTGAAAGGCATATACAGGTTGGCTGTCCGGCAGGCGGCGGGCCAGCTTGGTGAAGACCAGCACGTGCCCGCCACCGCCATGCACCAGGTACAGCGGCGGCACGTCAGGAGCCCCTTCCTGAATTTGGACCAGCGTAGGCCACGCTTCCGTGCCGGATTGATCGCGCAAAATATCGGCCAGTTCGGCAATGGTGCCGGCCTGAACCAGCGTGGCCAGCGGCAGGTAATGGCCGGTGAGCTTTTCGATGTCGGCAAACAGGTTCATCGCTTGCCAGGAGGTGCCGCCCAGGTCAAAGTAGTTGTCATGGATGCCGATGCGGGGCTCGCCCAGCACCTTCTCCCACAGATTTT
>CALBTC010000435.1 GCA_937967805.1 uncultured Anaerolineaceae bacterium
TTGAGCTGTAAAACAGCCAGGGGCAGCTCACGCAGCTGCTGTTGGTAAATTGCCAGGGCTTCTGTGTCATTTTCCACCTGGGCCTCATGAAGTAAATGATTCACCTCACTAAGCAATTGTCTGACCTTCGCCAGACGCCAGTCAAGTACAGATAAAACAAGTGTATCGGCAATACGCTCAAGCTCTGTTTCTGGTGATTGGGGTAATGTCAGCAAGAACTTCAACCGATCCTGAAGCGTCTTCTCTAGACTATCCCACAATTCATCAATCGTGACAACCGGTGTCAAGGTGATCAACTGGTACATTTGTCGCATGATGGCCCGGTCTTCAGCCAGTAAAAAATCTTCGTCCGTCACCTGCGGCTGCCCACATTCTCCCAGTTTCTGGTTCACCCGCAAAATCACCTGGGGGAAACGGACACAGTGATGCAAAAAATCAGACTGGCGCAGGTCGGCAGCCAGGGGATTCAAGCCAGACTGCCCTTTACGCGGTACGGTGGCCCAGCCGACGTGCGCTTTTGGCTGCACCGGTTTGGCCGCCTGGCTCATCTTGGCGGCCTGATGCGGCTTCACCGGCAGGCGAATCTGGCGCAGCGCCCGTTCATCAATTCTTAATGCCCGCGCCAATTGCTGCCAGTAATGATCCCGCTCGATGGGGTCTTGAATATCTTTGATGAGCGGCAGGACCTGCTGGGCAACGGCCGTTTTCCCTTTGGCATCATTCATATCCAGTCCAGCAGTCGCCACCGCAATCACGTAAGCCACCACCGGTTTGGCCTGGGCCACCAGTTTGGTCCACTCCTCCGGGCTTTCCCGAATAATGTTGTCCGGATCTTTGCCTTCTGGCAGGGTCATCACGCGGATGTCTGCCTGCAGCCGGCCCTCATGCTGCACCAGGCCGTGGGCATCGAACTTCACCTCCGCTTCCCGATCCAGCGTTTCGCGGGCGACCTGCAAGCTGCGCAAGGTGGCTTTGGCCCCGGCAGCATCGGCGTCCAGCGCCAACACAAACTGCTTGGTGTACCGCTTCAGCAGCCTGAGCTGCTGCTCCGTCAGCGCCGTGCCCATCTGGGCCACTACGTTGCGGAAGCCGGCCTGCCACGCCTGCATCACGTCCATGTACCCTTCCACGATCACCGCCTGCCGCGCTTCCCGAATGGCCCGTTTGGCCCCGTCCAGCCCATAGAGCAAATGGCTTTTATCGAACAGGTCGGTCTGCGGCGAATTGAGGTACTTGGGGATGCCGTCTTTTTCCAATGTGCGTGCGCCGAAACCGACGATACGGCCGTCTACATCCCGAATCGGTATCATCAGCCGGTTGCGAAAGCGGTCGTACTTGGTGCCTTTGTCTGGGTTTTCCGTCAGCAGCCCGGCGTCCAGCAGTTCCTGGTCGCTGTAACCCTGCATATTAAAATGGGAACGGCAAGCATCCCAGGAGTCCAGGGCAAAACCGAGGGCAAACTGTTCAATCGTTTCCTCGTTCAAACCGCGCCGTGCCACGTACTGCCGGGCCGCTTCCCCCTGTGGTGCGTACAAAAAGAGCTGGTGAAAATAATCGGCAGCGGCTTGCAGCAGGCCCGCTTGTTTGTTGTGGGCAGCGCGCTTCTCTTTATCGACCGGCTTTTCTTCTTCCAGCGTCACCCCGGCCCGCTGCGCCATATTTCTGAGCGCCTCTTTAAATTCCCAGCCTTCCTTTTTCATAACAAAGGAAAAGAGATCGCCGCCTTCGGCGCAGGCGCCAAAACAGCGCCAGGTTTGGGTTTCGGGAAAAACAAAAAAGGCCGGGGTGCGGGTGTTTTGGTGGAAGGGGCAAAAGCCGGCGTAATTCCGCCCTGAGCGGCGCAATGAAACGCTTTCAGAGATGATATCCACTATATCGAGCCGGCTTTTAATATCTTCAGTAACGGTCATAGGGCCTACAACAGAACTTGGTCGGACAACTGGGTAAATTATACCGTAGACCTTACAAATGTTCTAAATAATGGTGGGGGAACGGCCGTAATATTTACGACAATCTAACGTGAAGAAAAAGAGGCACCCTGCTGCACAGGATGCCTCTCACAAAGTAAGGAACCTGTGGAGGAGTCAGGCATCCTCAGATGCCGGTTGCATACTTCGACTGCGCTCAGCACAAGCTTGAGAATGCTCCCTCCTCCACAGAGGCAGTTTCATTTGCTCTCGGATTTAGCTACCGGGAGATGGCAAGCGAACCGACTGCACCAATACGGTGAAGCTGCCGTCATCCAAAGAGCCAACCGCATACACAAAATAGGCAAAGCCAGGATCCAGGCTCAGATCGGCCGGGCCAAAGACGACGGTGTCGGTGCCTGCCGGCTGGATGGTGGCCAGGTAGTTGTTGCGCGGAACCTCTAGCTGCACTTCGTTCGGGTTGCTTAGCCCTTCAGCCGTACCCACAAAGTCACCCGTGCGACGGTCGAATAAGGAGACGTCAACGGTGGGGGCTGCGGCCGTGTGGCGCACTACCAGGCGGCTTAAGCCGCGGTCAATTTCAGAAACGTCATTCACAAAGACGGAGAGCGTCGGTGCACCGGCTTCCGTCAGGTGGGCCACGATGGAGGCATTAGCCCCACCGGGCAGGAAGGCGGAACCGGCAATGGCCGGCGGTCCAGCGGTCGGGTCAGCGCCCGCCGGGTAAATTTCGATGTCATAGTTGCCTTCAGGCAGGGTCAGCGGATCGGTAACTGTGTAGGGGGCAAAGTTGGGTAGGGCCAAACCACCGTTCACGTACACGTCAACCGTCAGGCCAGGGACGCCGTGAATCACGGTCACATCACCTACGGGAATAGCGTCCAGGTCAATCGTTTGTACCAGCAGTTGGAAACTACCATCAGCTAGCGAACCCACGGCATAGATAATGTAGGAGCGATCAAACTTGGGATTGAGCCAGAAGCGAGCCGGGCCAGCCACCACGTCATCGGTGCCGGCAGGCAGAATGGAGGCAAAGTACAAACCGGTACCTACCTCAACTTGAGCTTCTTCTGGGTTGCTCAGCCCTTCAATTTTGCCAATTTCATCACTTTTATAGGTGAGGGCAACGTCAACTGTGGGGGCAGCGGCCGTATGGCGCACAACCACCCGAGCATCCCCTTCATTAATAGCCGACGTGTCATTGACAAAAACAGAAAGGGTTGGTGCCCCAGCTTCCGTCAGATGGGCCACGATCGAAGCGTTGGCTCCGGCGGGCAGCGTAGTGGAACCGGCAATGGCTGGATCGCTGGCATCAGGATCCGCACCGGCCGGATAAATTTCGATATCGTAATCACCGGCGGACAAGGTAAGCGGGTCTGTGACGGTGTATGGCTCAAAATCGGGCAGGGCCAAACCGCCATTGACGTAGACATCAACCGTCAGGCCAGGCACGCCATGTACCACAGTGACGGTACCGGTATCGGCTTCTTCATCGGCCGCAACCCAGGCAGCGGTGGTCAGGAACAGCGCCATCAAGGCAAAAATAAGCAATTTAACTTTTTTCATTGTTTTTCTCCTGTTGTGTGATTTTTGTTTCTGAAATTGTTCTTTTCTAAGCTTTTTTATTGTTGGTTGGATTTTGTTCAGGTTGGTTCATTGCTGGGCGAGCGCATCACCTCCATCGCTTAGATTTTTGGGACCACAAGCAGCGGGCAGCGTTAAGAGAACTCCCAGGGAGCCGGATTTGTGCCATTTTTTCATTCAGCTTGTGGAAATGTTTCTTCTGTTTTTCTGCTACTAAATACGAAGCTGGCTTTGTTTTGTACGTATCGAAATTAGACAAATTATTTGCAACACCTTTACAAATTAGCCAGTTCACTCAGAATTACGAACTTGTTCAGGTTTTGTACTTGTTTAATTTGGAAATTGGGGGAATTGGCAAAAAAAAGACGCTTGGGGAAAGCGTCTCTGGAAAAATTATTTCAGGAATAAAGATTTCTCACTTCGTTACTCAGAAACAAGGCCATTTAGATGCCGTTTCTTTACTCATAGAACGCCGTGCGCGGTGTGGCCGCTTTCGAAATGACAATTGAGGGTTGCTAGTTAATGTTACCCAGCAGCACGATGTCGCCGGTGCGCTGGACGCTGCCGCCTTCCGGCTCTATGGAAACACCGACGGCATCGAAGGATTGCAGCGGTTCGCTGGAGTGCACCAGCAGCACACCCTCCCCTTCCGTATCAACGCGGAAGGTTTCGGCCGTTTCGTGTTCCGTGCCGCGAATAAGCAGAACTTGGTAGACAGAATCTTCCGGCAGCGCCGGCATCCCATCTACAATAAGCAACGCCGTATTGGAGTCAGGATCGACCACAAGCTGGGCCGACGCCCCTGGCTGCTCTTCGGTCCCCGGCAGCGTCACGGCGTAAACGTCTGAGGAGTCAAAAGGCTGGTTGGCGATGATCTCAGCAATTTCGGCTTCCAAGGAAGTGCTATAGGTTTCCAGCTCGGCCAAATCGGCGGTTGCCTGCGCCAGGTCGGCTTGCAGGCTGTTGTTGGCGGCAATGAGTTCCGCGTTATTTTGGGCCAGGTCGTCGATTTGCTGGTCCAGGGCTTGATTAGCCGCTTGCAGTTCAGCCACGCGGGCGGTGAGGGTCAGGTTTTCGTTGGCCAGGGCATCAAAGTCGGTGCGCAGGCTGCTGTTGTCGGATGTGAGCTGCTGCACATCCTGATTCAACTCTTGAACCTGGTTGTTGAGTGATAGTCCCCAGATGAGGAGGAGCACGGCCGTTCCCAAACTAACGGCCGTTACCAGCGGCAAACTAAAAAAGGCGCGAATCTGGTCCCAAAGGGTTGGTTGAGGTGGTGGGGTGGATACGGCCGTGCGCCGCGCCGGCTCCGCCTGAGGTGCCAAATCCGCCGCCACGCGAGCAAACAGCGCCGCCTCCGCTTCGGGCGAGGGATCTACCGGAGGTGCGGTATACGGCAGCAGGGCCACTGCCGCGTACGCCTCCTCCAGCAAAGCGACGGCCTGCGGATGTTCAGCGAGATATGCTTCTACTTCAGCTTCTTCTTCGGGCGACAGCCCGCCTAACGCATAAACAGCGAGCAGTTCCTCAATTTGCTCGTTCATCTTAATCCTCAAATCCTTGCGCCTGCAAGGCTCGTTTTAGTTTATCCAGGGCCAGTTTTGCCCTGGTGTTAATCGTGCCAAAGGGAATGTCATACTCCTGAGCAATCTGCCGCCGCGTTTTGCCCTGAAAATAGATCCATTCCACCACGTCCCGCTGTTCCTCGGGTAAGGTCGTCATGGCGGCATGGACCTGTTCGTGCCGCAGCAGCGACAGCGCGGCATCGGCCACGTTGTGGTCAGCTTCATAATGCGGGCTGGATTCAAACTGATCGTGATGCAAATCGGGTAGGGACTGCATCTTGATCTTTTGCCCCCGGCGTACAATGTCGATCGACAAGTTGCGCGCGATGCCAAACATCCAGTTGGGAAATGACCCCCGCTGCGTGTCAAATGAGGTCGCGTTGTTCCAGATGCGCCAAAACGTTTCCTGCATTACTTCTTCGGCCGCAGCCTGGTCCCGCAAAATTTTGTACGACAAACCCAAGACAGAACGCTTGTACCGTTCATACAAGGTTTTATAAGCAGCCATATCCTGTTTGATGACCTGAGCCATAAGCTGCTCATCGCTTAATTCATTCATAACTCACTGAATGGTACAGCCTGCTTAACAGCTTTGAACAGATGTTAAGCCACTGCTTTTAATTACGGATACAGTTGTTTTTTGTACCTATCATTTTTCGCCTGGACCAAAAACCTCAAGCTCCGACAAATCGGCCAGTCGTTTGTGGCGCACGGCCGTATCCTCATCCATCACCAACACGTCATCAAAAAATTGGGGAATGGCCAATTTCACTGATCGTTTAGCCAATTAGCCAAATTCGCTTTAACTTTTGCCAACCTGCTGGCATCAACTTCGCCGATTGCGCCAAGCAATAGTGTGACGTCAACAACGGCCAGTCGCCCAACACGAATAACGCTGCTGTTCTTTAATCCTGATTGAGGGAAATCGGCATCATCAGTGGTGACAATATTATCAAACCCTTCGGTATGATGATGGGTTTGCGAGGAAATCATACAAATTAACCAATCTTCAAAAGAACCGGGCAATTTGCCAATGATTAATGCTGGCCGGAGTTTTCCACGACGCAAATCGGTTTGAGGAAACCGAAACAAAACGATTTGTCCAGCATGGACCATTAAAACGTTTCCTTCAGGTCTTCCACCGTATAAGGTTCTTCCTCATCTTCCATACCGCGCATGGCCATTGTCAAAGATAGGTTGGACCATTCAAGATTGTCCATATCTTGAATATCATCCTGTAAATCAACTTCGCTCTTCGCCAATAAAAACTCAACAAAATCCAGAACTTGTGCCTGCATCGGTTCGGGGAGAATACGTACACGCTGGTGAATTTTTTCTATCACAGTCATATTTCTATCTCCGTTAAGATAAGGCATCATTTTTAAAAATTGCACTTGCCCAAAGTATAGCAGATTGTCTACGGCGCTAAACGGCCGTTTCCAAGTACAAGTTAAAAACCCTCAAGCTCCGACAGATCGGCCAGACCGTCAGTTAAGGCAGCAATGTGCTGCAGCAGGGCCAGGCGGTTGTGGCGCACGGCCGTATCCTCATCCATCACCAGCACGTCTTCGAAAAAGCGGTTAATAGCCGGTCGCAAATCGCGCAGTGTGCTAACAAACGTAGGCAACGTGCCATCCTGGGCAGCGGCGGCTTTTTGGTAAGCTGCGAGTAGCTGCTGCTCGGCAGGCAAGGTGAAGGCGTCAGGGTGCAAGGTGAACGTCTCAGTCTGGCTGCGGGTGATGCGCACGCAGCGGGCGTAGGCGTCCAGCAGTTCCGGCC
>CALBTC010000436.1 GCA_937967805.1 uncultured Anaerolineaceae bacterium
GGTGGTACATCTTGGCCGTGCATAGGTGGCACATTATAGGGTGTTAAGTGACACCTCTAGTATTTGGGACCAGGGTACTGCTATTAAGCTTGAACAGTAAGGGGAAATGGGATATGCTTTCGGCCACTTGAAGACCAGTTGGGGTGGTTGGAGCATAACAGCAAAAAATCTCCTATCACTCACATAAAACTTAGCAAAGGGACATCCGTGTATGCAAGCCTGGCAGCCGGACAGCCGGCTAGCAGACACGATAATCCGTATTATTGTCACGCAGCGGGCCGGCTTTCTTTTTGCGTTTTGCGAGAGCGTTTTGTCATCATTTGGTCCGTTGCCCATGAAGCCACATTAGGAGAACAAATTATGGCAACCAAGATTCAGGCAATTAATGCCTACCGGCCTCGGGTAAAGCTGGGGCGCAGAGCGGAAACGGATGAATTGGTCACGTTCATCGCCCGCAGCACGGGATTAAATGAAAGCGGCGTGCGGCAGGTGTTGTTAGAATTGCGCGATGCCGCCATCTTCTTTAACCAGCAAGGCCGGGGCATTCAACTGGAAGGGTTGGGCACCTACAGCCCCAGTATCGATCTGGCAGGGACGATCAAAGTAAGTCACCGAGCGGATACTGCCTTAAAAAACGCCTTAAATGCCCAAGGCTCGTTTAAGGGCGAAATTATCAACCGGGCCAATATTGGCAAAACGGGCGATGAGCTGGTGGCCATGTGGAACACAGACAACCCGGACGATCCGGTGAGCTAATGGTTTAAGCAGGTTCCTCTGAGGCAGTTCTTCCGAAGAATTTCCTCAGAGGAAAAAAAAGTTTCTAGTGAAGAACGCGATCCGTTTTTCACTAGAAAAAAATTTTTCCAGTAAAGAAAGTTACGGCAACAGGCAGAGTCCTGTTTAGTGTCTAACGGGTTATCCAATCTACGTTCACGTTTTTTCCTTCTTACTGCGAAACCACTCCCAGGTTTGCATCAATCCATCGGCCAACGGCGTGGTTGGCTGCCAGCCCAGCAGTTTGGCCGCTTTGGATACGGCCGCATAATCCTGCCCAATATCCCCCGCCCGCCGCTCAGAATGGGCCACCTCAATCGGCTGCTGCGTCACCTGGGCAATCTGCTCGGTGAGTGCCAGGATGCTTGTCTCCGTCCCCGTGGCAATTTGGAACAGCTCGCCGCTGATCTCGCTCTCCAGCGCCAGCTGAATCGCCCGGCACAAATCCCCCACAAAAATAAAATCGCGCGTCTGCTGCCCGTCACCGTGAATGGTGAGCGGCCGTTTGGCCAACATCGCCTTGTAAAACTGGGCCACCACCCCCTGGGTGTGCCTGCTAAACGGCCCGTACAGATTGGCAAAACGCAAAATAATTGTGCCCAATCCCCAGGAACCGTGATACGCCATACAATACCCTTCCCCCGCCAGCTTGCTGGCGCCGTAGGGCGAGATGGGCAGCGGAGCCTGCGCCTCGTGGGCCGGCGGCCGTTGGCGGCCCAGTGGCGCATTGGATGAAGCAAACAGAAAGCGCGGCACCTCGGCCTGGCGGCACGCCTCCAGCAGGTTGAGCGTTCCCAGCACGTTAAGCCGGCAATCATAAAAGGGCTCAGCGACGGAGTCCGGCACGCTGGTTTGGGCCGCCAGGTGGATGACGCCGTTTACGTCACGCACGGCCGTTTGCACCCCATCCCGATCCAAAATGTCCCCTTCAACCAGCTCAATGTCCAAACCGGCCAGGTAGCTGCGCTGCCCCGTGGCAAAGTTGTCTAACACGCGGATTGAATACCCCTCAACCAGCAGCCGTCGCACCAAATTGGCCCCAATAAAACCTGCGCCTCCTGTAATTAAAACCTTCTTCATCTGCTTTATTCCTTTTATTGATTCTGCCTGCGGACACCGCCTGAGTGTCTTGAACCAAATGGCCATTATCGCTATACTCCACCCACTCAAGTGCATAAAGGAATGATAATTAATCACATGGAAAGAAAAGATAAATTGTTGCAAAAAATTAATAATCACCAAGCTAGAATTGGTGTGGTTGGTTTAGGTTATGTTGGTTTACCGTTGGTTGTGGCTTTTGCCCAGGCGGGTTTTTGTGTTGTTGGCGTTGATGTGAACCCGGACAAAGTGGCGCAGCTGCGGCAGGGGCAAAGCTATATTGCCGACGTGCCCGCGGCCGAGATTGCGCCCCTGGTGGCCAACGGCCGTTTCCAACCCACCACCGACTACAAACAGCTGGCCGGCACCGATGCCATCTCCATTTGCGTGCCCACGCCGCTGCGCAAAACCAAAGACCCGGACATCTCCTACATCATCGACGCCGCCGAAAATATCTCTCGCGTCGGTGCCACGGGCAAACTGGTGGTCCTGGAATCCACCACTTACCCTGGCACGACCGAAGAAATCATCCTGCCCCGGCTCATCCACAATGGTGACCGGGTGGGGCAAGATTTCTTCCTCGCCTTTTCGCCGGAGCGCATCGATCCGGGCCGGACCGACTACACCGTGTACAACACGCCCAAAGTAATTGGTGGCATGACGCCTGCCTGCCGGGAAACGGCCGTTGCCCTCTACGGCACCATCGTGGCCCAGCCCGTGCCCGTTTCCAGCACCGCCGCCGCCGAAATGGTGAAGCTGCTGGAAAACACCTTCCGCGCCGTCAACATCGGCCTCGTGAACGAAGTCGCCCTGATGTGCGACCGGCTGGGGCTGAACGTCTGGGAAGTGGTCCAGGCCGCCGCCACCAAGCCGTACGGCTTTATGCCTTTTTATCCCGGTCCCGGACTGGGCGGGCACTGCATTCCCATCGATCCCCATTACCTGAGCTGGAAGCTGCGCACGCTCAACTACACGGCGCGTTTCATTGAGCTGGCCGCCGAGGTGAACAGCGCCATGCCCGCTTACGTCGTCGGCAAGATTGCCGCGGGACTCAACGAATTCCGCAAAGCGGTCAACGGCAGTCGCGTTCTGCTGCTGGGCGTGGCCTACAAGCCCAACGTCGCCGACGTGCGCGAAAGTCCGGCGCTGGACATTATCCATTTGCTGCAAGCCCAGGGCGCAGAGATTAGCTACCATGATCCGCACGTGCCTGATTTGACGCTGGATGAGTTTACGGCCGAATCGATCCCGCTCACGGCCGTTACTCTACAGCAGGCCGATTGCGTCGTCATCGTCACCGATCATGCCGCCTTCGACTGGCCGCTCATCGCCCAGCACGCCCCGCTCATCGTCGATACCCGCAACGCGCTAAAGACGGGTGAGGTGAACGGCCGTTTGCTGACCCTTTAACCGCGGAGAATGCGGAGGGATTAAAAAATCTCTGCGCCCTCTGCGCTCTCCGCGGTTATTCAATCTCTAATCGCCAATCGCCAATTCGCCGCAGGCCGCGTGGATAATGGTTTTTGAGACGGCCGTTCACCCGCTTGCCCCAGCCCAGCACAAACCCGTCCACCGCCACCGGCAGCCAGCCGTCGGGCCCGGCATTGGGCAAATCCAGCCCTTGCCAGTAAGCGGCAAGCTCGTCGGAATCGGCGGCGAAGTTGGCCACGTCTGCCGCATCTTCCGGCGTGAGGGCCAATGCCAGGGCGTGATCCGGCCGGAAATACCCTTTGCGAATCTCGCCCAGCAGCAGCCCGTAGCGAATCAGGTATAATTTGCCCGTTTCCAGGGCCGTTTCCGGCAGCAGGTAGAGACGGCCGTTTACCAACAGCAGCCGCTCTTCCACCACCTCAATCTGCAAAAATTCCCGGGCAAATGCCCGCCAGACGGCCAACTCTTTTTTACCCGGCGCTGAAAAGTTGTATGGCCTGCCATTTGTCTGAGCGTTGTTCTCGCCTTGATTTGTCATCACGGCGATAAAATGACCCTCGCCAGGAAACCGGTGCGGCCAGAGGCGCACGCTTTTTTGCAGCGATTCGTCTGCCAGGGCGCTATCTACCCAGGACGGCCGTCCGGCAGCAAATCCGGCAAAGCGCGGCGGATCGAGGAGTGTAAATTGGGGAAAGTCGCGCAAAAATTGGGCAATCACCACTTCATTCTCCTCGGGCGAGAAGGTGCAGGTGGCGTAGACCAGCTGACCGCCCGGCTTTAGCAGTTTGGCAGCGGTGTGGAGAACGGCCGTTTGCCGCTGCGAACAGGCCAGCACCATTGCCTCACTCCATTCAAATGGCTCTTGCCTGCCGGCAAACTGGTGTTTGCGCATCATGCCCTCACCAGAGCAGGGGGCATCCACCAGCACCCGGTCAAAAATCGGGCCAAACTGCGCGGCCAACTGCGCCGGCTCGGCGCTGGTGATGAGGCTGTTGCCTGCCCCCCAGCGCGTCATGTTCTCGGCCAGCAGCCGGGCGCGGCCGGTGTGGATGTCGTTGGCCACCAGCAGGCCGCTGCCCTGCATCTGTGCCGCCAGATGGGTGGCTTTGCCGCCGGGCGCGGCCGCCAAATCCAGCACCAGTTCACCTGGCCGTGCCGCCACCAATCCACCCACCACCATCGCCGACGGCTCCTGCAAATAATACAAACCGGCCGCGTGGTAGGGGTGGCTGCCCGGTTTACGGCCGTCCGTCACCAAAAATCCGGCCGGCTCGTGCGCCCCCACTGCTTTCAGCGCAAACGGCGAAACGGTGTTAAAATCGGCCGCGCTCAGCTTCAGCGTGTTCACCCGCAGCCCCACGGCCGGCGCTTCGCTGTAGCTTTGCGCAAATTGAGCAAATTCATCCCCCAACAACCCGGCCATCTTGGCCATAAATTGAGGCGGGGGAGTTTGATGGCTTATTGACATAAAATTAATATGGCATTTGGCATTGGAAATAACTTTATGTCACGCAAAGGCGCAAAGGCGTCAAGATTTTTCTCCTTTGCGACTTCGCGTCTTTGCGTGAGACTTCTTAATTTCCGATATTCTCTACTGTATGCTTTCTGAACTAAAACTGCCGCACGGCACCCTCCAACTACCCGTCTTTTTGCCCGACGGCACCCAGGGCGTGGTGCGCACGCTGGACGCGCGTGATTTGGCAGAAGCGCAGATTCAGGCGGTACAGATGAACGTGTTTCACCTGATGCAGCGCCCTGGCTCTTCAACCATTCAGGCGCTGGGCGGCCTGCACCGGATGGCCGGCTGGGACCGGCCCATTTTCACCGATTCCGGCGGGTTTCAAGTCTATTCACTTTTGCGCCAAAACGCGAAAAGCGGTTCGATTAACGACAAAGGGGCCACCTTTCGCCCCGAAGGTTCCGACCGTAAGTTTAATCTGACGCCGGAAAAAAGCGTCCAGCTCCAGCTCAGCTACGGCTCCGACGTGGTGATTTGCCTGGATGATTGCACCCACGTAGATGATCCGCTGGCCGAACAAGAAAAATCGGTGGCGCGTACGGTGCAGTGGGCGGCGCGCTGCAAAACCGAGTTTGACAAGATTGTGGCGCAGCGAGAGTTGGCGGAAGGGGAACGGCCGTACCTCATCGCCGTCGTCCAGGGTGGGGCCGAACACCATCTGCGCCGGCAGTGCGCCGAGCAGCTTCTGGAAATTGGTTTCGCTGGCTACGGCTACGGCGGCTGGCCGCTGGATGCCGATGGCAATTTGCTCACCGAAATGCTGGCCTACACCCGCGAACTCATTCCCAACCAGTTTACGCTGCACGCGCTGGGGGTAGGGCATCCGGCCAACGTCGTGGTGAGCACCCGGTTGGGTTACAACATTTTCGACAGCACCATGCCCACGCGGGATGCGCGACACGGCCGTCTCATGATCTTCACCGCCGATCCGCGTACTAGTCGCCTGGACGACGCCGGCGATTTCTTCCGCTACATCTACATCAAAGACAAAAAGCACGTCAAAACTAACCTGCCCCTCTCCGAATTTTGCGACTGCTTCGCCTGCACCCGCTACAGCCTGGGCTACCTGCACCATCTGTACGACCTCAACGACGTGCTTTACCAGCGGCTGGCCACGCTGCACAATTTGCGTTTTATGACCCAGCTCATGGCCAACCTTCGCCAGGAGAATGAAAAAACGGGACGCTGATTACCCTGATCTTCCTGATCATTAAAATCAGGTCAATCAGGCAAATCTGCGTTCAATTTATTTTAGAAATGCCTGAAGAGATGCTTGAAATGTTAACACAGCAAGTTTTGCAGGGGGCCAAGTACCGCGAGGTTGCCCCGGCGCTGGTGCGGCGCATTGGGGCGCAGGAGCTGGCCAGGCGGCGTTCGCTCAAGGAGGCGGTGAAGGCGACCAAAAACAAGCTGCATCAGATTGGTGGCGCGTACCAGCCAGGCCGGATTAATTATGAAGAAGGGTTGGCCATGCTGCGCGAACCGGCTACTTCGACTTCGCGCAGTACAGGCGTCTCTTCACCCCACTTCCGCGCCATTTGCCACAGCATCATGCAGGCTCATGCCTCGACCCGCGAACGGCTGCCTATTATCGAGGAGTTCTACCAAACCACGCTGGCCAACCTGCCACCCATCCGCACCGTGCTGGACCTGGCCTGCGGACTGAATCCGCTGGCCTATCCCTGGCTGCCCCTGCCGGCTGACGTGCAGTACACGGCCGTAGACATCTACGGCGATATGCTCAGTTTCATTCAACAATTTTTTGCGATTGCGAGGGTAAACGGCCGTACCGAGCAGCGCGACATCATCGGCAATCCGCCGACCGAGCCGGCCGACCTCATCTTGCTGCTTAAAACGCTGCCCTGCCTGGAGCAGGTAGACAAAAATGCGGCGGCCAATTTGATTGATGCGTTGAACGGCCGTTTCCTGCTCATCAGCTACCCGGCGCAAAGCCTGGGCGGGCGCAGCAAAGGCATGGTAGAGAATTACACCCGGCAGTTTGAAGCGTTGGCAGACGGCCGTGCCTGGCGGGTAGAGAAGTTTGAATTCAGTACCGAACTTGCCTTCCTGGTAACAACCGAATCTTAACCCTGCTGAAATAACCGCAGATTTCTCTCTGCACCTCCGTGCCTCTGCGTTGGCTTTTTTCAGTGGACTAAATCTTAAACCGGCCCTCTACCCTCATTAATACAGCCCGCTTCCTCAGGCGAAAATCCGTCAGGCCAAATTGTGTGCTCATTATATCGGGCCTCTGTTAGATCGGCTTCGTCCAGCCGGGCGTTGGTGAGTTTGGCCCAGCCCAACCGCGCCTGCTGCAAATTAGCCCGGCGCAAATCTGCCTGTGAAAAATCGACCCAGTTTAAATCTGCCCTGGTCAGGTTGGCTCCAGAGAGATTGGCGTTCTGCAAAATTGCTCCGTTTAGAATCGCTTCGGCTAAGTTGGCTTTTTCCAGATTGGAATCTGTCATAATGGAGCCGATAAGATTGGCCCGAAACAAGTTGGCTCCCTGCATCTGGCTTTTGCTTAAATCGGCCCATTCCAGATGCGTCGCTTCCATGTTGGCCTCTGTCAGTTGGGATGCATGAAGTTCGGCACCCTGCAAATTGACCTGCGTCAGATCGCTATAAGATAGGTCGGTGTAGCTGAGAACGGCATCTTCCAAAACCAGTTCGTCCGTGGCTAAATGCTGCGCAAACCGCTCGCCAATCTCTTGTGCCCAGGCGCGAATCACATCCCAGTCACGATAATCTCCCTGGGGGCCTTCGCCAACCATGATTGCCTGGCGTGCCGGATCGAGCGATCCGGCAAACAGACCAAGGCCGATTGGCTGGATTTCCGGCGCAATTTTCAGCAGCAATGGTTCCATGTAATCCAGCACTGTTTCCCGATTCTCTTTGGTATCATCCACCATTGTGAGGCAGGTCGTAAAATAGGCAACGGGCTTTTCACCTACTTCTGCCTTGATACGTTCCAGGCAGGCAACAGCTTCCGGCAGCCAGCGCCCGATGCGAATGGAGCTGCCAATGACGATGCCGCCATATGAGGTAACGTTGGCAACCTCACTGACGTTTTGAACAACAGTGGCTAGACCTTGCTTTTCGATTTCAGCAGCAATAGATTCAGCAACTTCACGCGTAGAACCACTGCCGCTGGCATAAGCGACTAAAATTTGTGTATTCATATCTAAGACTATACATGCCCCGGCTAAGTTCATCAACTTCATTACATGCCTATATAATCTGGACCTTTTTACATTTGTTGCAAGGTACTCATTTTAGAATGCTGGATGGGAAGAAGGGAGTTGCATTCTCAGATGTTGAACCATTTGTTTGGCTAACGACATCTGGGAATGCACGGGCCGTCCCGGTTTGTGACGTTTTATGCCAGTTGGGTACTAAAGAATGGCGCAAAATTCCACACGGCGCTATTATCTGCTATCTTAACGACTATCGTTAGCTTGGTCTGCCATCTTTGTGATCGGCATCGTGCAGTTTTAACCAGGCGACCTTTGCCAGAAAATCGTATCGTTATTGCTTGACCACTCCTTACCTGAAAAACTTATGTCGCAAAAAATTATTAGTGAACACACTGGATTAATTGCAGACCCGGAAGTTGACCATACCAGGACAGAGGAACTGACGTATCAATCGGTTCCGTACGCGGAAGTAGATGAAAAAAAGCAGCCTGTTTGGCGCGTGCGTTTATCTTTTACGGCCAAAAAACATCTACTTGGTCTGGAGATTAACGGTGAGATTCATTTGGGGCGGGGCAAGAATGAAACTGATCTCATTGATCTCACACCATATGACGCCGAAAAGTCAGGCGTGTCGCGGCGGCATGTCGCTTTGCGGCCCACGGCCTCTAATTTGTTTGTAATTGACCTGGGCAGCACCAACGGCACGCGACGCAACGGCCGTTCCATTGGCCTCAACACCCCCTATGCGTTGGCTGACGGCGATGTCCTCGCCCTGGGCAATTTGCAGGTAACGGTCCACATTATGAAGCGGCCGTACATGCAAACCACCCCCATCAAACAACGCCCTGACCTCGTCGATGCCCTGGCCCAAATTGGCCAGGCCATTACCACCCAGCTTAATTTAGAGGAAGTGCTCAACCAAATCGTCAGCACCGCCATGACTATTACCTTTGCCGGTGAAACCTCCATTTGGCTGGTAGACGATGTCACCGGCGAACTATTCTTGGAAGCGCGTAAGGGTATTGATGACACCAAACTGCGCCGCACCCGAATGCCCATCAATGAAGATACGCCGGCTGGTCGCGTTATTAAAACCGGCAAATCGATTCGGTCAGAACCGGGAGACGCCTCCCAGCAGGTTATGACGGGCTATCTGGTTGAGGCTTTGGCTTATGTGCCTATTTCGCTCGGCGGCGTTACGTTTGGTGTGCTGGCTGCGGCCCATCGGGAACCGGGCAAATCGTTTGATGATTATGACGAACGGCTGCTGAGCGCCGTGGCCGACTATGCCGCGATTGCCGTTCAGAATGCCCGCCTGTACCAGGCCACGGACGAAGCCTTGAACGAGCGTGTGCGGGAACTGGCCGCCATTAACGAGTTGACCCGAACCATTTCGGCATCGCTGGATATGAATGAGGTTTACCGCGTTTTGGCAGAGCAGGTGAAGCGGCACATGCCGGTGGCCCAGGTTCATATTTATTTGCGTGATGAAAAGCGGCCGGTGTTACGGCCGTTAGGCGAAGCCCCCGAACTGCCGGTTTATCCACTGGAACGCGGTATTCTGGGGCAGGTTGTGGCTGAGGGGGAATCCATCATCACCAACAATATTGCCCAATATCCCAGTTTTGATGAACAGCTTGATGCCATTGGCCCGCAGGCTGAGGTGCCACTGGCTGCCGTCCCCTTAAAAGTGAAGAATGACGTCGTGGGCGTGCTGGTGTTGCACAGCCAGCCCGGCACCCTCTTCTCGGAAGAAGATGCGGCGCTGCTGCGCGCCTTTGCCAATCCGGTGGCAACGGCCGTTGAAAACGCCCGCCTCTACGCCAACACGGCCCGGCAGCGCGGCGCAATTTTGGCCATGGGCAACACCCTCTCCGAGCCGCTTACCATTTTAGACGATATTGGCAACGTGCTGGTATCTAACGAGGCGGCCCAGCGCCTGCTGGCGACCAACATGTCCCAATTTTTTGCGGCGATTAGCAACAGCGTGGGCCGCACCATTGAGGTGCAAATTGGCGATGAGACTTATCTCTCCACCACCGAGCATGTCGAAGGCATCGGCACCATTGCCATGATGCAGGACATCACCTACGTTAAGCAGTTGGAGAAAGACCGCTCCGAATTTATGCACATGTTGTCCCACGATCTCAAAAATCCGCTGATGGCGGTGACGGGCTATGCCGGTTTGTTGGAACGCACGGAGTCATTGGGTGAAAAGGGCCAACGTTTCCTGAGTGAGATCAACGTGGCGGCCGACCGGATGCTGGATATGATTACCAAGCTGCTGGACACCGTGGCTCAGGATGACGCCATTCAGCTGATGCAAGAGGTTGTGGATTTACAGCAAATCATGGCTCAAGTTGTGCACGACACGGAAGGAGCCGCGCTGCCGAAGTCGATCCAGATAACGGCCGTAACCGAAGGTACCCCCTACCAAATCCACGGCGATGGCCTGCGCCTCTACCACATGATCCTCAACCTGGTAGACAACGCCATTAAATATTCGCCTGACGACACAGAAGTGACGGTGAAAACCTGCTACGGTCCGGAGAAGTTGCTGATTCAAGTGGCCGACCAGGGGCCGGGCATTCCCGAAAAAGATTTGCCCCGCGTCTTTGATAAATTTTTCCGCGGCATTCAGGAAGGCCTTCACTCCAAAGGCTCCGGCGTTGGTCTCTCCGCTGTGAAGAACATCGTCTCTGCCCATCAGGGAACCATCGAGGTGGAAAATCTGCCGGAACGAGGCGCCCAATTCACCATTGAACTCCCCGGCACGCTGCGCGCTCACCGGTAATCGGTTATCGGTAGGTCGGTAATCCGTAATCCGTAATCAGTTACCGATTACCGTTCACCGATTACGGAACTAGGGTGCCGTCATGGCGCAGCGGAAGCCTAAATTGTCTCGCTTCACGGTGGGGTCAAAGGAGCTGCGGGTGACCACGCTCAGATCTTCGGCGGAGGAAAGCCAGGAGCCGCCGCGAATTGCTTTGAACTCGCCTTCGGGCGGGCCAAGGGGATTGGTGTCTGTACTGCTTTCGTAGTAGCGGCGATCGTACCAATCGCTCACCCACTCCATCACGTTGCCGGCCATGTCGTACGCGCCAATGGGAGAACGGCCGTTTACAAAACTACCCACCGGTGCCACAATCCTAAAGCCATCATCCACGCTGCTGTCCCGACCGCCGGAGGCGCAGCTGGCATCGCAAAAGTTCACCTTTGTGCCGTCAAATGCATCCCCCCATGGATAGCGCAGCACAATCGACTGGGTGGGGTCAAAGCCCGCCGCCATCTCCCATTCCGCTTCAGACGGCAGCCGCCCGCCGCGCCAGTCGCAAAACGTATCGGCGTTGTACCAGGAGACCTGAATCACCGGATAGTCGGCGTAGTCAGGGTCTTCATAGTAGCCTGGAGGAATGGGCGCGCTGCTGCTGCCCGGCGGGGCGCAGACGCCTGCCTCCACGCATTGGGTATACTGCCCGTTGGTCACTTCCGTTTCATCAATAAAAAAGGGATCGATGCGCACCAGGTGAGACGGCCGTTCATCCGCTTCCCCTTCATCCGTGCCCATGCGGAACAGGCCGCCGGGCATAAACACCATGCGCGCCCCCGTATCGGTGATGAGCGGTTCCGGGCTGGGCGTAGGCGGCAGCGTCGGCGCGGGCAGCGGTGAAGGCGTGGGGGCCATAGAGGTCATCGCAGCCACAATGGCCGATTCCAGCGTGGCGGTGGCTTCGGCTTCGGCCGTTTCATCTGCGCCACGCAAACCAGACAGGGTAAAAACAGCACCGATGAGCAAAACTAGCGCCAGAATCACCACCAAAGCAACGATAGTGCGCTGCTCCATTTGCCGCCGGGTGCGCGGCGAGAGGCGGGGCGGCGGTGGGCTGCCCAACTGGCGCGTGGGGCTGCGGCGCGGTTCGGCCGGCTGTAGGTTCGGCTGGCTGTTGGGTTTGCTCAGGGCGTTGGCGAACGATTCGGCCGTTTCGTAGCGGGCAGCGGCGCGTAAAGAAAGCGCCCGGTTGGCCACCAAAGAGAGATATGGCGGCACGTCTGTGTTCACCTCGCGGGCCGGAATCAGATCCGCCAGGCCGGTTTCGCGGCTGAGGGCGTTGGGCGGTACCTGGTTGGTCAGCAGCGTGTAGAGCGTGGCCCCCAGGCTGTAAATATCGCTGGCGGGGGAGACGTCTTGCTGCGCCTGCTGTTCGGGTGAGCCGTATCCCTGGCTGTGCAAATGAACGCCCATCCCTGGCAGCCCGCTGTCTACCAGAAAAACGGTTCCTTCCGGCGTCACGCGAATATTGGCCGGCTTGATATTGAGGTGGAGCTGCCCTTTTTTGTGCAGGTAGGTAAGCGGTTGGCAGGCGGCCTGTAACCATTCAATGATGCGGTCGGAGGGGAGACGGCCGTATTGGTCCAACAAACTCTGTAAATCAACGCCGTCCACATAGCTGCTCACCAAATATTGCCCGCTTTGCTCAATGGCAAAATGGTCCAGCACCTGTGGCAGTTGCGGATGCGACAGATCGCTCAGGCGGCGTGCCTCCTGGCGAAACAGCTTCTGCATTGCCACCGAGCCGTCCCGGTACTCCTTTAGCGCCACGTCCCGGTTGTCCACCACGTCGCGCGCCCGGTAGACGGCCCCGTATTGCCCCTCGGCCAGCAAGTTGATGATGCGATACCGCTTGTTGAGAAGTTCACCCGGATATAGTGGCATAGTTGTTACCTATCTCAACCCTTTTCCCTCACGATGGCGCACTCTGATTCTCAAAGCGCAGCATCGCTTCATCCAGTTTGTCGGGCGCGCCAAACAGGGTGACCTTATCGCCTAACTTAAGCTGCGTGTGTCCGTGGGAGACCAACGTTTGCTGGTCGCGGCGCACAGACAAAATCAGGACGTCCAGCGGCAGGCGCAGTTCGCGCAGCGTGATGCCGTCCAGATCACGGTTGCGCATCTCGATGTCCACAATTTCTTGCTGATGTTCGCCACCCAGCAGGAGTGTTGATGAAGAAGGTGCCCGCACAAATTGTTCAAGTAGGGAGACAACGGCCGTATCCGGTTCCACAATCAACGCCCCCAACTCTTGCAGTGCCGGATGCAGCTCCCGGTCGCGGGAATGCACCACCACCGTTTCTGTACCAAAATGTTCATAAATCAGCTCGCAAACCCGCAAATTTTCTTCGTCAGACAACATCAGCACAAAGCTGTCTGCCTGAGCCGCTTCCAACGATTGCAGCGACGCCAGCGAAAAATCCGGCAGCAGACGCACGTCCAGGGCATTGCTGTCCAACAGCGCCAGGCGCATTTGCATCCGATCATTGTCTAAAGCGGCCAGGCGCACCTGCCAATGGTGCGCTTTAAGCTTTCGCGCCAGCGTCACCGATTGTGGGTTGAGTCCCAGAATGATGACATCACGCACCCCATCGAAGGGGGCTGCTTCTGCCTGCACATGGGACTCTCCCATGCGGTTCAGCGCCAGCTTAAACAAAATCGGGCCAACAATCTCGTTCAGCACCACCATGGCGATAATGGTGGTGGCAAACGCATCTCCCCATCCAGGAAACGCCACGCCTACCTCTTTGGCCAGCCCCAGGGCCACACCAGCCTGCGTCACAAAAACCATCCATTTGTACCGATTGCTTTTGAGCGAGTCCCCAGCCAACGTGCCGCCGGCAAACGAGCCGATGAGAATGACTACCCCGCGAATGAGGGCCAGGGCCAGGGCAATGGGCCACACCTGGGCCAAAATTTCCAGCTTGAGCCCTTCTCCCACATGGGTGAAAAAGGCAACGTAAACATACGGTCCAACGTTATGTAAAATCTCGGCAAATTCCAATCGTCTTTGGCTGTAATTGTTAATGATAAAACTGCCGACCATACAGATGAGCAAGGGTTCCAGCAAAATTTCAAATGGAAAGTTGTCGTGTGTATATTCACGCACCTGCGCCGAGAAGACGTAAACGGCAAAGCCCAAAGCCAGGATCACGGCCGTTTTCACCACAGGCCGCCAATGTCGCTGCAACACCAAAAGCAGCAGGCGGCTCAACAGATACCCTATTGCCACAGACAGCAGCAGCTCAACCGCCAGCAGCAGCAGCAGCGAAAGATTGATCGACACGCCCGTCAGCACCGCGCCGGCAATATCGGCGCTGATGGCAAACAGGACGATCACCAGCACGTCTGAAATGACCGTGACGCCCAGCGCCAGTTGAGTAAACGGCCCGCGCGCCCGCAGCTCGTTGATCAAGGCAATGGCCACCGATGGCGAACGGGCGACCATGATGGTGGCGGCCATCAAGGCAATGGCCACCTGGCCGGTCACCGAAAAAGATTGCATGAACGGGATAAAGTCGGCCAGCATAAAGACCGCCAGCGTGCCGCCAATCACGGTGACAAAGACGATAACGGCCGTAACCATCCCAATACTGCGCAGCCGCCCCCGAATTTCCGGTATGTACAGCTCGCTGCCGGCGGCAAAAGCGATAAAGGCCAATGAAATCTCGTCAACAAAGCGAAGTGATTCCACAACGTCTTCCTGGGCAAATTCCAGCACAAACGGCCCGGCCAACAGGCCGGTAAATAGGTAGCCGCTAATTTTGGGAAGCCCAAGATAAGAGAAAAGCCGCCCGACTTGCCAGGAGGCAAGGGCAACCAGGCTAAAATTGAGAAGAAAAATAGATAATTGAGGGAATTGTTCAAGGATGTCCATAAGCCTCGTAGCGTATCACGTCTGAGCCTGCCAGACGATAGGATGACGGTTATCTCACTTTGTTTTTAACTAAACTGGGGAAATGGGCGTGCCGCCTGGTAATTTATAAATTGGTCGGTGCTGCGCAGCCTGATTTTAGCGAATAATAGCAGAATTAAAAAATTGCTCTTGAAATTGTGTATACTGTTATTCAAGATCAATCGCCCTCAGAAAAGAAAAAGGAGAGACGTTATGTGTTTACCGGCTTGTCAAGAGAAGATCACCCAGGCAGTTGATATGGGTCGCCGCAACTTTTTAAAGAGCCTCGGCGCGGCTGGCGCAGCTATGGCGGTTGCCCCTGTCGGCTTAAGCTCACCGGCCCGCCACAGAAGCGGGTCTGCCATTCGTTATCGCAGGATTGTCGATTTAACCCACACGCTTTTTGAGCAGTTTCCCACCTTTTTTGGCGCACAGCAGCTTGAGGTGGAACCGCTTTTTGAAGCAGCCACAGACGGGTTCAACCTCAACCAGTGGACGATCAATGAGCATACCGGTACCCACATGGACGCCCCGTTCCATTTTTCTGACCAGGATACGGCCGATCAAATTCCGGTGGAGAATCTGGTTGGGCCGCTGGCCGTAGTCGACATTCGGGCCAAAGCGGCGGCAGACCCGGATGCCCAGCTGACGATAGATGATTTGATTGCCTATGAGCGCGCTTACGGCCGTATCCCCGACGGCGCCATCGTAGCCATGAACAGCGGTTGGGATCAATTTGTTAATACGCCCATGTTTCGCAACGCCGATGCCGACGGCGTGCTCCATTTTCCTGGCTTTCACCTGGAGGCCGTACAATATTTATTGGCATACCGTCACGTCAAGGGCATTATGGTAGACACTTTGAGTCTTGACTACGGTCCCTCACCTGATTTTGCGGTTCACTTTGAATGGTTACCGGCAAACCGCTGGGGGATGGAAGCGGTGGCCAATTTAGGGCACCTGCCGCCCAAAGGTGCCACGGTGGTTGCCGGTGGCCCTAAAATTCAAGGGGCCACCGGCGGTCCCAGCCGCCTCATTGCCTTTTCACCATAAAATTCCGTGATGCGTTGACGTGAATTGGTTCACGTCAACGCATCGGCCGTTTCTCTGAAATAATCCAGCAGCAGCAGATGCACAAACATGTAGCCGCCGCCCACCTTGCGCAGCAGGTTGCGTTCGGCGGCGTAATCTAAAAAGTGGACGTAATCGTCGGGGGCCAATTGATGTTCGCTTAAAACGCGATGCAACCGCCTGTGCTGCAAGGCGGCCAGCCCGCCATAAGCCAGTCCGGCAGAGATGCCCAAATAAAGCGAAATGCCCACGGCAAAAGGCCAAAAGGTAGCGGCGGCCGGCGGCATGTTGAGCCAATTTGTAATGAGCCAGCCAAGCCCGAGCAGCACGGCCGTTCCCACCCCGGTGATGATGCCGATGAGACGGCCGTTCTGCGCTGACCGGTTCAATCCCTGCCCCGGCGTGGTGCGCATCTTCATCTCGTCCCGCTCCAGCGCGTGGGCCACCGTCTGGCTGATCAGGCCGACCAGCGCCAACAGAATCACCCAGCCGCCGGAGAGCGGCGGGTCCAGGCCGCGTCCCGCCAGCCAGAGCAGCCCGCCCAGCAAACCACCGCCAACCAGCCCCAGACCGCCGCCCAGCACGGCCCGCAGCCAGCGCCAGTTGAGCGTTTCCACCGTCTCAATGCGGAACCACGACACGCGTGCCCACACCAGCAGCAGGCGAAAAAGGGCCAGCAGGCCGCCGGCCACAAGCCCGGCCCCCAGACCGGCCAACAAAGCCCGCCAATCGGCCATGAGCAGGCCAACTAATCCCGCCAGCAGGCCAACCAGCACAAACAGCCCGGCCAGCCGGGTGCGCAGGTCACCGGTAAACTGGCGCTGCTGCTCGCGGGGCAGCCAGTTCGGCTGCAAATTCTCCAGGAAGAAGATCGTCTGGTTGAACTGGGACATCTTCTGCGCCAGCCAGCCCAGCCACTGCACGGTTTGTTCCGGCTCATAAATCGATTCGCCGCCGCGATAGCGCACCATGCGCTCGACGTAGACGTCAAAGAGCAGCGTGCGCCCCATTTTGCGGTTGCCCAGCGACAGGGCCACGTCCTCTGGCATACGGTAGTAAGCCAGCGTCATCATGCTGAGCATGAGGGGGGATTCGGCCAGTTCGCGCAACGTCTGGTCCGTTTGCAGCGCGACGCGCAGCCCGGCCAGGCGCGGCCCCATGCTGGCCAGGTATTGGTCAATCTGCGCCAGCGACAGCGGCTGAAGCACAATCGCCTGGGCCAGGTTGAGCCGGGTGGCCAGCGCCTCGTAATCCTTCAGGCGGCAGGTGACGACGGTGGGCAGCGTGAGGTAGCGCTGGCGGAACTGGTTGATCGCCTGGGCGCAATCCACGCGGTGTTCTTGTTCCACCTCGTCCAGGCCGTCCAGCAGGGGAAGCAGTTCGCCGTTTTTGAGCCACAGCTGCCCCAGGCGGCGCGGCACTTCATACCGGTTGGCCAGCTCGTTGACCATCCAGTCGCCCAGGGGAATGTTGTTGGCCCAACTGGCCAGGCTAAACACCACGGGGATAGGATGACGGCCGTTCATCTGCGCCCGTAACAGTAAATCACTCACCAACTGCAACAGAATGGTCGTTTTGCCCGCCCCCGGCTCGCCCATGATGAGCAGCGTGCCTTCGGCCTCGTCGTACACCTCGGTGATGTGGGTGCCCAGGGGCAAGGGGGTGTCGAACAGTTCATCGGGCAGCAGGTTGTCCGGTTGGTGGTAATCGGCCGTGACCAGGTGACTGGCGACGGCATTGGTGCGGTAGGTCATGGCCAGGTCAATCAGCTCCGCGCCGTGCAGCGATTCTTGCAGCACGCCGACGAGCCAATACGTTTTCACCCGCTGGAGCATCACCTGGCGGTTGTGGTTGTTTTGTACTTCCATAGTTTTTAACCTCCCGGAGGCTCAGCGAATGAGCTTCGCCTTAGACAAAACCTCCGGGAGGTTCGGATTACATCAGGTTTTTGTGGATACGGCCGTTTTTCACCACCAGCCGAATATTGTCCACATCTTCCAAACTGCGAATGTCGGCCAGC
>CALBTC010000437.1 GCA_937967805.1 uncultured Anaerolineaceae bacterium
GTTCCTCATCGAAACCGATCCGCAAGAAACCCACGAGCAGCCGCACCGCCACAACTTCCAGGAAATCTTGTGGGTGCGCTCTGGTCGGGGCAAACACGCCATCGACGGGCAAGAATTGGCCATTCAGCCCAACACGTTTTACCTCATCGCTAAGGGGCAGGTACACCAGCTCATCACCGGCATCGACCTGGACGGGCTGGTTATCCGTTTCACCGATGCCTTCTTGCCCAACTTCCTCTCACAGGAGATGGGCCATTACCAGACGGTGCTGTTTAACAACGTCACCATCAACCACACCCTACCCGTGCCGCCGGAGGCCCTGCCCAATTTTGAGGCGCTGCTGGCGCTGCTGCTGGCGGAGTTTAATAGCGCAGACGGCCGTGCCAACCAGGAAATCTTGCGTCATTTGCTGACTGTTTTGCTGATCAAGTTGGGCAAGGTGCAGCGGGAGGTGGTGAGTGATGGGGGAACGGCCGTTTCCCTTGAAGCCCAGTTGTATCACCAGTTCACCCTGCTGCTGGAAGAACAGTACGGCCAGACCCACGCCGTGCAGGACTTTGCCCAAATGCTCAACATTACGCCGCGCCAGCTTTCTGACATTACGCGGCATTTTGTCGGCCGTACTGCCAAGCACCTCATCGAGGAGCGGCTGATGCTGGAGGCCAGGCGGCTGCTAACGTTTACCAATTTGTCCGTCAAGGAAATCGCCCACCAGTTGGGCTACAAAGACCCGTCCCACTTCAGCAAAATCTTCAAGAAGAAAACCAAAAGCACACCGCAAAGCTATAAAACAGCGTGACCCGCTTCGTTTCTTTGTGTTAAAAAAGTACCGACCGCAGGCACTTTTTTCCATTTCGCGATAACCAAACCTCCGGTAAAATCATTCCATTGAACCGATTAAGCGTAGCTGAGTTGTTGGTTCTCACCTAAACTTTACCAATTACTCAATTGCCAAATAACCGGACTACATGCTGTAATCTACTATGACCCAACTCACCGGCGGCGAAGCGGCCGTCAACACCTTAATTGCCCACGGCATCCACATCCTGTTTGGTCTGCCCGGCGTGCAAAACGACTGGCTGTACAACGCCCTGCACGACGCCCAGGACCAGATTCGTGTTATTCACACGCGGCACGAGCAGGGCGCAGGCTACATGGCGCTGGGCTACGCCCTGGCCACCGGGGAGATCAGCGTTTTTAACGTGGTGCCCGGACCTGGATTGCTCAACGCCAGCGCCGCCCTGGCTACCGCCTACGGCCTCAACGCGCCGGTTTTGTGCCTCAGCGGGCAGATTCCGTCGGGGCAAATTGGCAAAGGCAAAGGCGTCCTGCACGAGATTCCCGACCAGTTGGGCATTTTGCGCAGCCTCACCAAATGGGCCGAACGGGCCAACAGCGCCGCCGACGTGCCGGGTTTGATCTACGCTGCTTTTGCTGAACTGCAAAACGGCCGTCCCCGCCCCGTCGCCGTAGAAATACCTATGAACGTGCTGGCCGAACGCGGCGCAGTGGAACTGGCTGCCCGCCCCGTCCCTGTGTCCCATCCCCAACCAGACCTCGATCTCATCGAAAAAGCCGCCAAAAAACTTGGCCAGGCCAAACGGCCGCTTATCTTCGTGGGCAGCGGGGCGCAAAATGTGAGCGCCGCGGTGCGCCAGCTGGCCACCATGCTGGAGGCGCCCGTCGTTGGCTACCGCACGGGCATGGGGATTATGGACGGCCGTTCCTACCTCAGCCTCCATCTGCCCCCCGCCCACGAACTGTGGAAAACCACCGATGCCGTGCTGCTCATCGGCAGCCACGCCCGCGAACCGCTCAAAGGGTGGGGCATCGACGACCAGATGACGCTCATCAAGATCGACATCGACCCGGACACACACAATTTGTTCCATCCGCCCGACATTGCCATTACTGCCCGGGCCGAGGAGACGCTGCCTCTGCTGCTGGAACGGACCGCCGCCCATAACCGCCAGCGTGACAGCCGCAAAGAGGAACTGCTGGCGCTCAAAGCCGATTGGGAAAAACAAACCGACTACCTCGAACCGCAAAAAAGCTATCTCAACGTGATTCGGGAAGAACTGGGTGAGGATGGTATTTTTGTCGATGAGCTGACCCAGGTTGGTTTTGTCAGCCGGATTGTGTACCCGGTTTATCATCCCCGCACCTACATCTCGACGGGCTACATGGGCACGCTGGGCTACGGCTTTCCCACCGGGCTGGGCGTGAAGGTAGCCAAACCGAACGTGCCGGTCATCAGCGTGGCGGGGGATGGTGGCTTTATGTTTGGCGTGCAGGAACTGGCAACGGCCGTTCAGCATCAGATCGGCCTGATCACCATCGTCTTCAACAACAACCAGTACGGCAACGTGCAGCAAATGCAAAAAAATCTGTACGGTAACCGGGTCATCGCCAGTGATTTGCACAATCCAGACTTTGTAAAGCTGGCCGAATCATTCGGCGCGCAGGGACTGCGGGCCACCAATCCCACCGAACTGCGCCGCGCCATCCAACAAGGGAAGCAAACCGACCTGCCCACCATCATTGAAGTCCCCGCCGGCGACCTGCCCAGCGTGGACCGGTTCCGCAAACTACCGAAGGTACGGTGATCGGTGATCGGTAACTGCTCACCGAACACGAAGTGGTCGCGCAGCGACATTACCGATTACTGATAACGGATTACGGAAAAATGATAGCACTACACCACCAACCAATCTGGCAAAAAGCACGGCCGTATCTGCAAACGCGCAGCAACGAGCGGCATACCTGGTATTGCTATGCGTTCGCCCAGCAGCTGCTGGCGCTGCACCCAGACGCCGATGCCGAAATTGTGTTGCCGGCCCTGCTGCTGCACGACGTGGGCTGGAGTACCGTGCCGGAGGACAAGCAATTGCTCGCTTTTGGCCCCAACATGCGCTATCCGGATTTGCGCCGCCGGCATGAAACGGAAGGGGTGCGCATTGCAACTGAGATTTTGCAGAGTGTGGGCTATGAAGATGAGCAAATCGTTGCAATTGCAGCTATTATTGATGGACACGACACGCGGAAAGAATCATTGTCTCTGAACGATTCGTTGGTGAAAGACGCCGACAAGCTGTGGCGCTACACGCCGTTTGGCCTGGAGACCGTGGGCGGCTGGTTTGGCTACAGCACAGCGAAGCAGCTCGATTTGTTGGAGAGGTGGTTAGGGTACCGGTTTTATACGGAAACGGCCGTACACATGGCCCGCGGTCTATTAGCCAACCTCATCCTCCACGTCGCTGAAAATGAATAACTGCGGACAACCTCCCGCAGGTTTATGCCCAAACGGTACTCCTTTACGAAACCTGCGGGAGGTTTATTGAGGAATTAAGATGCTTGTTATTCCAATAGCATCCAATTTGCATAAGGTGATCAAAGAGATTGTGCAAAGCAAGCGCATAATCTTTGTCACCGGCATTCCCGGCGTGGGCAAGAGCCTGCTCATCCAGCAAATGGCGATTATTGCCAGCGAGGCTGGGCGGCAGGTACATTTGCTGCGCTACAATCTTGCCCGATGGCCGTTTGAGACAGAGGTTAACATAAGCAGATATCCGGAAATCGACGGCGTGACCGATCCGGCCATTCGTAAAGCGGTAGGGCTATGGGCGCGGCAGGCGGTGCAAACCTGGCACGAAACGCATCCCGACCCCGGCGAGCTGCTCATCGGCGAGCTGCCCCTCATCGGTAACCGGCTCATTGAGCTCGTGGAGCCTGGTCCCGATGCGGCCGAGGCGCTGCTCAGCGGCGAGCAAACGTTGTTTGTTGTGCCCGTGCCTTCCTGGGAAGTGCGCGAGGTCATCGAAGAAACGCGCCAGCGCACCCTGGCCGATCCCCAGCACGAGCAGGAAAAGCTAGACGCACCGCCCAATGTGCTGCGGGCAATGTGGGAGGCGGTCAACGGCCTGGCACGAGAAATTGGATTGACGAAGGCCAGTCCGCAAACGCCATACAATCCGTACATTTACGGCGGCGTATTCGAGGCGATTTTGCAGCATCGGCCGTCTAAACTGTTGCTAATTGACCAGGTGTTACGGCCGTCTCATTCCGTCTACGAATTGGACGTGCTGGCCGGCACGCTGGTACCCACCGCCGAGGAAGCCAACGCCGCCATGGCCGAGGTGGAAAGCCGCTACACGCGTGATGAGCTGGCCGAGCTGGTACAAAACTGGCACAAGCTCATCACCACCAATCCCATTCCGCCTGATTCCGGTCCGGAACTGCGTTTACCTTTGCCGGACACGCTGCCAGGCGCGCCGGAAGAGACAGAGCTTATGGCCGTTCAGCGCACCGCTCTGCAAAAAATCATCAACTTGCCGTTGGACGTGGCTCCAGCCAAAATGATTGAGGTGTTGGATGAGGCTTTGTGTACGCTTGGGGTGGAAACGGCCGTAACACAAGCCAACGTGCATAAATTCGACGTTTACGACAGCTATTTCAACGTCAGCCGCACCAGCGAGCAAAGCGGGCTGACCTTTTTGCGCGGACTGCTGCAAGCGTACCGCAACGTGATGCTCGATCTGCAAAAACCGCCACACACCCTCACCGTCGTCGAGCTGCCGCTGTTGCGCATCGCCCTGGAGACCAGCCTGCGCCAGTTTAGGATTAGTGATTAGTTTGTTACTGGTTGGTACTAACCACTAACCACCAGCCACTATTCCGAAGGAAACGATTATGCTAAATATGCAAGAACTGGATCACGCACGGCAGCGCTGGCAGGTGGGACACCATCTCTTTTTTGCCTACGTGCAGTCGCTTATCATCATTTGCCACAAGCTGCAAAAGCAGGTAGATGCCGGTGACCTGAGCGCGGCCCGTGCTTCCATTGAGGAAGCGACAAACTTATTGTGGGGTGTCTCTGTCACCTTCAAACTGACTGGCGGCTTCTCACAGCCAGCCTACGACGGCTACGTGCGGCCCAACATGTTTGAGGCCAGTGAAGGATTTAGCGGCATGTGGGCCCAGGATCACGATTACCTGGTGAAGAAAACGCTGCGCCGGCTTAAGCCGCTGTTTGCTAATCCGCCCGACGAGCTGGCCCCGGCGGTGCAAAAGTTCCGCCAGGCGTTTGCCATCATGTACGATTCGCACAAATACGTGTGCGACAAATTTGAGGGTGGCCAGCCCAGCCTGCTGATGGGTGAGGAAGCGCAAAAAACGGCCGCAGAAATGATCGACACCTTCAAGCGCAACCGCCTGCTCGTCCTGGGCGTGCCCATGCCGGAGTAAGAATAATGGAACGCTGATTTTCCTGATTACCCTGATTTTTAGATCAGGAAAATCAGGGTAATCTGCGTCCTATTAAAATTAGGATTAGAAATTTTGAAGTCTGAAACTATCCTGCCAACCGATTCCAGCATCTACACCACCTTTCAGCGGCTGGCTGACGAACAGCGCATGGTTTTTATGGCCGGGTTGCCGGGGACGGGGAAAAGCTTGCTCATTCAGCAGCTGGTGGTGCTGGCGCAGCGAGCCGGACGCATTGTGCATTTGCTGCAATGGGATGTGACAAGAGCGGCGTTTGAAACGGCCGCAAACCTGCAAAAATATCCCGAAGTGAACGGCGTCACCCATCCCGCTATTCGCAAAGCGGTGGGATTGTGGGCGCGAACGGCCGTCCTGCGCTGGCACCAAACCCACAACAAAACGCATCTACTCATCGGCGAAGTGCCGCTCATCGGCAACCGGCTCACCGAACTCACCCAACCGCTGGCCGACCACGCCGAACCTCTGCTGAGCGATCCGGCCTGCTGCTTTGTCATTCCCACACCGAGCAAAGCTGTCCGACAGGTTATTGAAGATGCGCGTGCTCGGTCCATTGCCAATCCCCGCCACGAGAAAGAAGCGCGCGACGCCCAGCCCAACGTGCTGCAAATGCTGTGGCAAGAGGTAGCGCACATTGGCAAGAAGCTGGGCTTGAATAAAGACGAAAATTTGGCGTATGATCCGGTGGTGTATATGGCCGTTTACCAACACCTCCTGCAACATCGCCACCACCAAACCCTGCCGATCGACACCGTTCTCACGCCCAACGGCTCCGCCTACGCCTTGAAAATCAACGGCACAGAGCTTGCCGCCACTCCCGACGAGGTGGACAAAATCATGCAGCAAATCGAACAAACCTACACCAGCGACGCGCTCGAACACGCCGTCGAAAACTGGTTCCAACTGTAATCAACTATTTCCAACGCAGACCCAAGACCTTAAACAACCTTCTCTGCGCCTCCGCGCCTCTGCGTTAAAATTTTTTCAAGGAGAAAAGATGAAGTTAGCCCGATTCGCCTACAACGGACAAATTCACGAAGCTGTCTACAAAAACGATCAGCTCTGGGTGGGCACGGTTGCCTACGATCCAGACGATGTGATGTGGCTGCCGCCGGTAGATGCGCGGGGCTGTACGGCCGTTGGCGTGGCCCTCGGTTATGCTGACCATGCCCAGGAGCTTAAATTGGACGTGCCGGAGTACCCGCTGCTCTTCCACAAGCTGCCCAACACATTTATTGGCCACAAAGCCAAAGTGATCCGACCGGACGTGGAATACATGCATTACGAGGGGGAACTGGTGGTGGTGATGGGGCAAAACGGCCGTCACATCCCCGAAGAAGACGCGCTGGATTACGTTTACGGCTACACCATCGGCAACGAATGCACCGTGCGCGACTTTGTGGGCAACTACTACCGCCCGCCCGTCAAAGCCAAAGGGTTCGACACGTTTGGCCCGATGGGCCCCGTGCTGGTCACCGCCGATGAGATTGATCCCACCAACACCGAAATTCGCACCTACGTCAACGGCGAGCTGAAGCAGCAGGGCAACACCAAAAACCTGCGCCACAGCGTGGCCCAGCTCATTGCCTATATTTCCGAATTCAAAACGCTCCAGCGCGGCGACATCATCTATACCGGCACCCCGGAAGGCATCTCCCACGTCTACGCCGGGGATGTTATGCGCGTGGAAATTGACGGCATTGGTGTGTTGGAGAATGAAGTAATCGTCGGATAGTTTTATCCACAGCAAGACAAGTTGAATCGTTTTTAAAGGATGAACCAAATGGCAGCAACAGGAACTCTTCAAGAAAATCTGGAAAAGGTGGCACCCTATCGGGCCAAAATTGCCGAACGCGGGCTGAAGAATATTGTGAACGGCCGTCACCTCAACGCCCAATCCAACAAAACCTACGACAACCACAGCCCCATCGACAACAGCCTCCTCTGCGCCGTGGCTGAAGGAGGTGCAGCCGACATTGACCTCGCGGCGCAAGCTGCCCACGACGCCTTCCCGGCCTGGGCTGCACTACCGGCTAAACAGCGGCGCGACCTGCTCTACCGCGTCGCCGAGCTCATCGAGGCCAACGCCGAGGAGATCGCCCTGCTGGAAAGCATCGACACCGGCCAGCCGATACGGTTTATGAGCAAAGCGGCCGTTCGCGCCGCCGCTAACTTCCGCTTTTTTGCCGACCGGGTGGAATCGGCCCAGGACGGCCTTTCCCTGCCCGCGC
>CALBTC010000438.1 GCA_937967805.1 uncultured Anaerolineaceae bacterium
ATTCAGCGGGCAAGATTCATTTACCTACACCGTCAGCGATGGCGAAAGCAGCGACGCGGCGGCCATCACCATCACGGTCACGGCCGAAAATGACGCGCCCATCATCACAGAAGGCGCGGCTATCAGCCTGACGATCAGCGAAGACAGCAACCCGACCCCGTTCGGCCTTACGCTCAACGCCACAGATGCAGAAAGCAGCCCGCTGGCCTGGTCGATTAGCAGCCAGCCGGCGCACGGCAGCGCCCAGGCCGGCGCATCGCTGGCCGACAGCAGCCCAATCAGCTACACGCCAAACGAAAATTATTTTGGCAGCGACTAGTTCCAGGTGCAGGTGACAAATGGTGCACTTACCGACACGCTCACCGTCAACGTCACGATTGAAGCGGTAAATGATGCACCCGTGGCGGCGTCAGATTCCGTCGTGGTGCTACTTCAGCCGTCTGGTACGCTTAAGCTGTTGGCGGCCAACACTTTTAACGTGCTGGACAACGACACGGATGTGGAAAATGAACCGTTGTCCGTACAGCAGGTTGGTGTCCCAGACCAGGGCGGCAGTGTCACAATTGAGGCATACGGCCGTCTCCAAACCTGCACCCCGCACCCCAACCTATCCCAAGCAGAGCTGGTCACCTACACCGTCTTCGATGGCGATTTGAGCGATACTGCCACCCTCATCTTTAGCCTCGCCGAAGGCGCAAACGGCGGCATTGCCGGTGACAGCTTCACCGTGCCTGACCTCGGCGACGATGGCACGTTCAGCGTCAACACCCAAATTCCCGGTAACGTGACCAACCATGAAAACCTTGCCCTCATCTTTAACCTGACCGGCATTTCTGCGGTTGCTGATGTAAACCTGCCTGCTCCGGCAGCGCCATCAGGCTATGCGCCGGCGGGGCTCTCTTTCAATCTGGTTCCTATCATTGACGGCCTCCCTGCCAGCGATGATTATCGGTTTGATGAGCCTGTTACCTTTGTGATTGCGTACCCGGAAGCGGCCGTTGCCGGCATTGGACCCAGCGAAAACAGTCTGGACCTGTATTATCAAAACGGCAGCGGTTGGGAAAATGATGGCGTGCAAATCGTGTCCCGCGACAGCGAAACCCATACCCTGACGGTCACAGTAGACCGGGGCGGCACGTTTAGCCTGTTCCACATTGGGCTTAAGTTTCTGCCGCTGATCACCAACAACTACTTCACCGCACCAGACCTGGTCGTAGAATCGCTCACGGTTTTGGATGTTGGCGCTGCGGCAACCCCCGGCGACGTGCAGATTGTGATTAAAAACGTGGGCAATACGGCCGTTACCGAGGAATTTTGGGTAGACCTGTACATTAATCCGCACACGGTGCCGACGGCCGTCAATCAGACGTGGAACCTCGTTGGCACTCAGGGTGCAGCCTGGGGCGTGCTGGCCGATGCGCTGCCGCTCAATCCAGGCGAATCGCTTACCCTGAGGTTAAGCAGTCCCTACTATGACGACGCCAACAGCCAAATCAACTGGCCCCTGGCTGTAGGTGCCCAACTGTACGTCCAGGTCGATTCCAGCAATCCAGGCCATCATGAAGGAGCCATTCGCGAGACGCACGAAATTAACGGTGATCCGTACAACAACGTGTACGGGCCAAATTAGGAAAAATCATGAAACTAAAACTTGTTCCCTTTCTGATGATTTTGTTGACGGCCGTATGCGCTGCCCAACTTTTTCTACTAAGTACGCCCAGTCCGGTAACTGCCCTGCCGCCACGCCCGACGGCAACGGCCGTACCGACCCCCGCCCTACAAGTTCCTGGCGCTCAGATTGTGTTGCAATTTGAAGGCGATATAAACAACAATGTTTGGACGATTGTGCAATGGCAAGATGCACAAAGCGACTGGCATGATGTTACCGGTTGGCAAGGCACACTTGATACCAACAATACAAAAACGTGGTGGGTTGGAGAGGAAGAGTTGGGCACGGGTCCCTTTTGTTGGTTAGTTGTGGACGAAAATGAAGTCGTTGGAACAAGCGATCCGTTTAATTTGCCCGCTTTACCTTTTGAAACATTAACCATTCTAGTAAACGGCCGCTGCTGTGGCCAGTCTCTGCGCATGTATGCGCAACCAAGCCACCCGGCGGCACGGTCTGGAGAGCAGCCCTTCGGGACTAAGATATGATGTTCATCGGCCAGGAAAAACCTCGCCATTGCAAATTTATGAATTGACTTTCTCCCAGCAGCAGGTAGACTGGTTCTGCCATGGAGAACGTGCCTTTTAACGATTGGATCACCTGTCGCGCACCACAACCCGATGCTGCGGTGCGCCTGTTCTGCTTTCCTTACGCCGGCGGCGGCGCGTCCGTTTACCGTGACTGGCCCAGGCTGCTGGCTGACAATGTTGAAGTGTGTGCCATTCAGCTGCCCGGCCGGGAAAACCGGCTGAAAGAGCCGTTGATCCGGCAACTCCCCGCGTTAATAGAAAAGCTGGTGGTGGAGATACGGCCGTTTCTTACACGTCCATTTGCCTTTTTCGGGCACAGCATGGGGGCCTTGCTCAACTACGAGTTAACCCACGCCTTGATGGCCGCCGGCGCGCCTGGCCCAGCGCATCTTTTTCTCTCCGCCTACCGGGCGCCACACCTGCCGCCCCAGCGCCAGCCAATCCACCGGCTGCCGGACAAGCAGTTCATCGCCGAACTGCGCCACCTCAACGGAACCCCGACAGAAGTCCTGGCCAACCAAGAACTGCTGGCGCTCGTGTTGCCGATTGTGCGCAACGATTTTGCCATGCTGGAAACATTTATTCCTCAGACCCATGAGGTACTAGAGACGCCCATTTCGGCGTTTGCCGGTCTGAAAGACCCAGACATTTCTCAAGCAGACGTGCAGGCGTGGCAGCAGCACACAACGGCCGAATTTAAGCTGCGAATGCTGCCGGGCGACCATTTCTACCTGCATACCTACCAGACGCTGCTTTGCCGCGCCGTCGAGCGGGATTTGCTAAACATCATGGCTCAGCCACGTCAAACGCAACCGCATGACTAACCATCGTCACGTCTCCCACCAGGAAAGGCGTCGTGGCGGGGTTACTCAGCATCCCCTAGGAACTGCACCATCCACTCATCCAGCACCTCATTGCGTGTGGATAAAATGGCCTCGTCGGTGTCTGCATTCAAGCCGTACTGCACCCGATTGGGACGTGGATTTTCCGGCGTGGCCGCCGAAGTGACGCTCCCGGCAATTATAAAACCGACAAACACCAGCGCCGATGCCAGCGCCACCGTCAACATTTTCGCGTCGTCAGACGGCATCAAGACCAGTAGCGCCAGCAGGGCAAAGGCCAACGGCAGGGTGAGCTGCAACATGTCAAAAAAGACCGCGTTGCTTGCCGTCGTTTTTTGCACCTGAAGAAGCTGGCGAGTATTTGGTCATCTGTACGGAAGCCGGGCATTATCCCAGTATGCAGGGACGCCTGGTGGTGCAGTAAATTGAACAAATAGGGTCGTGGCTATGTTCGGCGACGCCGGTACCATAGGACAACCCCAATCAACAATAATACAATTAGAATGAAAATCAGGTAGAAGAATATAGAGCTACGGCCGTTTCTCTCCGGCTCGGGTGTTGGTGTGGGGGGTGGCGGCATTGTTGTAGACGTGTTTTCCGTAACGGCTGGGGTTGGGGGTGTCTCAGGCGTTTCGCTGACAACATGGTCGGGATCGCCGCTCAAGACAAAGCCGGCCCAGTAAAAGGGGCTGGGATAGGTGGCTTGCAAGTCGCGCTGGGCCATTTGCAAAGCTTCTGCCTTGCCCATGCCAGACTGCCAATGGCCATAGAACAACACCATTAGTTCTTCTGTGGCCGCATCGTTCACATTCCACAAGCTGGAAATAACGGTGGGCGTTCCGGCGGCAAAAAAAGCGCGCGTCAATCCCACGATTTCATCACCGGCAGAGATAACCTGGTTGGCCAGGTTGGCCTCGGCAACGTTGGTCTGGCAGGCGCTAAGGACAACCATCTCTGTTGTCTTCAAGTCCAGGTCATACAGTTCATGGACCTCCAAACGGCCGTCCTCCCTTCCCAAGCTGCCGCCTGTGTCACCGGCTCCCGGCGACAGGTGAATGGCGCTGTAGAGTGGGTTAGCCACATTGTAACTGCCGTGGGCGGCCAAATGAATAATGCCGGCGCCCTGGACGTCTGACCAAAAGCGTATTTCTGGCGCATTTGCACCGGTATAGGCAGGCACACCAAATAGATCGGCAACGGCCGTTGCTTCTGCAGCGGCATGAGGCAGGGGCAGCAGGCGACTATCTTCGACGGTTGGGTTGCCCACAATGAAGGCTGGGTGAACTGCGGTTGTCCGGTTGGCGGCATTCTCTTGAATAACGCCCAGACTGCTGGCCGAAGGCAAAACAAAAAGCGTGTGCTGTTGCCCAAAGTAGGTTTCACCGTCCGTTAGCGCAGCAAACGGTACGTAGTGGAGCAGCTGATGCGGGATAAGGCCGACCAAAGTTGTATTCAGGTGCGGGGCCAGGGGAGCCACCAACCAGGCATGGAGATTACGCAGCAGTAACGGATGGGGGTTTTGGGTATTCTGACTCAACCAATCAGACAGCGCAACGGCCGTCCCATCTGATAATTCTATGACAACTGCTTTTTGCAGATTTTCTCTCGTCGCGTCAGGTAATTCTACAACTGTAAATTCATCTCGCGCTATCACAAAGGCCAGCGACTTTTCATCCGACACATAATATTCAACCAGCGTTGTTTGGTCATCAAGATTGCTTTGAACTTCTGACAGAGAGGCCACTTCCGGGCGAAGCCAGGCGGCCGCGTCTGGCGTGCTTACCTTCAGTTCCACCAGCAAATTTTTGTGAGCAGCTTCCAACTGCGCCAGTTCCTCTTTCACGGCTGCGATCTCTGCGTCTGTTTCCCCTTTCTCTTCCGCCTCCCCTGTCACAGAATTGTGCAGGGCTGTTAGCTGCTGGCGGCGCGCGGCAATTTGCGCCTGGAGATCACTTTCTTGCGCCAGAAGGTCAGCGTCAGCCTGGGCACGAAAATCGACCGACCCGTTGCTGATTTGATCTAAAAAGGCCCGCGCCCGCGCTTGTTCGGCATGGTAGAACGCCTCTTCATCGCGGCCTAGATCGACGGCCAGCAGCACGGCCAGGGTATACGCGTCAGCCAATTGGCCCAAAAAGCTGGCTTTTAGTTCGGCAACGGTGATGATGCCCTGCAATTGTTCCAAGGCGCCGATGGCTTGTTGGCTATGCTCATAGGCCAGCGGTTGTTCTCCTTCAGCGTAGTAAGCGGTTGCCAGGAGCACCTGCCCAGCTACGGTCAGCGCCGGATCATCTAGATTATTGGCCAACGCCACAACTTGCTGGCCATACGTTTTGGCTATGCCCGTATCCTCTAGGCCCAAATAACCCACTCCCAACAGCAGCCGCACACGGGCTTCATCGGCACGACGGCCGCTTTGCTGGATCAGGGCCAACGCTTCCTCTGCCTGGGAAACGGCCGTTGTAAAATCACCCTGTGCCGTCGCCAGCGCGGCTAAGTTAGCCAGCGCTGCACCGGCTGCTGCGGGATTATCCAAAGCGTGCCAGATGGTCAGCGTCTGTTCCAGACAGGTTTGCGCTTCAGGCAAATCGCCAGCCTGTAAAGCCACGAGTCCCAGGTTGTTGCGTATGTTGGCGGCACTCTCCAACTGGCCGATCCTATCAAACTTTTCCAATGCTGTCCCCAAATATTTTTGGGCGTTGTCCAGATCGCCCAACGCCCGATAGGCCGCGCCAATATCGGCTTCTATCAGAGCAATCGCCGGCTCTTCTGCATTTTCCTGTTCCTGGTAGACGGGCAATATCTCTAAATAGATGGCCAATCCTTGCTGGTACCGGCCTTGTTGGATGTGTACGTTGGCAATGTTAACCTGAGTTGATGCAATAATGCGGGAAGCCGCTGCTTCATTGGCAATGGCCAGAACTTCGTCATACGTTTGCAGCGCTGAGGCAAATTGGCCCAGGTGCGTCTGAACCGTGGCGATATTGTTCAACGTTTCTAATTCTTTTTGGGGATGGGGCAGTTGGCGGCGTAATACCAAAGCCTGGTTCAGCAGCTCAAGCGCCTGATCATACCGGACCAATGAAATATAAACGAGGGCGATGTTGTTCAGCAAATCCCCTTCCGTTTCAGGATCGGGTGAAAGGCGCTTCTGTATTGTTTGAGCTTCTTCAAACACCGCCAGCGCCTGGTTGTAATTTCCGGCTTCGCGCAAAACCCAGCCTAATCCGGTTAAAGAAGCCACTTCCTGGGCCGGTTGGCCGATGGCGCGCCACAGATCGACAGCGGTATTGTAATGGGCAACTGCTGCCTGGTAACGGCCCGTGAGCGTAGCAATGTTGCCCAGGTTGTGGTGAACGCCCGCCTGATTGTAAAGATTGTATTCATCAGGCGTTGTTTCATAGAAGGCCAATACCGCTTCATAAAGCATCTGCGCCTGCTGCAAATCACCGGCGGCGGCGTACGCGCCGGCCAAATCCTGTTTGGCGTGAGCAGCAGCGATTGTTTCACCCGCGGCCTCATACTGTGCCTGCGCCTCAGATAGGGCTTCGCCGGCCTCTGCCCACCGCCCTTGCTCGAACAAATCAACGCCCTCTAGATAAAGTTGGGTTGTGGGTGTTCCTAATGGAAGATTCTCGGCAATCCATAACGCTTCGAACAACGTTGTCAAGGAATTAAAAAATGTGAAGGGATCAGCCGGGTTGAATTGGCAGCGGAACATTATCATAAGAACACGCAGCTCACCGGAGCCAAATTCTGCTTCCTGGAAAAGGGCACGAGCTTCTTGCAGCAAAGGCTGCGCTTCCTGACAATTCCCTGCTTCATACAAGTCACGGCCTTGTCCGTACAACATTTCGGCTTCAGTCAACAGCGCTTGATCGTACTCTAGCTCTTCTTGAATCAGCGTTTCATACGCCTCAACTGAAACTGTGAACGCCTTTTCGTAGTAGTCGAGAGATTTTCCCAAATTTTCCGGGTTGGAAAGGGTGGTCAGTAGCGCATCAGACCCTAGCATCGCAGCCAGAACCGCCTCAATGTCAAGTGTCCCTTCCACCAATGACTCAAGATCAAGGCCGGCCAACGGCGAATAAGATGTGGCGAGACGAATATTTGCATCTGATTCGCCCTCCCAATTATCGATTTGTCGAAAGATGTCTGCGGCGGCTAACCACTTCTCTCGCGCTGCTTCTATTTCTCCGGCAACATTTAGCCGGTCACCTTCACCCAGCAGGAAGGTGGCTTGGCGCAGCAGTTCTAACTGTGGATCGGTGGCGGGAATGGTTAGCAACGGCTCGGTTTGGCTGGCGGGCTGGGTGGTAATGTTTGTTAAGTCGGGCAACGGCCGTTGCCGGCAATAGCTTATGGTGGCTTCCTGATTAGACGGCGTGGACGGCGCTTCTGCCCAAATGGTTGGTGCTGTTAAGACATAGAGAACCAGGACAATTATAAACGGCCGTCGTAACCTTAAATGTGTAATCATTATACGAGTACGCCCTTTCGGATCATCACTCTTGGAACCGTTTTAGCGCCCAAAGACCGATGAACCATAATAAAACAATGAAGGCCGCGCCATACAGGATGACAAGAAGGCTGTTGGCACCGTTTGCCGGCGGTTCTTGTAATGCCGGCGCCGGTTTTGTCGCCGGCAAGGGTGGCGGCGTAAACCCGGTGTAAAGGCCGCCATCACCATTCAACACAAACCCGGCCCAGTAAAAAGGGCTGGCATAACGACCACCGTCTACCGTTCGCACGTGCGCCTGGGCAGCCTGTAACGCTTCCGCTTTGCTCAAACCCTCCTGTAACCAGTAGCGGTAAAAAGCAACCATCAGGGCCTCAGTTGCCCTGTCATCAACCCGCCACAGGCTGGCAATGATGGATGGAGTTCCGGCATTGAGAAAGGCGCGGGTCAATCCCACAACTTCATCCCCGGCCGAAACCTGGCCCACGTTTGTCTGGCAGGCGCTCAAAACAACCATTTCAGCCGCCGTTAGATCCAAATGGTAAAGTTCGGCAACTCGGAGACGGCCGTCTTGCTGTTCGTCGGTTGTCAGGTGGACAGTGCTTTCTAAAGGCAGCGTTTCGTCATAAATGCCGTGCGCCGCCAGGTGAACCACGCGGGCTTCCGGGGCCTCTGCCCAAAAGCGAGACTCAGTGGCTTCTGAGCCTGTGTAGACGGCCGTTTCTAACAAAGCAGCCACAGCCTCTGCTTCAGCTTCGGCATCTGGTAATGCGTCCAGGCTGTCAGTTTCCGGGTTGCCGAAGACAAGCATCTTATCATTGGCCATATTCACTGAGGCAACATTTTCTTGAATCAGGGGGAGAACGCTGGCAGAAGGTAACGTAAATAAACTGTGGGCTTCGCCAAAATAGGTTTCGCCGTCTGTCAGCGCGGCAAAAGGAACGTAATGTAGGGATTGGTGGGGCACGAGGCCGACGACAGGCGTATCGAGGTGCTCTTCCAGGGGAGCAACAAGCCAATTGTAAAGATTACGCAGCAATAAGGGATGCGGATTATGTGTATTCTGACTTAGCCAATCGGATAGTTGAACAGTGGTCTCATCTGGTAATTCAATGATAAGCACTTTTTGCAGGTTTTCTCTGGTCGCTTCCGGTAAAGGAACGGCCGTCACTTCATCTTTCGACACAACAAACGCCAATGTCCCTTCTGTATCCAAACCTGAACGCGCCTGGTCAAGCAGTTGATAATAAATGATGAGCGTGGTGTGTTCATCAAGCAAAGCCTGTACCTCTGCCAGTTGAAGCACGTTTGTTTTGCCTGAAACCAGCGCCGCTAATTGGTCATCCCGGTTTTCCACAGCGGCCAGAATCGCCTCATATTCGGCTTCGGCCACGTCAAGTTCGTCCGCCATCACGCCGATTGTGAACGCATCTAGCCCGAAGGTCTGCGCGCGGGCCAGATCATCCCTGGCGATGGTTCGCAAAATATAGGCGTCTCGCTCTTGCGCTAACAGATCAGCGCCCGCCTCGTCTAGTAATTGCAGCTGCCCGGTGGTTAACATGTTCAAAAAGAGGCGCGCGCGACCGCGTTCGGCCGTATAAAACGCTTTTTCGTCATCACCCATCTGATGATATACGCCCGCCACGTATTGATACAGGTCGGCAAATTGAACGAGCGATCCGGTTAAGGCATACGCCGTTGTTTGCGTGTTGCTGTCGGCATTGATTTGGCTCAGTTGATTGTCGGTTACCAGACGCATTGAATCAAGCAGGTGCATGGCCTCTTCAAATGCCTCAAGCGCCTCGGCCGTTTGCCCTAGCGCTTGCTGCACTGTTCCTTTGCCCAGCAAAACTCTTACCAGAAAAGGAGAATTACTAAGCTGCCGTGCGGCCGCTTCTGCCTGCTCAAGCTGCTCTAATGCACCTGGCATATCGCCCTGGTCGTGTAGCAAAAGCCCTTTGTTGCTCCAGGCAAGCGCCTGGTTAAAGAGACCAAACTGGCGGCTGGTTGGGGCCATCACGCCCGTTTGTTGACTCAGCGACTCGGCAGCGATAAGGAGGGATTGTTCATAGCTGGCCAATGCCTCAGCAAACTGGCCTTGCATTCGCTGCGTTTCACCCAAGTTATTCCAGACCAGTGCCTGTAAATCATGGCTTAATGCCGGCACTAAATCCCCAACAGCACCCTGGGAAATAAGGTCAGGCAGATCCTCAAGCAGTTCCATTATATCCATATCGGCGGGCAAGCGTTCGGCTAAGTCCGCAGCCGGATCGGCATCACCCGTGCCGGTTTCGCTTTGCGCCGCCATCTCGCTTAACAACTGCATGAGCAGCATGATCGTTTGTTCATCTAGCTGTTCGTCGCCGGGTTGGTCATCGGTTACGGCCGTTTCGCTGTTGAGCGCCTCAGCATGTGCGGTTTCCAACATTTGTAATACTGTTTCGTACTCTGCCTGGGCCTGGTCAAATAGCTGCTGCGCCTCCGGGTCGTCAACCGGCAAGCCGCTGGCCTGCCAACTTTTGATATTGGCCAGGTTATTTAAGGTTGACGCTTCGGACAACGGTTTGATTCCGGCAGGGAACCATGCCTCGGTGGACGTTTGCAGTAAATTTAGCGCTTCGTTTAGGCTGTCTGTTCCCTCAGCCATGCGCCCCTGGGACATATAAACAGACCCAATACCAAACAAGGCACTCCATTCTAATTGTTGGTCGCCAATGGTACGGAAGTCGTTGAGAGCGGCCGTATACGCTGCCAAGGCCCCGTCCCAATCGCCAATGCTTTGCCGCAGCTGCCCCAGATAAAATTTGCACTGGCTGCCGAGAGTTGGATCAATTGGCGCGCCAGCTTGCAGTCCTTCAAAATTGTTTTCCAATTGTTGCCTGGCGCTGGTACGCTGGCCTTTTAGGTAGAGCAAGGTTCCCTGCATACATGTTTGGGTGGGGTCCGTTTGGGCGGCTTTGCCGGCTGAAGCCGGACTTGAACCGCTAAACCCAATCAACAAAAGCGCAAAAATTATTGCAAGGAGCTGCTTATTCTGCATTTTCCCTCCTGAAATTGTTTTAATGTAAAGGGCAGGTGTCATTGGCCCGGCTTAACTGAGCTGTGATCTCCTGTGACATTTCTGCAATACCCAGCGTTTCATATTGCTGAAGCGCGTCTTGCCAGTGGCTTTGGGTTTCAGGCACCTGACCCAGGCCGCAGGCGGCCCAGCCAAGCAGGTAAAGCGCGTTGGCAGCCGCTTCCGGCAAGTTGTCGCGTTGGGCAGATTGCAGGGAGCGGTTCAAGGCGGTTTGGGCTTCACCAAACAGGCCCATGAGGAGGTAGCTTTGCCCCAATTGTTTTTGCACGGCCGTTTCCCCTTCCCCATCCGGCACGGCCAACAACAAATCTACCGCTTCACTCCACAGGTCATAGTCAGAATGCAAATAGAGTTCGGCCAACACCAAAGAGCGGCCGGGTTCTGTTTCAATTTGGGCCTGGATGGCTTCAGCTTGCCGGTGCAGCCGGCTGATTGTTTCGGCTTCTAGCAAGGAAAAGTTAGTGCTGGTGATGCCGCCGCTAATTTGCAGCCGGTAATTGGCTCCACCCGCTTCCAGCGGCGCCCATTCTTCCGGGAAAGGTATCTCACTGCCGCTGACGGTAACGGGCGGCCGTTCGACGCCATCCTCACTGACAAGCATGAGGGTCACGGTTTCTACACCAGGGGGGGATTGCCAGCGCAGCAACGGCCGTTCCTCCGACACCCAGCCACCACGCGGGCTAAGAACATAGGGGGCCACATTTGTCACATCGTCAGGCGTTGTATCCATCTCTCCCCGCAGCCGCGAAATGTCCGGGGCAGGAAGCGGTGGTGCTTTGCTGAGGCAGGGTACGCCGGCAAAACCATTGTCTGGCGTCAGCAAACGAGGATTATCCCCCCATAACGCTTCATCGCCGCAGAATACGGCCGTTTCACCATCATCATCCATATACAAAAGATCGCCAATCTCCACCCGGCTGCCAATACCTACAGGAATGCGTTGGTCGCCAACCTGCCCTTCATGCCGGACAAAAACGTCTCCCTCAACCTGGATGATTAAATTAGGCAGCAAAGTACCGGCTGTTGTCCGCCTGCTCTCTTTACTTTCTTCCGGTTCGGCAGATGATAGCGGGGCCGTATCGTCAGGGAGCGTCGTCGCAGGCGGTGATGTTGTGTTGCCACAAGCCGCAGCGCATAACAAGCCAAAAACCAGGCACAAGAGAAGGCGCATCATGGGTCTCTTAACCTATCTACAAGCCTGGTTGTCCACGCTTCGGCCTGTAAACAATCAAACAGTTGCGGCTCCGAACCGGCGCATTGCTCAGAATTCAAAACGGCCGCAGCATGTGCCAGACTATCGCTCCAGACCGAGCGGGCTATTTCCGGTTGTCCCAAAGCTTCATGGGCGCACCCTTGCAGCAGGTAAACTTCGGCCAGGTAAATGGACACATTTTCGCCTGCTTCCCGGCTGGGTTGTAGTTGGGCTTGCGCTTTTTCCAGATGAGTTAAGGCTCTTTCCACGGTGGCCTGCTGCGGGCCCTGAACGGTTTCACTTGTGGAAAAGGGGCATAGTTGGCGGCCGACCTCGCCTAAATAGGCCCATCCCATGTTTTTTTGGAAGACGGCCGTTTCCAACGCCGGAATTTCACTTTCCAAACGCAAGCCTGCCCGCAACAGATTTAAGGCCTCTTCTGACTCTCCCCGCAGAATTTGAAGACGGGCCAGGTTATTATAGGCAGGCCAGAACCGAGCATTTAAGTTAATCGCTGTTTTAAATTCGGCCATTGCCTGGTCTTCATTTCCCGATAGCGAATCATAGGCATTACCTAAGCTGTAGCGCGTTTGTGCATCATTGGGGTAGAGGCGGGCAGCGCGCTCCAAAATTTGGATGGCTTCCGTATGTTTTCCGGCCTGGATCATAGCCGTTCCCTGCGTGTTTAATTGGGTGATAAGCCTGGGCCGCCAGGCATATGGCCATAGGAGCAGCCATGAGAACAGGAGCAGGAAAACGGCCGTAAGCGCCAGCCGCCAAAACCAGGGATGGGCACGGTAAACATAGCGAACCGACCACCAGACCCTCCTACCAATATGGCGGTGCGTCGCCGCCGGCGCTTTCGACCAGCCAATCGCCCTATCGAGCGTTCTAAAAATGGTGGTCAAAGGAGACTCCGGGCCAAAATATTGATGGTAGTTGGTTTGATCCCCGCCAACGACATCCCCTTCAATGTTGACATCCCCGGTTTTCTCAAAGTGTACGCCTTTGCGCTGGTGGGCTGTGTTGAGAAGCTGTTCAATTTGGGCGATGGTTTCCGGGTCTTGGGGTATGCGTTGTCCGTTAAGCCAGGCTTGAACGGCCGTTTCATCCACCCCTAATTGTTGAGCGAGCCAGCGGGGGGAACGGCCGTTTTGCGTGAGAAGTTGATTCAAACGGTGTGCAAATCTTGGTAAATCATCCATTATCTATTGCGGTACTTCCCAAATTTTGTCCAGCGTGCTCCACCAGGGTGCATTGGGGCGTAATTTCTGGCAGGCCTGTATCAACTCAAAGATGCGGTCGCGTCTTTCCAGGTAGGTGATGAGTTCTCTGGCCTTGTCTTGTTTTGTATGGCCGGACAATGTCTCATAATCGACATCCAGGTCAAAACTCAGGTTGCGCAGTTCGCTTTCATTAAAATGCTTGTCTAATATTTGCCGTAACACTTTTCTTTGTTTGATGGCGTAGCTGGAAACTTGTGTTTGCACGCTGCCCACCATTTCATCTTGAACACGCGCCTGCGCCCGGGCGCTGCCAACCCACAATGATTCCTGGTACACAGTGAAAATAAGGCTTATTTCTCCCACGCTACGCGGAACAAGCTTGAAGTAATAGACGGGTGAATTTTGCCCCTGGCGAAGCTGAAAAGTATAGCTGTCTGTCCCTTGAATGTCGCAGTCTGGTGCGTTGATCGCCACACGCAACTGGATGGCGGAGGTATCGGGTGGCCATGTGGGCTGCAATGAGCCTGACTTTGCCCGGTTAAGTTCATCGACGGCCAGGATGGGGGACGTTGGCTGGCGCACAGCAACGGCTACATCAAATGGTTGGGCGCGATACACGTCGCTGGGCACGGCCGTATCCAACCGCAAATAGTCAAACCTGGACCTCTCTTCCTTTTGTTGTTTCGGCTGGTTGGTAACATTGATATTCCCGCTGCCGGTATGAATGGGCCCGCTTACCGGACCATGAAAGCTGGTTTTTGTTTGATTACCGCCAACGACATCGCCGCCCACAGTTACGTTCCCTGACCCGCCGAAATAGACACCTCCACTGCGCTTATCGACGTGTGTTACCGGCGCCGGTTCCCCTTTTTCATCCCTATCTTTTTGCGTCTCTGGAGAGGATGAATGCGGTTGGGAATCAGGACCAACCAAAAACGCATCGCACGACATGTCGCCGTCCAGCAGCTTCAATATGGTGGCCGCCGCCCAAAAAGCAGTCTGCCTGGCACCCGGTATGCGCGCCAGGTCGCCATACCGCAGCGATCCCAAAAGATAGAAAATGAGGCCGTAATAATATTCTTGCCATTGACCCCGTTTAAAAAGGTGATGTTCGGCCGTTTCGCGAATGGTGCGCAGCATGGCAAACGGTTTTTCTAATTCCGGTGGCGGCGCGCATTGTTGCGGGTGGCACAGCGCGCAGTGCAACCTTTCATAGAAGGAGATAATCCGCCGGGGAGATAATTCTGCCTTGTCCAACGCTACCGGTATCAGGCGAATGACAATGGCAAGCTCCAGGCTTAAAAAATCACGCAGTACGTGATCCTCGCGGGCGTTCACAACATCAATCAGGTGGATATTGCCGCTTGCCGGTTCTACCAGCACATTGCCCAAATGGAGGTCCGCGTGGATACAAGCTGTATAAACACCGACTGATTGATTGAGGAGCCGGGACAAGGCGACCAGGGGATTGGGCAGTGGGTCATGGTTGGGAACGGGGAGAGAAACGGCCGTTAAATCCACCTGTGGCCCCAGAATCTTGGCGACTGTTTCCTGCAAGGCGCCGGCCCGCGTCTGCTCCACACGACCGGGAAGCTCAGGCACGATCTGGCCAACCTGGTAAGCGGCAATGTCCGGTACTGAGTGAATCTTTAGCTGGTACGCGCCGGGCAGGTCAGCGGGAACATCCAAAATGATTGCATTTTGCTTGCGCAGCAGGCGGACAACCTGGAAACCAGATAACCAAACCGCCTCACCAATTTGGTAAGGTTGTGTTTGGGGTTGAACCGTATCTGGCCGAAGCTGGCGCGGCGTTATGTTTTCCGTTGGTGCGGCGGCATAGGCAATGACTAAATTGGGGTGCAAAAAAGAATCATAGGCCGCCTGTAAATGAAATTCGATCTGGGACTGCTTCTGTTCCCAAATTTTTTCCAGGCTTTTGAATAATCGCTGTTTCAGGACATAGGCAATATCCCCAGGCGCGGCCTGTTGACAATAATTCTGCAAACTCACCACATCAAACGCGCCATCGCCGGCCAACGGGTAGCGCAAGCCGCCGTGTCCGTGCTCCTTACCGTCCGGGTAAACAGGGTCGCCGCTGATGCGGGCCACGTTAGGCAGCCGATTTTCAATGCATGAACCAAAGGCGCGCCACTCCTTATCAATGCGATCAAACTCATCCACTTTCACAACGGAGGGCAGTTCAGGCCGGCCGTCCTGGCGAAACGGCCGTACCAAAAAAACAAGACTACCGCTGAAACCGTCGCTGAATTCCGATTTGACAATCACCTTGCTGTAATTGGCAAACATGGTCTTAAGGACTTTGACGGCTTCCTGAGGTAACGGCCGTTCCAGACGATTGTCAATTTGCACCATACTTACACCCTCCTCAGTTCAGCGTCAATTTTATTGTACTCAACAAACCAACGGCCGTTCCTGTTAAACTTCTGCGACTTTCTGCATTTTCGGGAGATTTGGCCAATTTCTTTAAAAAGGTAAATCAGATCGAAAAAATTGGCCCAATCTTGGCCAACCAGCTATATTGTCACCAATTTCCCATCATTCCGCCGGCCGGCCTTCAGGGAAAAACCGGTAGCCACCTTCCGGCTGCCCGCGCCAGTTGAGCACGTACACCGGCTTGCTCGGATTCGGCTCAATCTTCTTCCGTACGCCACGAATAGCCTGATAGAGCGTTTCTGTTGTGACCCCTTCCTTCTGCACATCTTGGGGCCAAACTGCTTCAATAATGTCTGAGTGCGTATGGCGCATATGAGGCTGCTCAACAAAAAAGTGGAGCGCGCTGCGTTCAAGATAGGTCAGCCCATCTATCACCGTCTGGCCTTGATACAGTTCATCTGTGTCCTTATCCAGCCATATCCGGCCACGGCCACGGCCCGCCACCTGGGCCACATATTGCGTAAAGAGCGTGCTAAAGAGCTGCCACTCGCTCTGCGCCTGCCGGCATATCCCTTTCTTTTGCAACTGCAACAGCGTGAACTGATGCTGCTTTAGAATTCTTTGCGCTTCCTTTTTTCGTTGGGGAGGCCAGAGCTGAATCTTCTGTAGTTCAGCAACCGCAAACTGCTCCTCCTGAGTCAGGTTGTTCCATATTCTTTCCAGACGCCGTTTCGTTTTACGCTGGGCCAGCAGAGTTCCCGCCCATTCTGCCGGAGGTGGCTTGTTGGAAGATGATAGCCACCAATTACAGGTAACCCGAATGAGCACAGGATGCCCCCCCGTTAACTGCACGATCCGGTTAACGTCTGCCTCTTCAACTGTTGTTGCTCGTAATTCTCGCAAAACCATTTTTCCCGCATCGGCCGTGGTGAGGCAGCCAACCCAGCAAACGTTAACGTCCAAAATATCGTGCAAGGGTTCTACCACATCTGAGTCCGGCAAATAGGTCACCTCTTGCAACATGCCAACGAGATAGCAAAGTGTGTGCTTAAATCTATCCCTTAGCCCCCGCAGCGTGCGAACCATTTCTGGCGTGGCAACCTGGCAAAATTCATCATAACGATTCAAAACCCATACGATCCGTATTTCTCTCTTTTCCGATTCTTTCAGAATATTCCATAAGGCGTCTTGGGCCAGAAACGGATCGGTGGTTGTTTTGTATTCATCGTATTGCGTCCAAATATCTTGTCGAACAGATTCATCAGAAAATTGATGGCGTGCCTGGTTGAAGGACCGCAGAATAACCCGGTACAGAGTGGCAACGGAGTAGTCCGGCAGGATATTCAAGTCAACTGGGATAATGGCGATGGCTGGTGAGGCTGCCGGTAAATATTGGGCCAGGGCATCGGGGCGATGATACAGAAATTCCAACAATGTAGAACGGCCGACACCGGGCAGCCCCACAACCGATCCGCTGTCGCCATTGACAATCCAGCGAGCTATCGTATGCATCTCCTGCTTGCGATAAGTGACCGGATAACGTGTCCAGCGACGATTGATTGTGTTGGCATTGTTGCTTGCGTGACGATTGACAATGTCCTCTTCAGGCATCACGTGCCTCCATGTTTATTAAACTTATACAGACCTATTTGCCAGGCGTTTGTAGAAATATATAGAGCTTAAAGATTGGTCCAATCTTCGAGATTGGACCAATCTCGCCATGCAAAAAATTCGCCGGCACAAACAAACTGTATACCCGCTGCCCTTGCTGCCAGCCTATCGCTTTCTTCATCACCAACAAATAACGTTTCCTGTGGCGCGGCATTAAACTGGCACATTAACTCGTTTAGCATAGTTGGTTTGGGCTTTTTACGCCGTTTGGTGGTGGCAAAGCGGATAGCGTCGATGCCCAGGCGCTGCTGCAACCAGCGTAAATGGGCCAGCACGTCTCCTGTGGATAAACGAATCGGCCGTTCTCGTTCGGCTCCTCCCTGGTTTGTTGCCAGCGCCAGAATAGCGCCTTGCTTTTTTAGTATTGCCAGTTTTGTGACCACGCCAGGCAGAAAGGTGCGTTCAAAAGCGGCCGTTGAAGTCAACCGTCGTGGCGAAAGCGTGCCGTCCACATCAAAAATTACAAGCTTCATCAATTTCTCCAACTCCTCAGAAACAGTTCAGATTGAGATCACACTTTTTGCCCGCCATTCCTCTACGCTATTGCTAGAACAGCTCGAGCAAATTTCTATGCTTTAAGCCAACGCCGTTGAGCGTCTCATGAGCAGATTCATGGCCTGGTGCATGAATCTGGGCGCCACACTCAACGAGTCTCCACCACAAAGGAGGTGACTTGAGATGCTCTTAGCCGGTCGTCGCAAAATCGCTTACATCGTCATGGCAGTCGCAGCAGCCCTGATGCTGTTAAGCACACCCGTTGTAGTCCCATCAGCCCACGCCGATTGTTCGCCAGCTAGTTCTTGTAACAGTGGTGGATAACGAATTGTCTGCTCCATCATAACGGCTGGCCAATGCCTATTGGTCAGCCGTTAGCTTTTTGCTTTTATTATTGTTGCTTTTCGTTGCCCCAGAAATTTCTCTTGCAACTCTTTTGCCCGAGCGTCATCGGGAAAATCAGATAATAGCGTAATGGCTTCTTCATATAGAGGCATAGCATCCGTATATTGCTCTTGTGCAACTAGCGTCTCTGCCAGCGTACCTAATGTATTCCCAAGTTCGAGATTGTCATTAGCCTGACGCCAAAGGCTGATAGCATCTTGTAAACATGAGGCAGCTTCTGCCAACCGACCCTGTTTCAATAGCACATTCCCAAAGTTGTTGGCAACTAACGCTCGGTAATAAATGTGTGGAGAGCGGCGTAGATAAGATGAATCTGCTTTACGAAAAGCTAACTCTGCCTCTATCCAGCTCTCCTGTTTGAAATGCAGCAGACCAAAGTTGATTTGGACCATTACCTTGTCTAGTTCGTAGCCTGTTGGCTCTAATAACGCGGCAACTTCTGTAAGACATCGCTCTGCCCGTTCGAGTTTCTCGGCGACAAGGAAAGTGACCGCCAGGTCGCTGAGCGCGCGCGCGATACGTACAGGCTCATTGAGGAGTCGCCAGTGCGATATAGCTTGGAACAGCCTTTCCTCTGCTAGGGCAAAATTACCTCGGAACCGGGCTAGTTCACCTAGCGTACTCAACGTAACGGCGAGCCATCTTTCTGGAGCGCCAACCTTCGTAAACCGGTTTAAAGCAGCCAGCCCGTACTGCTCGGCTTTATCATATTGTCTTTGGCGTAGATAAAGCTCGCTCAAGTGGCAGTGGCTTTCTGCCAACATCTGTTCATTTTCCAGTTGCCGAGCAATTGTTTCTGCCGCTTCGTGCGCAGCTAGAGCTGGTGGCCATTGCATTACGAAACGATAAAGTTGACCCAGTTGATTGAGCAACCTGAACTTCACTGGACTGTATTCCTCATCACTCTCGGCAATGGCTTTTTCTAAAACAGGTATCCACTCCCGCCAGTAGCCACGTCGTTCAACAAAGTTAAAGGATTGCAGGATGACAACGGCCGTATCCCGCCAGGTTTGGGGCAGTTCCAGTCCATACTGCACGATGCGATATAAGTTCTGGCGCTCGGCGTCGAGTTGGCTAATTGCCCGATCATCTAATTCGGCCGTTTGCGCTTGCCAGTAAGCTAGACCGGCTATGATATTTTCAATAAACTGCGGATCTGGTGAATTGGCTGCGTTCATGGTTCAGAAGCAACTTCGGGCCAATGAATGATTTCCGTCTGCAGGAACGTTTCAGTTAATCTATGGATACCGTACTGTTTTTCCACAGCCGTGCCGCGTACCTCAAGCAAGGAACGGTTGCGCAGCTCCTGCAGGGCCGGCCACAGCTGGGCTTCAGCAAGGCCACTGAGCGCCCGTAAATAGTCAGGGGTTCCGCCCGATTCGGCCACCAGCGGCATTGCTTTTAGCAGGGTGCGGGCATCTGGACTCAATAATTGCCACGCTTGCAGGTAAATATGCCGGTATAGCGCTTCTACTGATCCTTGACGGCCGTCTTGCAAACTGTTCAATATTTGGGGCAGCGGCAGCGTATCTAACAAGCTCACGACCAGTTTAAGCGCCAGCGGATTCCCACCGGTGACGCTGTAAATGGCGGCAATGTCTGCTTCTGTCGCCATCGCCACGCCAGAAACGCCAATGTCTTTGGCGTGATGCCGAATCAAGCTTTCTGCGTCATTCAGAGTCAGTTCATCAACGGAAAAGTTGAAGACGGCGGCCAGTTCAGACAGGCGCGTGCGGCTGGTGAGCAGAAACCGGCTGGGCTGACCCAGATCGTTGAGACGCTCTAAAAGATACGCGGTATCGGCTTCACTCTCCAGATTATCAATGATAACGAGATGTGGTTGTGCTTTAAGCGCCTGGCGCACCCGCACCTGGCGCTGCTGCGGCGAGAGGTTCTCTGCGGCGTCCGGCCAGAGGCGTTGGGCCAGATCGGCCACCAGATTTTCATAGGTCAGACTCGGGGATTGGGAACGGCCGCTCATCGTTTGCGGCTCGATGCGCAGCCAGATAACCCTTTCGAAGCAAAATTGCCGGACAATCCGGCGGGTGACCTGATCTGCCAGGGCCGTTTTGCCAATACCGCCAATACCGACAATGGCGATCACCCAGGGGGCTTCCTTCTTGGGTGCAAGCAGATTTACCAGCGTGGCGCACGCATCCTCCAGGCCAAACAAATGAGTGTACGACGGTGGGGGGAGAAGCGCTTCTACTGTCTGCGCTCGGGATTCTCGCCAAGCGAGTTCACCACCATAACCAATGGCGGCAAGGCGTTCAATGGCCGTGCGCTGCAGCCGGCTCACCGTATGTTCGCTGATGTTCAGCTTATTGGCCACCATCAACAATGAATTATCTTCGGGAAACCGCAGGCGCAAGATGCGTGCGGCCGTTTCATCCTGAGACGCCAGTTCCTCCATGCCATCCAGAAGAACCAGATTCGTAGCCAGGCGCAGTTGGGTTGGGCTGCCGTCCTTGGCTACCTCGGCGCGTCTCTCTTGCACCAGCAAGAGCGCTTCAAGCAAGCTCTTCGGCGTCCCCCCAGTTTTACGCCAGGCCCGTAACGCAGTATGAATATCTGATTGCAATTTTTTTGGATCGAGCGAGGAGCCACTTTTCATAACCACCCTCCATTAGTTTCCGCTCAACTATATCATATTTTCAATAGCGGACATTTCTGAAAACAGGAGATAGATGAACACAGATCAGAGTGTCCGCTAGCCAAATTGTGAATAGGCCCTTACCAGCCATTCGCAAGTTTACGCCAAGCCATTGCGCTACAACAAAGTTCGGCGCAAGTTTTGCCGGAAGCGCACAAAAGGCCGCAGGAAATTAACAAACCAGACAAATCATTCTGTGGTAGCCTAACATCGTTCCCGCAAACAGGGGACATTAGCAGTAGCAGGACCAGTTTGTTCGTTGCCAGTTTGGGTGAGGGGGGGGAGCCTTGTACCTATATTCACCAGCCGGGGCGATGTGAAATCCATTTAAGATGAGGCAGATGCTATGGGCATTCAAAACGATACCCCGAACAAGAAGGTACTTATTTTTCTCGCACCCGGTTTTGAAGAAATTACCACGATTGATTTACTTGTCCACCTGCGTGAAATCGGTTTGTCGGTCTCCCTGGTTAGTTTAGCTGCGGGATTGGTAACCAGCCGGCATGGTTTAAAAGTGCGTCCCGATTATTCACTTGAACAATTGTCAATCAAAGCACCGTACCAACTAATCATCGTGCCCGGTGGGCAAGAATGCACACCCACATTGGTCATGGATCCCAGAGTGCGTAAATTGATTGAAGCGACATTACACAATGATGGGTTTGTAGCCGCAACGTTAACGGCCGAACCTTTAATTACCCAAATGAACATCCCATCACTGTCAGGCAGTTCACGGTTCATCCCCCAAAGAGACATGGCGGATAAAGAATTTATTAACGTACTCGTTAATCTTCTTTCAGATTAAGTAGCCGTTTGCAAATTACATAGCGATTTGGAACCGATCGGCGTCTTTATGCTCATTTGACGCACAGCAAGAAACGACGGCTACGGCCAACAATTTGTACTTAAATGATATTTATCTCTTTTTTGTTAGGTGCATGTGGCCCTCTTGTCACATTAATTCACCAAACTCCTTGTAATTTGTAGGCTATCAATCTCCAGAGAACGCTCATGAACCAAACACAGCCGACAGATTGCACGCTCATCATAGACACTAACATTTTGTTAGACATCCCCAATATCCACAACTTCAATTGGGGTGTGCAGCCGGTTAACTTGAAAATCTTGCAGTCAGTGCGAGATGAGCTAAGAGGACTGGCCCGCGACCAGATGGACCGAAAATTGGCCAGAACAGCCCAAAGCGCTTTCGATAAGTTGAACAACCTGCAACGGCGCGCCCCGGCCGAAGGCTATCCTTTGCCCGGTGGCGGGCACCTTTGCTTTACTGATGATCTGCCAGAAATTGCCCATCCGCTGGATGCGGAAAGCGTTGATCACAAACAAATTGCCCTGGCTTTAACATTGATGAAGGCGTATCCAAATAAATTTTGTGCCATTGTGACTCGGGATCGTGAAATGGCCGACATTGCCGCGGCGACACGGCCAAATGTGCTTGTGGTTATGCCAGTGGGTAATGACATTGAAAAAGCGATCCAGGCGCAGCTGCCGCGCCTCATCGAATGGTGGCAGCAATTTCATGAGGCAGCCGCCGAGGATAAGCCGCAGCCGATCAAGCAGGCCCGAGCATCCCGGCAACGCCCCGACCGTCAAGCACGAATACGGCAAGTGGTGCGGCGGCTTTATGGCCAGATTCGTTCTGCCCGACATCGGGCCATTCTGGCGATTGCCCCTCTAGAATTGCGCCTGGCGCTGAGCACGCACTTAATCGAGGTGCTGACCGCTAAGAAGCGTCGAGTCGTTTTCCTGTTTGTACAAGACGCAGCGATGGCTGATTGGTGGGCGGCCGAACTGCACCGACGATGCCAGCTCCCGAATGGGTCGGTTTTTGTCTTTGGTGGTGAGCCTATTGCTCGGGTCGGCCCGATACGCGTGGTCATTTATCGTCATGACCAAATTGAGCGACGGGTTGATCAACACATGGCCCGCTTTCGAGATGCCGGCCGGCGTGTCTCCGCTGTGGTTGACGGCTGTGATCTAATGGAGCCGGTAGAGATCGCCATGCTGCTCTTCGAGTGTGACCAGTTTATCGGCTTCACCCGGCATGACCTGAAACATGTGCAGGCCGTAGGCGGTCGTATGTTATCTGCATTTTTTCAGCAGCAAACTGTGGCCTCGTACACTTTTGCCGATGGTGAGCAGGATGGCTGGCTGCATTCTTTCGATGTGATCCGCCGGCCTACCCCTTTTAATGACGAAGAATTGAAGCTTTACCAGGCGGTCAATGATGAGTTCCTGGCCTGCCACGCTCGAATCAGCCTGCAATATCCGGCTTTAAATCGCAGCCGTGATTTTTGGCAAACGTTACACCGTATTCTTGATCGGGCTGTTGATTCCAGAGCAGCTGAACTCTTCGCCTTGCGTGAGCGGCGCGAAGAGGCAGCCCGGCTGACTGCCAATAAGCTGGAAGTAGCTGCCAGGCTGATTGCTGAAGCAGCAAAACCAGCTCGCTGCCTGATCTTCGATTATGATGGGCTGTGGACAAAGTTGTTACAGGAGCGGTTGGCAAAGCTTGATAGATCAGTAGCAGTTGCGGGACAGGAGACCGAGCCGGCAGCCTGGGAACAAACCTGGCGTCAATTTGAGGCTGCAAAACTGGATTGTTTGATCCTAAAGAATATGCCTCCACCTGGCGCAGTGAAGGCTCAGATTAAGCGGCTAATTCTGCTGACGCCCTTGGCGCCGTTGACTTCGTTGGCAGCGATGGTGGATTGGACTTTATCGCACGCGGCCAGCGGTTCGGCCGTTTCAGTTGACCTCCTTTATACAGTCGATACCCCAGAGCAACAGGCGATGATCGCCTTTGCCGAAACGTGTTGTGGCCTGCGGTTCGGCCAGTAAAAATGATGCAACAATGCTTGAAGCTTACCGTTTTGTGTATCAGCAGTTTGTTATTAATTGCCTGCCAGCAGGTTGGCGGCCAGTTAACGTATCATCCGCCTGTTGTGCCGCTAAAAATCAGCGTAAACACCTGGGGCGAAATTGACATTGAAGCGTCAGGGGAAATCGTGACGCCCCTGGGCACTTTTGAAGTAGGCGTTGTCGCCCAGCCTGACCAATTTTTTGACGGCGTAGAAAATACATTAACTATTCTGATTGATGATGAGGCTTGCTACTATGGCCTGAGCGACCAGAACTTTGAAGTAGAATTGGAACCAGGACAGTATGACAAAATTGCTCTGCGCCAGGAAAACGGCAATATTTTTCTGGAATTGGATGGACCTGGCTACACGGGGTGCTCGCAGCGCCCCGTGACGTCGGTGTTGGGCAAAGTGCATGGCAACGATATTGTCTGTGAAGGTGCCTCCCCCTCGTCTTTGGCGATAGGCGATCAGGCTTACATTTCTGTGTTCCAGGCAGCGGTTCACCAAAGCCCTGGTGAATCAACACCATTAGTCAGGAACAAATATCTGGCACGAGACCGTGTGGTTACGATTGTGGATGGGCCGGTATGTGCAGAACGCGTCTTATTTTGGAAAGTTCGCAGTGAGGAAATTAATTTTGCCGGTGGTGGTCACGGTATTATCGTGGGCTGGGTGGGAGAAGAGAGTGGCGATATTTATTTGTTACGGCCGTTCCAATAAAAACCAAGCTCCCTCCCCAAAATAGCTGTTGACTTTGGTTTAGAGTCAGCTAGTATGAGTGAGTCCCTCTTTATAGTTTGTCTTTGCAGGAAAAATGGTAGATGAACTGTTTCGCGGCAGGCTTCATCAAAAAAGATAAAACAACTCGAACTCACATCAAAAATGACAAACATTCAATCGGTTTGGCAGTTTATCATTGACAAGATTAAACACTCAACCCAAATGCAGCGAACCGTCCTTGCCATTTGCCTGGCATCGGTTGTCTTGGGCATTGTGCTAACTGTTGCCATTGTGTGGCTGTTGTCTATTCACTCATTGACCATCCCGATTGGCCTGATTGTTTGCGGGCTGATCGCCCTGATGTCGTACCTTGTAAGCATCTACCTCTACCGCAGCTTAAAGGTAAACGAAGATGTTAAATCAGTAGATACTGAGGACGGCTTCCTTATCGATCGTCGCGATCGTCCGATTGGCCAGCATGGTTGGCGCTATTTAACCTGGTTTATGGGCCACAGCTTTGGTTGGATGACGGCTTGCCTGGGAGCAGCAATTCTGCTTATTACTTTTTTTAACTTACGGCCGTTTGCCTTAGCCATTAGCGCCGGCTTCCTGACGTGCGGTATTTGCACCCTTTTGGGACTGATCCTCTTTGCCAGGCGACCTTTGCTGTTGGGCATCTGCTGGCAGGCGGTTGATTGGGGCCAGATCACAAATTGGTGGCAATCATTTAGCATAACGCTGTTTTTACGGGAACGGCACAAGCAAATCGTTGCCCAGGAGTTACAAAAAGCCAATTCTACCTATCGCAAGATTATTGCGATCCTGGATTCTGAACCTGTGCCGGCTGAATTTGTGGGCAGCAAAGTTGATCTGTGGGAAAAGGGGACCTTGTCTCATAACTGGTGGCGGGAGCAGTGGCAGCGTGTTCGCGTTTTATTCATGCCATTTTTGGCAACTTTATTTTTAACCTTGCCCCTCTTTATTTTTCTACGCCCCTCGATTAGTGATACGGCCGTTGCCTTAACAAAACGATACAACTCTCCTACTGCCGCAATCGCTACCAATGTCCCAACAACAGGCGGACACGCTGCCCATGAGAATTCACCACCCAGCGAATCAACAACTTCGGCAAATACAGAAAGCGATTCAACAACCGGCGAACCAACGCAAAGCGGTGAACAAACAGAAGACAGCGAACCGGCAGAAGGCAGCGAGCCAACTGAAGGCAGTGAGCCAACCGAAGGCAGTGAGCCAAC
>CALBTC010000439.1 GCA_937967805.1 uncultured Anaerolineaceae bacterium
AATGAGAACTTCTTGTACATGACTTTCCTCCTTCTTCTATTGACATCAAAAATAAAACGGGAGCAATTCAATCACAGCATTTTGTAAGCCAGGTCACACAACGGCCTACGCATTGGGCGTTTTTGCTGAGTTGAGAAATTTTAGGGAATTATCTGTATATCGTCAACAAACGTGTTTTCATTTGCCGTTTCGTAGAAGTGAGGGATTCATTTTGGGAGGGGCGAGGAACGGCCGTTTCCCCATGAATAGAGTGACAGGGTGCACTATACTTCAGGCACCTTGTCACCCGGTCACCTTGTCACAAATTAATCGAGATCAATAACTGCCTTGATCAGCTCACCATCACGCTCCAGGCGGAAACCGAGCTTGAGGCAAATAGCCCGCATGCCTCGATTTTCAGACAGCAAGTAGGCCACTACCCGCTTGACACCTTCACTCTTGCCGATGTCTAGCAAATGTACCAGCATCTCGGTGCCAACGCCCTGTCCCTGGTAACGGTCGCTTACCAAAATGGCAAATTCTGCTTCGTCACCGTTCCGTTCTTTTGTAAGTCGACCGGCAGCAATGATCTCCTCTTCATCCGTTTTGGGATTTTTGCGGGTGACCACAATGGCCATGTCCCGATCATAATCCACAAAACAGATACGGGTAAGCCGCTCATGCTCCACGCGTTGATCGAGCTGGAAGGCGCGGAAATAGCGCAGGTATACAGACCGCTCGGACAGCGTCTCGTGGAACTTCACCATCTTGGGCTCGTCTTCGGGGCGGATAGGGCGCAGAGTAATTTCCAGGCCGTCTTCGGTGGTTAAGGATTTGATGTATTGGGCGGGATACGGCCGTATCGCTAACTCCGGCAGTTCATCTTCCGTCACCTCCGGCTCGTACAGCACCACGCGGGCATCCAGGGCAATGAGATGATCCGATGAAGCAAAGAGTGGATTGATGTCAATCTCCTTAATCCAGCGCTGGTCGGCCACAAGCTGGCCAAAGCGCACCAACAGCGCCTCCAGTCCGGCCAAATCCACCGGATCGCGACCGCGAACACCTTGCAGCGCCGTGTAAATCTTGGTGCGCTCCATCATGCGGCGGGCCAGCGTCGTGGTAAGCGGTGGCAGCCCCAGCGCCCGGTCCTTGAACACCTCCACCAGCGTGCCGCCCGTGCCAAACAGCAGCACCGGACCAAACTGCGGGTCCGGACTGGCTCCGATAATCAACTCGTAGCCATCCTTCAGCATCAGCATCGGCTGGACGGTAACGCCCAAAAAATCCTCGGCACTGTATTTTTCCGTTACCGATTTTTCCATCGTGGTGTAAGCGTGGCGCACCTCGCTTTCCGTGGCCAAATCCAGGCGCACGCCGCCCACGTCGGTTTTATGGGTGATGGTTTCCGAGTTGAGCTTGAGCACCACGGGGTAGCCCATCTCTTCAGCGATTTTAACGGCCTCATCGGCCGTTTTGGCCAGTCGGGTTTCTACGGTAGCAATGTCATAGGCGGCCAGCACCTGCTTGGATTCGTACTCAGTGAGGATGGTGCGCCCTGATTGGCGCACGTCGGCCAGCATCTGGGTGATTTCGCCAATTTTCTGGGTACTTTCTTCCGTTTCTTCGGGCAAGAACGGGGTTTCATACAAACTTTGCAGCCGCTTATGGTAGCGCCACATATATTGGAAGACGCGTGCGGCCGTATCCGGAAAAGCAAAGGTGGGGATGTTGGCCTGGTTCAAAATCGCTTCACCACTGGCAATGTCTGCGCCGCCCATCCAACTGGCCAGCACCGGTTTACCAAACGGGTATTGGGGCGGACGGCCGTACAGCTTCTTCAGCTCCTGCGCCGTCTGCGTCGGATCCGTCATTGCTTGCGGCGTGAGAATCACCAGCAGGCCGTCACTGTTTTCGTCGTTGGCGGCAATCTGGATCGATTTGGCATACCGTTCGGCGTCGGCATCTCCCAAAATATCAACCGGATTATTGCGGCTCCAGTGCGGCGGCAAAAAATCATCCAGCTCCGCCATGGTTTTTTCAGACAGGTCTGTCAGTTCGCCCCGGTTGGTGATGAGGGCGTCGGTAGCCAGCACGCCAGGACCACCGGCGTTGGTGACAATCGTCAGGCGCGGACCGCGTGGCCGGGGCTGTTTGGCCAGCACCTCTGCCATGTTAAACAGATCATCAATCGAGTCCACGCGGAGCACACCGGAGCGACGGAACGCCGCTGCCAGCACCTCGTCGCTGCCCGTCATGGAACCAGTGTGTGACGCCGCTGCCTGCGCCGCTGCCTCGGTACGCCCCGGCTTAATGACGATGATCGGCTTGGCCAGGGCCACATCTCGTGCTGCGGAGAGAAAGGAGCGCGCGTTGCCAATCGACTCCATGTAGATAACGATGCTTTTGGTTCGCGGGTCGTCGCCCAAATAGTAAATCAGGTCGCCCCAATCCACATCCAGCATTGAGCCAATGGAAACAAAGGAGCTAAAACCTACGTTTTCACGGAAGGACCAGTCGAGGATCGATGTGAGCAGCGCCCCACTCTGGCTGATGAAGCCCACGGTGCCAGGACGGGCCATGGCGCTGGCAAAGGTAGCGTTCAGGCCGCTAATCGGGTTCATCACGCCCAAACAGTTAGGACCGATGATGCGCATCTGCCCTTTCCGCGCTTCATACAGGATTTCCTGCTCTAACTTCACCCCTTCCGGGCCAATCTCCTTAAATCCGGCGGAGATGACGATGGCCCCCTTCACCCCTGCGTCCACACATTCGCGAATAAGTCCAGGCACCGTGCGCGCCGGCGTAACGATGATGGCCAAATCCACCTTTTCCGGCACTTCGCCAATGCTGGGATACGCCTTGATGCCCATCACGCTGCTGCGTTTGGGATTGATGGGGAAAATGGTGCCGCCAAACGAGTTGGTCATGAGGTTCCATAAAATGGTACGACCGACGCTGCCTTCACGCTCGGTGGCCCCGATGAGGGCGACGCTTTTGGGGGAAAAGATAACGTCAAGGGGATTTTTGTTGTAGCTAAACACATCGTGGGCGGTGCCACGGGTTAAATCAGTCATTGTTATACTCCTTGGGAATTAACGCAGAGACGCCGAGGCGCAGAGAGAAAAGCGTTCACACCTCTGAGCCTCCAAGTTAAACCTGATTCATTGAAAAGGTAAAACAACAAAAGCCAGATAGGCGGCTTTTGTATTTTGCTTATTTGTTTGCTGAATTTTCAAGGTTCTGGTTGCAGCTGGGAAATTAAGCGAGCGATTTCATGACTTTGTCGCGATCTTTACTGGTGATGCGTTGGTGCGTTTCTAAAATGGCCAGCAGGCGGCTGATGGTCATGGCGGCATGGAGTTGGTAGCCATGATCTTGCATGGTAGCCACGCCGCCTTGCTCGCGATCAACCAGCACCACCGCTTCATTGACCTGCAAGCCGGACGCTTTGAGGGCGACGATGGCTTGCAAAATGGAGTCGCCGGAGGTGATGAGGTCGTCGATGACAACGGCCGTTTGTCCCACCTGCCACACGCCTTCAATCTGCTTGCCTGTACCGTAACTTTTGGCTGTCTTGCGTGGGTAAATAAGCGGCTTATCCAGCTCCAGGCACAGTGCCGTACCCAGCGGCAGCCCGGCCAGCGGCGTCGCCGCCAGCAAATCAAAGGAGAGAGTATCCAGCACCGTGCGGTAGGCGGCGATAGCCTGGCGCAGCGCCTGTGGATGGGAAACCAGCAGGCGCAAATCCAAATAAATGCGGGACCTTTTGCCGCTGTGCAGCTTAAATTTTCCAAGCTGAACGGCACCAATATCAAATAATGTTAAGGCAAATTGTTCCAGGGGGGGCAAACTCTCGCTCATGGAGCTTGATCTTAGCACGGTTTGGGGATTCGGTAAACTCAATTTTGGTTCGCCCGGAGAGGTGGTGTTGTGATACAGTGGAAGCAGTTTAAGGGATTAAGAAATGGAGGATTCTGACGCAAAGAACGCAAAGCGACATAAGGTGCAAAGAAAAACCATTCTTTGCCTCTTTGCGCCTTTGCGTCAAAGTTTTTTTCGCAAGTGAGTTTGGAGAGAAGCGTTTGAAAGAGAAGCAGTTCAACACGCGTGCCGTTCATGCTGGCGAGCGAGCTACTTTCGCCAACATCAATTCTGTCGTAACGCCTATTTTCCCTTCTGTAGGGTATACCTTTGCCGATTCGACGGAGTTGGATGCGGTGTTGGGCGGCGAGAAGCCAGGTTACGTCTACTCGCCGCAGTATGCCAATCCCACAGTGGCCGCGTTTGAGACGGCCGTGGCCAACCTGGAATCGGCCGAAGCTGCCATCGCCCTGCCCTCCGGCATGGCGGCAGTGCACCTGGCGCTGCTGGGGGCCGGGGTGCGGGCCGGCAGCCATGTCATCGTGGCCGCAGATGTGTATGGGGCGACCTATTCGCTGGTACAGGGAATTTTTACAGAGCTAGGGGCACACGTACATCTGGTGGATGTGCTGGATTTGGGGGGAGTTGAGGCAATATTTAAAAAGGAAAAGGTAACGGCCGTTCTCGTCGAAACCATCTCCAACCCCCTGATGAAAGTAGCCGACCTGCCCCACCTGGCGGCAATTACCCACAAACATGGTGCGCTGCTGCTGGTAGACAATACCTTCTGCTCCCCTTACCTGTGCAACCCAATTAAATTTGGCGCCGACATGGTCATCCACAGCGCCACCAAATTTATCGGCGGGCACGGCGACGTCATGGCCGGCGTGGTGGCCACGACGGCCGAATTGAAAGACGAAATGGTGCGGCTGAACAAGCTGCTGGGCAGCAGCCTGGGACCGTTTGAAGCGTGGCTGGCTCATCGTGGTTTAAAAACATTGCCGCTGCGCATGCGCCAGCAGTGCCAGAATGCGCTGGAAATTGCCACCTGGCTGCAAAGCCATCCCAAAATTAGCCAGGTGCAATACGCCTTTTTGCCCGACCATCCTCAGTTTGCGCTGATGCACCGGCTGAGCGGCGGCAAAGGCGGCGGCGCGGTGCTCTCGTTTGAGGTGCGCGGCGCGGGCAAGCCGGAAATCTTTGCCCTGATGGACGCCTTGCAGCTCATCCAGCCCGCCACGTCGCTGGGCGACATTTACTCGCTGATGCTTTACCCGGCGATCTCATCCCACCGCAGCCTCACCCCGGAAGAACGCCACAGCCTGGGCATCGGCGACGGCCTGCTGCGCCTCTCCGCCGGCATCGAAGACGCGGCCGACATCCAGGCGGATTTGGAACAAGCGTTGGCAATTTTGGACTGATGTTTGACCATCAACACGCTGTAGGGGTAGGCCTTGTGCCTACCCAACGTGCTGGTCGGGCCATCTATTGGGCAACCACAAGGGTTGCCCCTACCTTGCCAACAACAATAAACATTAGCAAATTGCACAGATTTTTCTAAACCAATCTGCGAAATCTGTGGATTATTTCAGGGAGAAAAGCACATGACGCATCAAGCACAGGTTGTCATTATTGGTTCCGGGATTGTGGGCTGCGCCACGGCGTACCACCTGGCCAAAATGGGCTGGAAGGACGTTCTGGTCATCGACAAGGGAGCGCTGTTTGAAAACGACGGCTCGACGTCGCACGCGCCGGGCGGCGTGGTGCCCCTTAGCCACAACAAGCTGCTGACGCAGATGGGCCTGTACACGGCCGATCTCATCGCCGGCCTGGATCATTTCAGCAATGAACAAAACACGTTCAATCCCACCGGCCAACTGGAAATCGCCATCTCCGAGGCGCGCTGGCAAGATTTGATTAGGCTGCACGGCAGTTCAAAAGCATATGGCTGCGAATCACACCTGCTGACGCCGCAGGAGTCGGCGGCAAAAATGCCGCTGCTGGACCCGACACAGTTTATCGGCAGCCTGTACATTCCGCGCGGCATGATTGTGAAGGGGTCGCACGTCACGGCCGCTTTAGCCCGAGATGCTGAAGCAATGGGCGGGGCCAAATTTGTGGGCCACACGGCGATGACCGACATCGAGGTAAAGGGTGGAAGGGTAACGGCCGTTCTCACCAACAACCCCAACCTGCCCCGCATCGAGTGTGAAAATGTGCTCCTGGCGGCCAACATTTGGGCCCCGGCGCTCAGCGAAAAGTTCGGCATCCATTTGCCGCTGATGGCCTTCGAGCACCAGTACGTGGTCACCAACGATCTGGACCGGCTGGCTGAGTTTGACCCATCAAACAAAGACCACGAAGTCACCTTCCCCACGATGCGCGAGCTGGATTCGACGATGTATTACCGGCATCATTGGCGAGCCTACGGCATCGGCAGCTACTACCACCGGCCGCACATGGTCCGGCCGCAGGACGTGAAAAAGACAGCCATCCACGACTTTACGCCGGATGACTTTTTCGGCCAGCCGTGGGACCAGGCCAAGCGGCTGCTGCCCGCGCTGGCCCAGGCGGACGAGGTCGGCTTCCAGCGGCAGTTTAACGGCATGTTTGCCTTCTCCATTGACGGCATGCCCATTATTGGCGAGTCGCACGTGAAGGGATTCTGGACGGCCGTTGCCAGTTGGATTACCCACGCGGGCGGGGTGGCCAAATCGGTAGCCGAGTGGATGACGACCGGCGAACCGGAATGGGACCTGCGCCAGGCGCACCTGCACCGCTTCCACCAGTTCCAGACCACCGAGGCGTACACCACGGTCATCACCAAGAAAAATTACCGCGAAGTGTACGACATCATTCATCCCAAACAGCCAATCACCGAGCCGCGCAACGTGCGAATGAGTCCGTTCATGTCCCGGCTAAAAGCCTTGAAGCCAGAGTACACCGCCTTTGCCGGGATTGAGCTGCCCAACTGGTTTGAAGAAAACAGTCGCTTACTGGAAAAGTATGAAGACCAGATTCCCCAGCGCAGCGGCTGGGCGGCCGACTACTGGTCGCCGATTCAGGGGGCAGAACATCTGGAAACGCGCAACAACGCGGCCATGTTTGACCTGACCGGCCTGTCGATCATCGAGGTAAAAGGGCCGGGCGCGGCCGAATTTAGCAACTATTTGTGCAGCAACCAGATGGACGTGCCGGTGGGGCGCGTCGTCTACACCACCTGGCTCACGCCCAAAGGCGGCATCAAGCGGGACCTGACGGTGGCACGAGTTGCGCCTGACAAATATTGGCATTTTGTGGGCGAAGGCACGCTGCCGCTGGATTTGGCCTGGGTGCAGCAACATGCGCCTAAAGATGGTTCGGTGGTGGTAACGGATGTGTCGGGGGCTTGGACGGCCGTTGGCCTCTGGGGTCCCAACGCGCGCCAGGTGCTGCAAAAAGTCACAAACGCCGACGTGAGCAACGAAGCGTTCCCCTACTTCACAGCACAGTGGATCACAATTGGGCTGGTGCCGGTGTATGCCATGCGCATCTCCTACGCCGGCGAGCTGGGCTGGGAGCTGCACTTCCCTATCGACATGGCCTTGCAGGTGTGGGATTTACTATGGGAAGCCGGCCGCGAAGTAGAGATGATTGCTGCCGGGATGGGTGCGTTTGACTCATTACGCCTGGAAAAAGGGTACCGGCTGTGGGGCGGCGACGTCTACACCGAATATTCGCCTTACGAATCCGGCCTGGGCTGGACGGTGCGTCTGAAAAAAGGTAACTTCATTGGCCGCGACGCCTGCCGGGAACTGAAGGACAAGCCGCTGAAGAAAAAGCTGTGCTGCCTGACGTTTAACAACAGTGGCATGGCCCTGGGCTACGAGGCGCTTTTTGCCGACGGTGAATGTGTGGGGCACGTCACCAGCGCCAACTACGGCTACAGCGTGGGCAAGTTTATCCTGTACGGTTATCTGCCCGGCGCCCATGCCGCACCCGGCACGCAAATCGAGGTGGAATACTTCGGCGAACGCCACATGGCGACGGTGGTGGCTGAGCCGCTGTATGATGCGGGGATGGAAAGGTTGAAATCATAATTTTTTTGCACTCAGATTTATCGTTTTGTAAAATGATTTCTGCCAACTGGTGCTCACCAAAAAATCGCATAAAGAAGTGCCTCAAATACGTTTAGCTTAAGGACAAACCACAATGAAGGATGCTCAGAAGCCAGATCACATAAGTTTGAATACTCTAATTAGTCGTCTCAAAGAAGGTCGCTATGTTATTCCTGACTTCCAACGCGAATTTGAATGGAAACCTTGGGATATTCGAGAGTTGATGCGTTCCATTTTCCTGGACTACTATATTGGCAGCCTACTATTGTGGAAAGGCAAAGAGGGCAACTTTAAGGCACTGTCTTGCGAACCAATTTACGGTTATTCGGGGAATACTAATCCTGAGTATATTGTACTTGATGGTCAACAGCGTCTAACTGCAATGTTTTATGCGTTTCTTGCACCCGATGTACCATTACCCAACAGGGCAAGTCAAGCATTTTACTACATTCGGGTAGACATGTTTATGTCCGAAGATTACGATGAAGCATTTAACTATGATTGGATAAGCAGAAGATGGACACCTCTATTGGAAGATCCTGAAGCTCAGTTTGCGGATCATATTTTCCCTTTATCTGTCATAGGAACCGGTGGCTGGGACTTATACAGTTGGGTACAAGGATACGAGGAGTACTGGCAACAGCGAAGCAAGAATCTGAGTGAAATGGAAGCAACAAATGAAGCTGAAATTGCAGCTCAACACGCTACCAACGCAAGGTTGTTTGGCAGTCATTTAAAAGGAATCACTGAACAGTACCAGATTTCATACATTGAACTAGACAAAGATATTGAGATAGATAAAGTATGTGACATTTTCACACAAATTAATAGTCGCGGTATTCGCCTAGATGCCTTCGATTTAATCAACGCTTTGCTGAAACCAAAGGGTTTACAACTTAAACACATGTGGCGAGAAGCGGCTCCACGTTTAGAGTTTGTTGATACACAAAAAATGAATGTTTACATACTTCAGGTTATGTCAATTTTGCGACAAGCCTATTGTTCTCCAAAGTACCTTTATTTCCTGTTGCCAGGAGAAGAAAAACCAGTGCGTGATCCGGACGGAACTCGTCGGAAGGAAATATTGATACCCACTGAGAGAGATTTTGAAAGACGATGGCATGATGCTGTTAATGCCCTGGAAAACGCAATAAACTTACTTCGCCACCCCCAAGAATTTGGTGCAATTGCGTCTAATTATTTGCCTTATGTATCTATTCTCCCGGTATTTGCGGCTATACAAGCTCATGTAAAAACACTACCTTCCAGTAGACAGTTAGAAGCACAGCGAAAAATTAGACGATGGTACTGGGCATCGGTTTTTACAAACCGTTACTCAGGTGCCGTGGAATCAACGAGTGCTCGTGATTTTCTTGATATCAAAGCTTGGATAGAAAATGATGATTTAGAACCAGCATTGTTGCAAGAATTCAAGACTCGCTTCCGTAACTTAGAATTGCGAAAAGAAGTTAAACGTGGCACCTCAGTCTACAATGGCATTTTTAACTTGCTTGTATTGCAGGGAGCCCGTGATTGGATGACCGGAAATTTACCTCAACACGGTGATCTAGATGATCATCATATCATTCCAGCCTCATGGGGAAAAGACAATATTGAAGGGAGTCATATTCACACAATTCTAAATCGAACACCACTTACGGCGCTGACAAACAGACGAGTAATAAATGATCGCTTGCCTAATCAGTACCTGCCAGAATTAATTTCTGAGAATGGCGAGCAAACCGTCCGAGAAATTCTAGAATCTCACTTCATCTCAGCAAGTGCACAAGAAATTCTGATGCGAAAACCATTCACGGTCGAGGATTTTGAGCTTTTTATAACTGAACGTCAAAGGACCATACAAGAAGCCATAGAACAATTACTAATTAAAGAGCGGTTAGACTTGTCACCTCAGCTTCGTCAGCTTGACGAATCGATCGAACTTGTAGAACTGGAACTTCGATCAATGGTAGCTGACGTCTTAAACAATGATCCTGAAAAATTGCCTCAACACATTTCTTCAAAAGTTAATGAGCGCATACAACAGGCAATGCGCAAGAATGCTGCTCTTGACGCGGATTACTATCAAACCATGTCGGGAAAGCTTGAATACTTTGACTTGCGGCAAATACAAGACGTAATTTTAAACAAAGCCCTTTGGGCATTATTCGAAAAGCGATTTGCCAATAAAATGACCTTATCCACAAAATTTGATCAATTAGCGGAATTACGAAATTGCATCCGCCACAGCAGAAAAGTAGATGATATTACGCGTAAAGAGGGCGAGGCAGCAATCTTATGGTTTGAACAAGTTCTGCAAAAGACAATAGCTTGAAAAACCCTTTCCAGGCGCCTGCTATGGGCGGGTCTTCTTGATTATTGAGGGCTGTGGCCTGTCTCGCTTCGGCTTCGCTCAGTGCAGGCGCTGGCAGCGCCACATGCCTGGCCTGGTTTGTGGTTGGCGTGCTGCCAGATTGGTGGCAGAAACGGCCGTACAACCAATATTTCTGTTATAATGCCGACCATACATCCTAAACATGGTAACGATGATGAACACTGATTTGATAATTTCTGATCCCAAAATCATGATGGGCAAACCGGTAATTAAGGGCACGCGCCTGACGGTTGAGTTGATATTGGAAAAACTGGCAGCGGGAGAAACTGTTGACCAATTATTGGAAGCCCATCCTCGCTTAACACGGGAAGGCATTCAGGCAGCATTGGCCTACGCTGCCTAAACCTTGCGGTCTGACATTGTTTACCCCACTAACTATCCAGTCGTGGCATGAACTTCGTTGCCAATGAAGGGATTGACCAACCCATTGTTAAGCTCCTCCGCCAGGAAGGTCATGCAGTTTGGTACATTGCCGAAATGTCACCAAGTATTTCTGATGAAGAAGTCTTGCAACTGGCCAACGATCAACAAGCCATTCTGTTAACGTTCGACAAAGATTTTGGCGAGTTGGTTTTTCGGCAAAATCAGGCAGCACATGGCGTTGTGCTATTTCGTCTCCATGGTTTCGCTCCACAAGAGAAAGCAAAACTTGTGCTAAAGATTGCTCAGGAGCATGAGCAGGAACTTCGGCCGTCAGGAACAGTTTCCGGGGAAATTTGGGGCAGGGACAACAACGAATTTGAGTAAGGAGCGAATTTTCGGCCGTGCTTGCTAAATGAGCCGTCGCTACCGCTTGAGCAGCGACTTTTCCGTTGTATAATCCAGTCACGGTTAAGCAGAAACAAGAAAGATTCACGGAGACAAGCTGATGAACATGCCCATGTTATCGCAAATGGAAGAGAATTTCGGCCGTTTATCGTTAGACGAACAGCTTTGGCTTATGGAACGCCTCGTGCAGCGGATTAAAGAAAATACAATAAATCAAAAAAGCCTGTATGAAAACGACCTTAAAGCGATGGCAAATGATCCCGAAATTCAACGAGAACTGCGCGAAATAGAGTCAGAATTCGCCCATGCAGAAGCAGACGGCGATGTGCGTGAATTTCTGCGAAGGGCGGGAATAGAACCATGAATGAAATGAAATACAAAGAGTATTCAGCAAAAGTCGAATATGATCCCGTCGATAGGATTTTCGTGGGGCATATCATTGGCATTCGGGACATTGTTGGCTTCCACGGCAGCACAGTGGAAGAATTAGAAACCGCCTTTCACGAAGCGATAGACCATTACCTGGAAGTCTGTGAAAAACTTGGGCAAGAGCCACAAAAATCTTACTCTGGTAAACTGACGCTGCGAGTCCCTCCTGACCTCCACATGGCTGTGGCCACTGAAGCAGAAATCAATAATAAAAGCATCAATCAATGGGCAACCGAAGTCCTCAAAGAAGCTGCCTCTTCAAAATATCGCACATAATTCACCAAGAAATTAATCTCCAGATTGGTCCAATCTTGGTAGCTTTGTTTAGAACCTTACACAAGTAAGATTGGACCAATCTTTGCACCCCGCTCCCCATCCGCGTTGCCTCAATAGAAAATGTTACCGAAGGGGTAGTCGTTGCCTCAAAAAGC
>CALBTC010000440.1 GCA_937967805.1 uncultured Anaerolineaceae bacterium
CTGGTTTGCCGGCATTGGCTCCGAAAAGAGCAAGGGAACAAAAGTGTTTGCTCTGGCCGGGCAGCTGCGCAACACAGGGTTGATCGAGGTGCCGATGGGGATCACGCTGCGTGAAATTGTGTATGAGATGGGGGATGGTGTGCCAAACGGCCGTACTTTCAAAGCCGCCCAAACGGGTGGTCCGAGTGGCGGCTGTATTCCCGCCGAGCACCTGGATAGCCCGGTAGATTACGAAAACCTGACCAAGCTGGGGTCCATCATGGGATCTGGCGGTCTGGTGATTATCGACGACAGTACCCGCATGCCGGACTTTGCCCGGTTTTTTATTGATTTTTGCGTTGACGAAAGCTGCGGCAAATGTCTGCCCTGCCGCGTGGGCACCGTGCAAATTCGCGGCAAGCTAGACAAAATGATCGCCGGGAAAGCGACGCAGGCTGACCTGGACAGCCTGGAGCGGCTCTGCCGCACCGTACAGACCACCAGCCTGTGCGGGCTGGGCAAATCCGCCCCCAATCCGGTGCTAAGCACCCTAACTTATTTCCGCCACGAATACGAGCAGCTGCTTGCAGCAGACGCTTTGGGGAGCAATGAGAAATGATTACGTTAACGATTGATGGCAAAACGATCACCACGCCGTCAGGCAGCACCGTTATTGAGGCAGCGCTGGCCCATGGCATCGACATACCGCATCTCTGTTACCATCCGGAACTTTCGGTTTCTGGCGGCTGCCGCCTGTGCCTGGTGGAGGTGAACGATTGGCCGGCGCCGGTGGCCAGCTGCGGCCTGCTGTGTGAAGAAGGGATGGATATTCGCACGCAAAGCAGCCAGCTCACTGACTTGCGCCACGATGTAATTGACCTGTTTGTGGCTGAACATCCTCTAGACTGCGTCACCTGCGAAAAGGCAGGGGCCTGCCTGCTGCAAAAGTACGCCTATGAGTATGGGGTCACAGAAACCAGCCATGAATTTGAAGTCGGCCGTACGCTTTACCAGGACGACAACCCTTTTTTTATCCGCGACCATCAATACTGCATTTTGTGCGGCCGTTGCGAGCGGGTTTGCCGCGAAGTCATTGGTGCCAACGCCATTGAGGTAGTTGGCCGGGGCTTTACCAGCCATGTAGCCACGCCGTTCGATGGCCCGATGCTCGACTCCTCCTGCGTCTTTTGTGGGTCCTGCGTGCAGATTTGCCCCACGGCTGCGCTCATGCCTGTCTCGCGCAAGGGCAAGGGGCGAGAGTGGGAGCTGGATCGCGTTGAAACGACCTGCGGTTACTGTGGCGTTGGCTGCAAAGTGAGCTATGCCCGCAAAAACGGGGAGATTCTCTATGCCGAAGGCGTCCCCGAAAATTCGGTCAATGGGGAAATGCTGTGTACCAAGGGGCGCTACGGCTGGGACTTTGCCACGCACCGGGACCGGTTGACCAGCCCGATGCTGCGCCGCGACCTGGCGTACGAGATGGGCCTCACAGACGAACCGTGGGAACTGCCGCAGAAATCCCCACTGGCCGTGCGCAAGCCGGATGTCCAAGACAGCTTTGTGCCCATCGATTGGCCCACTGCCCTGAAGCTGGTCGGGGAAAAGTTTGCCGAGACAGCGAGGGCGCATGGACCGGATGCGTTTATGGGGCTGGCTTCGGCCCGCTGCACCAACGAAGACAACTACGTCTTCCAAAAGTTCATGCGCGCCGGTATTGGCACCAACAATCTGGACCATTGCGCCCGGCTTTGACACAGCTCAACCGTTGCAGGCCTCGTGAAGGCCTTCGGAAGTGGGGCAATGACCAACTCAATCGCTGAGATTCGTGATGCCGACTGTATTTTTATAACGGGCTCGAATACGGCCGAATCCCATCCCGTTCTGAGCTATGAAGTCGTGCGCGCAGCGCGGCATGGGGCCAACGTCATCATCGTCGATCCGCGGCGCATCCCGCTGGTGGATCACGCCACCCTGTTCCTGCAAATCAAGCCGGGCACAGACATTTACATCTTCCTGGCGATTATGCATGTCATCATTCGTGAAGGGTGGATCGACGAGGCATTTATTGCCGCCCGTACCGAAGGGTACGATGAATTTCGTGAGGTGGTGAAGGCGTATACGCCGGAGATGGCTTCATTGCAGTCCGGCGTGCCGCTGGAGCTGATCGAGCAGGCGGCGCGGATTTATGCCAATGGGGAACGGGTGAACGGCCGTTCCCTCTACAATGAGCCACGCGGCCACAGCACCATTTTGTATGCGATGGGCATCACCCAACGCAGCAATGGTACCGATATGGTGATGACCCTGGCTAACCTGGCCATGCTTTGCGGGCAGGTAGGCAAGCCATCCACCGGCGTTAATCCGCTGCGCGGGCAGGCCAACGTACAGGGCGCGTGCGACCTGGGCTGTCTGGTCAACGTCTATCCCGGCTATCAGGCCGTGACCGACGCCGCCAAGCGTGAGGCCATCGCCAAATCATGGAACGTTGACACCTTGCCTGGGGAAGTGGGGCTGACCATTGTGGAAGCGATGCGTGCCGCTCATGAAGGTAAGGTGCGCGCCATGTACGTGATGGGTGAAAACCCAATGATGTCTGACCCTAACACGACGCATGTAGAAGCGGCCATTCGTAAGCTGGACTTTTTGGTGGTGCAGGATATCTTCCTGAACGAGACGGGTCAATTGGCCCATGTGCTGCTGCCCGCGGCTTCATCGCTGGAAAAACATGGTACCTTTACCAATACCGAGCGGCGCGTGCAGCTAATTCAGCCCGTGTTGGACTCACCCGGCGAGGCGTGGCCCGACTGGAAAATTACGGCGGAAGTGGCAGCCCATTTTGACGCGGCGATGGGCCTTCAGCGTGACCATCCCGATTATTGGCGCTATGAAAATACGGCCGAAATTTTCGACGAGCTCACCCAGGTGACGCCGATTTATGCGGGCATGCGGCACGATCGGCTGGTTGAGTTGGGCCTGCAATGGCCTTGCCCCACGCCGGAGCATCCCGGCACACCAATTTTGCACACCCAGGGCTTCTCGCGTGGGCTGGGCAAGTTCCACGCCATCGAGGCCAAAGATCCGGCCGAGCAGGCAGACGAGGAATACCCGCTCATTTTGACGACGGGGCGGGTGTTGTATCATTACCATACCGGCACGCAGACGCGGCGCAGCGTCCCGCTGAATTGGCGTGAACCGCGTGGCTATGTGGAGATCAACGCGGTGGATGCGGCGGCGATTCAGCTTGAAGATAATCAGGCCGTCGTCATTAAAAGCCGCCGTGGCGAAGTTCGCACCAGGGCGCAGATTAGCGACGATGTGCCGCCGGGCACGATATTCCTGGCGTTTCATTGGCGCGAAGCGCCGGCCAACATGCTCACGCAGGATTTTGCCCTAGACCCGGTGGCTAAAATTCCTGAGTATAAGGTAACGGCCGTACGCATTGAAAATCCGCGCGCCAAGCTGTTGCAAAAGCGCGTGGCGCAAGAAAAAACAGCATAAACTTGTGTGTGGGTCAGTTGGATTACTGGCCCACACACTTACAACCGATTCAACAAAAGCATAGATTCCTGGAGTAAGGTATGAGCGAAACCGTAACGCTGACAATTGATGGTCAGGAAGTGACCGTTGCCAAAGATACAACAATTTTAGATGCGGCGGCGCAGATAGGGATTGAGATTCCGGTCATATGCTACCATCCGCACCTGACGGCCAACGGGCTGTGCCGCATTTGCTCGGTGGACGCCGGGCAGCGGGTGCAGCTGGCCGCCTGCGTGGCGAAGTGTGCCGATGGTATGGAAATTGTCACCAACTCTGAAGACGTGCGACGGGGGCGGCGCACCATTTTGGAAATGTTGGCGTCTACCGTCAACGTCGATGAAGCGCCCAACATTCTGGACCTGCTGGACAGCTACGACGCCGATCCGCTGCGCTTTGCTGATGCCGAACCGCGCACCGCGCCGATTTACGACGACAATCCATTTTACATTCGCGATTACAACCAGTGCATCAACTGCTGGCGCTGCGTGCAGGTGTGCGCCGACGACGCTCAGTTTGCCTTTGCCCTGAGCTTCGACGGCCGTGGCTACGACACCCAAATCGGCACCTTCAACGGCAACGGCATGATGGACACCACCTGCGTTTTTTGCGGCCAGTGCGTGGGCGTTTGCCCTACGGGGGCGCTCAAACCGAAGCGGCAGGTGCTGCTGGAGCAAGGCGTCGATCCCGATTCTATTTTTGAGCAGACGCGGCGCAAGCGGAAGCCGAAGAAGGAAAAAAGCTGAGCAGTGTGACGGATACGGCCCTCAATATCTGGCCCCAAATCCTGGCTGCGCATAGCCAAATTGGTCAGGCATTGCCTGCATCTGCGCGCCAGGCCATGATGGCGCTTGTGGAGGCGTACGACGTTGAACCCCGGCATGTTTTCCACTTCATCTACATTGTAGAAAATTATGATGCTGCCGCAATTTCCACGGCGCATTTTCAAAAGCGAGATCCGTTTGACCACCACGATGTCGTGGACGCGTTCTGGTCAGATTGTCTGGCTGCGGGTTTTTTGCAGTCAAATGATAAAGGCACGTTGCAAATCACAGAAAAGGGGGAGGCGGTGCGCCGGCAGCGCTGGCAGATTTTGAATGACGCTCTGGCCGAACTGGATTTGCTGCCGGCAGCGGGGCTGGGGCAGTTAAACGAATTGTTGGCGCGTGTGGTGGCGGAAACGGCCGTCACCATCGCAAAAGCATCAGCCTGGGCCTTTCACACCCGGCGGCAGCAGGGGCTGAAGCCACCGGTTACGCTATTGGCCCCGCTGGCTCAATTCATCGAGCTGCGCATGGACCTGGGTGCCTTCCGCGATGATGCTCACCTGGCAAGCTGGCGCGGGCAGCACGTCGTTTCGCCACACGCCTGGGAAATCCTGGGTGAAGTCTGGCAAAGTGAAACAGCAACGCTGGATGAGTTGGTTTCCAAACTGGCTCGCCGTGGATTTTCTGCGGAGGAGACGGCCGTTGCCCTAAAAGAGCTGATCCAGTTAGGTTGGCTCAAGCAGGCACAGCAGAATTACCATTTGACAGAAGACGGGCATGTTGTGCGCCAAACGGCCGAACAAACAACAAACGACATTTTCTACGCACCCTGGTCCGTCTTGTCGCCTGCCGAATCAGAAATCGTGCAAACCAGCTTGGGTGCGTTCCAGACCACGAGTTAAATTGAAGTAATCCTCACTGACATCCGGCTGCAATGATGCAAAACAGCTTTACCCGACATCTCTCAATTTATCAGGCACAGTTTAAGGTGTGGACGGCCGTTCAGGTGCAGTACCGCGTGGCCATGATCATCTGGCTCATCGGCATCATCATTGAGCCGGTGGTGTACCTGGTGGTATGGTCCAACGTGGCTGCGGCCAGCGGCGGCAGCGTGGGCGGTTTTGATCGCGCCGGATTTGCCGCCTACTTCATTGCCGCGATGGTGGTTAATCACCTCACCTTTTGCTGGCACATGTGGGAATACGACTACATTATCCGGCAGGGGCAGCTTTCGGCCCGGCTGCTGCGCCCCATGCACCCCATCCACGCCGATCTGGCGGAAAACATGGCGTACAAAGTGATCACCTCCGTGGTGGTCATTCCCACGACCATCGTTCTGGTCCTTATCTTCCAGCCGGTCTGGCAGCCGCAAACGGGGCAGCTCCTGGCTTTTGTGCCGGCGTTGATGATGGCCTTTCTCATCCAATTTTTGCTGGGCTGGACGTTGGCGATGGCTGCTTTTTGGACCACGCGGATTTCGGCGATCAACCGTATTTACTTTTTGGGCAAGCTGTTTTTGGCCGGCCAACTGTCGCCGCTTTCACTGTTACCGGAATGGCTGCAAACGGCCGCATCCATTTCGCCGTTTCGCTGGATGTTGGCCTTTCCGGTGGAACTGCTGCTGGGACGGGTGGCGGGAACGGCCGTTTACACCGGACTCCTGGCGCAGCTCATTTGGGTCACGCTGGGCGTTCTGGCCGTCAGAGCGATTTGGCGGGCAGGCGTGCGCCGCTACAGCGCCTTTGGCTCCTAGATTTCACCGCTAAGGACGCAAAGTGCGCAAAGCTTTTCTCTTTCATTCTTTGCGCCCTGCGCGCCCTTTGCGGTTCAGTTACACGAGGTTGAATGAGGACTTTTCGTATCATTACCACCTATTTTCGTCTGGGGATTTTGGGCGAGTTGGAGTATCGGGCCAACTTTTTTATCCAGGTCTTTGAATCAATCCTTGGGCTGGTGGTGTCGTTGGGTGGCCTGGCAGTGGTGTTTCAGCACACAGAAGATTTAGGTGGTTGGTCATCCGATCAGCTCATTGCCCTGGTAGGCATCTACCTGCTGGTGGGTGGTCTCATCAACATGGTGATCAATCCCAGCATGGAGCGGTTTATGCAGGATGTGCGCCAGGGAACGCTGGACTTCACCCTTGTCAAACCGGCCGACTCCCAGCTGCTGGTCAGCATACAGCGGGTGGAAATCTGGAAGTTGGTAGACGTGCTGATTGGCCTGGCAGTGATTGGCATTGCGTTGGTGCGGTTGCAGAGTGAGATTGGTTGGGGGGAAACGGCCGTATTCGCCATCGCTCTCTTTTGTGGGGCCACCATCGTATACAGTTTCTGGCTCATCTTGGCCACCTGCTCCTTCTGGTTTGTTCGTGTAGAAAACATTTTGGTCATCTTCCAGAGCATGTACAGCGCCGGACGCTGGCCCGTGGGCATTTATCCACAGTGGCTGCGCTTTAT
>CALBTC010000441.1 GCA_937967805.1 uncultured Anaerolineaceae bacterium
CCATCCCCGCCGCACTGGCCGCCTATCCGCCTCCATCTACCCTAGGAAACGTCATGCGAGATGTGGCTGGGCAGTTGCAGGTGCGCCAGATGGCTCTCCTGCTGGCCGATCAGTCCAGCCGTCTGGTCTGCATCGACCAGGTGCGTGTTACCGAGCCTATTGCCGCGCTGATGACGATGGCGCTGGCCCCGTATGGCTCAGGCGTGACAACCCGCCGCTGGACGGGCGAAGAAGAAGGGCATCCTCTGCTGGCCTGCTGCGATTGGATAGCCACCGTGGCGCCGCTGGCTCTGGGTGACGTGATCATCGGCGCGCTTTGTCTCGGTCCGCCCGTGCCGGACGGGTATTTAAATACGCGGCAAATCGCTTACGTCGGCCAGGTGGCCGGCGTGATGGCTGTGGCTGCGGAGGCGATGCGCCTTGTTGACGCCTCACGCGCCATGTCTCGTGAACTGCTCCGTGTGCGCGATGCAGAGCGCATGCAGCTGGCGGCCCAAATACATGACGAGCCGCTGCAAAGTGTTTCCCTGGCTGCTGGGCGGTTGAACCGGCTGGCCGAGCAGGCAGCAGCGTTGGCGCCGGCTACTGCGGCTAATTTAGCTGCGACCGAGTTGGCCACGCTTAGCCACGAGATGCAGCATACCAGTCGCCAGCTGCGCGATATTTGCGCCGGGTTGCACCCGCCGCTGCTGAAGCAGGGCGCGCAGTGGGCGGTTAAGGAAGTAGTGTATCTGTTTCGAGACAAAGCGCGGTGGGACGTGCACCTGGACGTGCGCGTTGATCCTGAGGTGTACATCCCACAGGCGGCGACGGTGACCATCTATTATATCCTGCATGAAGCGCTGAATAACGTGTGTAAACATGCGCGGGCAACGGCCGTTTGGGTCTGCCTGTCTTACGAGAAAGAACGCCTGTCCCTGGTGATAGCAGACAATGGCTGCCACGCGGACAGGGCTGCCTGGTCTCTGCCGGCGCTGGTCCGGGCGCGCCACTTTGGCATTGTAGGCATGCACGAATGGGCCGGACTGGCCGGCGGCACATTGCACGTCACCGGACGTGAAGGTGGGGGGACGGCCGTTACCCTGCATATCCCCTTTACGCCGGACGACTTGCTGGCGTAAACTACCGGGATGCAGGTAATTATGGAGAGAAACAGTGATGAATGATGCGAATCCAGTAATGGAAGTGAAGGAGATCACCAAAGTGTATCCGGGCGCGGCCAAAGCGGCCGTTTCAGCGCTTAATCTGACGTTGCATCCCGGTGAAATTGTGGCCCTGCTGGGTCCCAACGGCGCCGGCAAGACAACGGCCGTGAAGATGATCGCCGGCCTGGTGCTGCCCACCGCCGGCAGCGTGTGCGTCATGGGCCACGACGTGGTGCGAGCGCGCACGACCAGCGTGCGCCACATCGGGGCCGTGCTGGAAGGGGCGCGCAATCTTTATTGGCGTCTGTCGGCGGAAGAAAATTTGCGCTACTTTGGCGCGCTACGTTTGACCCCACGGCGGCAGTTGGCTGGGCGCATTGATGAACTGCTGTCCCTGTTTGGCCTGGAGGCGCAGCGCGGCCAGGAAGTGCGCCATTTCAGCCGCGGGATGCAGCAGAAGCTGGCCATAGCCAGCGCGCTGCTGCACGATCCCGATTTGCTGCTGCTGGACGAGCCAACCTTGGGCCTGGATGTAAAAGCCGCCCGGCAGCTGGAAGAGACGGTTGCTCAACTGGCCCGCAAGCAGGGCAAAGCAATTTTACTTACCACCCATATGATGGACGTGGCCGAAAAGCTGGCGCAGCGCATCATCGTCATCCACCAGGGGCGGGAAGTGGTCTCCGAAGAAACCCAATCCTTGCTGCGCCGCTACAGCGCGCAGCGAGACGTAGTGGAGATTCACGTGACCGGCGCGGTGCCGCCGGCGCTATGGGCGCAGGTGCAGCAGGTGGTTCCGGATGCGGCCATCTCTGGCGAGAACGGGACGACGCAGCTGCTGCTGCCGGGGCTGGACCAGGCGCTGCTGCTGCGGCTGTTGCAGCAGCTCAACGCCGGGGGCGTGTCCATTCAGGAAGTGGGCCGCCGTCGGGCGCATCTGGAAGAAATCTTCCTTTCTCTGACCGAACCGGAGCAGGCAGATGATTAATTTTTTTCGCATAGCAGTGGCAGAGGCGCGGCGTGAGCTGCTGCGGGCGCGCGCCTACTGGCTGGAAGTCGTAGCAGACCAGCTGCTGTTTACCCTTGGTTTTTTGCTGCTATCCGGTCTATTTTATCTAGTGGCCGAAGGAGAATACGGCGGCCGGGCGCAACTGGCTTCCCTGGTCGGCTTTGTCATCTGGCGCGTAGCCGACGGCTGCATCTTGCGCACGGTAGACAGCCTTAGCGACGACGCCCAGGCAGGCACGCTGGAGCAGATATGGCTGAGCGGCGTCTCGCCCCAGCTGGTGCTGCTGGCCCGCAGCATGGCCATTTTGTTGTATCACGGCGCGCGGGGGCTGCTGTTGGTGGTTATTATCATGCTGCTGCTGCAAATTTCGCCCGCTTTCCTACCTGGGGCGGCGGCGGGAACGATAGCCGCCGGATCCCTCGTCTTCTTGCTGACCCAAGCCGGTGCCTTTGGCGCGGCGTTTGTAATTGCCGGGCTGCACCTGGCTTATAAAAATGTGGCTGCCCTCACGCTCGCCGTGTCTACGGCCCTGCTCTTCTTGACCGGTGCATTAGCTCCTCTGGAGGGCGCGTCGGTTTTAACGGCCGTCAGTCGGGCGCTACCATTGACATTGGGCATTGAGCTTTCCCGGCAGCTGACGGCAGGCGAGGCTACCTGGACGCAGCTGTACCAGCAGCCGGATTTTTACTGGCTGCTCGTAAATACAGCGATCTACGGGCTGTTGGGCTGGCTGGGGATGGGGTGGGGGCAGCGCCGGGCCCGCCGCGACGGCTCGCTGGCGCACTATTGAGGTGGTGATGCTACCTGTTTTTTCCCTCTTTCTGGCCGAACTGCGCCGCGACGTACGCACCTGGTACGCTTACCGGTTGCAGGCACTCAGCTCTTTAGTGCTGTGGCTGGTGGCCTTTCCCTTTATGATGGCCACCTTTGACGGTGTGGCCGGCGGCTATGACGCCGAGCGACAGCTCGCTTCCCTGATTGGCTTCCTGGTATGGGAGCTGTGCGCCGGCGTTCTCTCGGCGACTACCGAATCTGTGACTATCGAAGCGCGTCAGGGGACATTGGAGAGCGTCATCCTGGCACCCGTTCCGCCTTTGCTTACCTTCTGGCTGCGCCTGACGGCCGTTTTTGCGCGGCAGGCGATAGAAACGTTGATATTGGGCCTGGCACTGGCGCTGCTGCTGGGTCTGTTCGTGACGCCGGGCACGGCGGCGCTGCTGGTGGCGCTGCTGACGCTGCTGGGCGTGGCTGGCGTAGGGCTGGCGTTGGGCGGGCTGGCACTGGTGTATAAGAGCGTGGACAGCGTTGTCGCCGTCGTGTCGCTGCTGGCCGTGCTCTTTACCGGCGCGCTGGTACCGCTGAATAACCTGGGCGTAGTGTTTACGCTGCTCAAGCTGCTGCTGCCGATGACCTGGGGCATCGATCTGCTGCGCCAGACGTTGATTAACGGCGTGGGCTTGTCTCAGCTATGGGAAAGCGGGGCGCTGCCAGGGCTTGGGCTGCAATCTGCTGTTTTTCTGGGGTTGGGGATTGTCGTCTTCCGCTGGGGATTGCGTCGCGCTCAGGAGCAGGGCAGCCTGGGGAGTTATTAGGTAGTACGCCAGTACTATCCTTTGCATAACCACAGTACGCACGTTCCATTCGCAAACAGGCTGATTGTTTCATGTTTGCCGCCGCGCTGCCGGCTACAATAAGCCGCATCATGATTACAGGCAAGGCAGCAATGAACCATTTTTGAGCAGCGCCACATAGCGCACACCGTCCGTTTCGGGTTTCCTTTTTTTTGTGATCGTATATTGAGAAAGCACCGCCTACTGGTGGATGACTGACCCGGTGGATTGATGATCTAGGCTGTTGGTGGACGCAACGGCCGTTGACGCCCCTGCCGCCGCGCCTGATGCACGATAGCTGGATAACGGAAGTTCTCTCTGATTCATTGATGAGTCAATGAAATTGAAAGGGCAAAGAGGAAGAATTACTCATTCTTTGAAGCAAATGATATTTTCGCAAGGGTACCTAACCTGATCTTTCAAGACAAAACTCTAAACTTTCTGTCAGAGCGTTCTTGCGACTTACAAAAACATCAAACAATGGATAAGAACAGTAGATTAATTTCAATCGTAGATAACCGACCCCTTATCATCCAGGCGCTGACAGAACAAATTGCAACTGTCACGGATATGCGGCTGGTGGCGACCGGACAGGTAGGCGATCACATCCTGCCTATTGCCCAAACCTGGCATCCGGACATCCTCATCGTGAGCACGGACATGCCCCAGGCGGAGAGTAACGACGTCATCCGCTTTCAGCCCATTCCCATGCTGCGCGCCTTGAACCGTTGCTATCCGGATACAAAAGTCATCTTCCTGGTAAGTCATCACCTGCCGGTGCTGGCGTATCTGGCAGAGCGAATGGGTGTCATGGGGTATATCCTGCTGCAAGACCCCCTTATGGCAAACATTGTGGATGTTATCCGTCATGTTCAGGTCGGCCGCAAAGTATATTCCAAAGTTGTCCGGGAAGAACAATTCTACTTAACCATTCAAGATAAAGGCTTGTCGGACACACAAATTAACATTCTGGGAGCTGTCGCCACAGATCCCAACCTGTCCCAGCAGCAAATTGCCCGCATCATCGGCATCACGCATGGATCGGTACGCAACGCCCTGAGCCAGCTCTTTCAAGCCTGCGGCGTACGGAATCTGCTAGGTGTGCTTTTGGCAACACAGGATGTGGACATGACTCAATTTCAACTGAAACCTTCTGGAAGGGAAGAGGAAACTGGGGCGGGCTTGTTTGGGAGAACAGCCCACCCCCACCTGCAAAAGCAGGCTATACCACATGTAGCCTCATTATAGTCAGTTTCCCCCGCACTATCCAGACTAAATCTTGACCATTCATACAGACACTGTCTGCCTGGCTGTATGCCGCTGCCTACCAGAAGGAAAGGAATCTATGCGCAAGAAGTTCATGCTTGTTTATATCATCCTGATTACCTGGCTATCTGCCTGCACCGCCGCCAGCGAACCACCTGCAGCCCAGGACTGCGAACCATCCACCCAGGGAATCATGCTCCTGCCGACGGCCGAGCCGGT
>CALBTC010000442.1 GCA_937967805.1 uncultured Anaerolineaceae bacterium
TCTGCCACCGGGGCAGCCCACGGTGGCAGAACACCTTTTGCATCCTCATGAGCAGTCGTAGGGTTCAATCTACTTCTCCATACCCTGCGCAGTTTTCGCGATAGACGAAATCGCAACAAACGCGAACGAAAATTCAGCTTCCAAAGATAAGCAAGGAAAACTGAAACATAATTCCTGCCATCTACAGAGGTTAGTCCTCTCAGATTTGTTGCCAAATCAACCCATTTCCCCGCCCGGGCCAACTCAGACAGCAATCCAAAGCCATGAGAAATAGTTGTGTCCCCATCATACCCGTCTAAAACGACGCGGCAGCCGTCTAAACTTACGAATTGCGATAAGTGCCAGCGCATAAATAGGTGTGGGGCATCAAAAGGCTCATCCTGGAACCAAAGTAGCCGATTTATGTCAGTGAGAGGACCCACTGTATCTGCTCTGATCAATCGGGACTGAATGTTCTTTTCGTTCAGCGTTGCCTGAATATATTTTCGCTCATCACATTCGGGCACTTTTTCAAAGATACCAGAAAAAGTATGAAGAGAAGCATGCCCACAATTTGTCAGAATGGTTTCAGCAATGACCGCAAGCGATGATGAATCTAGACCGCCACTCAGCAGGAGACCGATCGGAGCATGGCTTCGCAATCGGCAGCGGACAGCTTCATCAAATAATTCGCGAAAAGCTGCAACATAATTTTGGTTGCGGCCAAGATTCATAATTTCAGGCATATCGAGGGACCAATACGGCCTTAATTTAAAGCTAACGTTATCGGCTAACAAGATATGCCCTGGTGAGAGACGACGAACGGCCTGATAAAAAGTGCGTTCTGAGTCTTCAAACAAGCCTGTTAGAAAATCGCCAATCTGAATTTCGTCCACAGTATGTGGCACAAAATTCAATGCAAGGAGTGCTTTAATCTCCGAGCCAAAAGCAAAAATTTCATCACTCAAATGATAAAAAAACGGCCGTACCCCAAAATGGTCCCGTGCACAAAAAAGCTGCTGCCGATTCCTGTCCCAAATCGCGAAGGCAAAATCGCCCAAAAGGTGTTCTGGGCAGTGCTCGCCCCACCTTTCATAAGCAGCCAGAATGATCTGACTGTCGGGAATATCGCCGGCCGGCCGATCATCCAGGCGCAGCAGATGTAGCAGCTCTTCGCGATTGTCGATGCGGGCATCGGCCGTAATAGCCAGGCCTGTCGTTTGGTTCACAAAGGGCATCTTCTCATTCAGGGATTCAGGCGTGGTGTGCAACATGCAATGGCCCAGGCCAACGGGTTCCTCATGCCAGACGTCCACCCCGTCAGGACCGCGATGGGCCAGGATATCGACCATACGCTGCAGTTCGGTACTGTCTACCTGACGGCCGTCCCTGTATAAGATGCCAACAATTCCGCTCACATCACTTCCTTTTCTAAAGGTGGCAACGGCGTAAAACGCGAAGCACTTTCGGCGCCGCCAATAACAATGTTATCCTGGCAAGCTACCCAGGCATGAGCCCGGAGTTCTCCTTGCCGACCTTTGGCCACGCCCACGCGCAAACTCGCCTGATATCCCTGACGATTTAATAACGTGTGCGCTGCCAAGGCTTGTACCAGGCAAGAGGCTGCCGGGATGTAACGGCTGACAACCTTCACCGACCAGACAATGCGAGCAACCGTAGGCCGACCGTCTCTATGGGGCACGCTATTGGCACTTCTCCGCTTAGTCATCCACCTTAGTAAGCGTTGCACTTTATAAAAAGTTAGCAACCATAAGCCCAGCCGAATTGCGCTTACCAACAATAGCGACTGGAACAATAGCCTGCGTTCGGCCGCCGGTAAGCTATTAAATTTACGCAGACGTTCCATTTTCGATGATTATCAGCTCTTCGCTAGCAAGCTGTTCCAAAAGGGCCAGCAAATCACGCTCACAACGCTCAGCTTCTACTTCATACTCCGCCAGCAAAGTCTCCTGAACGTGGCGAACAGTTCTCGGTTCTTGAATCAACTCCCATATGCGAGCCCCAACTTCGTCAAGGCCATAATAAATGCGCAACCACAACTGAACGCTTTGAAATCATAGGCTTCTTCTCTCCCAAAACACCTACTCTGTTAGCCACTTAAAATGCGGCGGACAAATGCTCCACAACGCCATCAATCAATTCTGCCTTTACATTTAGGTCGTTACTTGTGAAAAGACAAAAAGGCAACATGTCCACCGGTCGAATTATTATAAGGTAACGACACGGCCGTTTCCCCGCCCCTTCATTGCATTACGCGTGTCCACAATCAAAGAAGCCTGGTCGGCGATCTGATCCCAATCGTATGTTGTGTGATCGGTTACGACAACCACGCAATCAGCTTGCTGTAATAACCCCTCGGTTAGCTGGATTGAGTGCATGGAGAGGCCTTCGGCCGCTAGATCTGTGACATATGGATCGTGGTAGCTGACCTGGGCACCCCGTTTCTGTAAATGTTGGATAATGTCCAGGGCCGGGCTTTCGCGCACGTCCCCGACGTCAGGTTTGTAAGCCACCCCTAGCACCAAAATCTGGCTACCTTTGATCGCTTTGCACTCACTATTGAGGGCATCGGCAACCTTGGTTACAACATAATCGGGCATGTGGCG
>CALBTC010000443.1 GCA_937967805.1 uncultured Anaerolineaceae bacterium
TCCAGCCACACAGCCAGACAATCCACCACAAAAAGAATCGCCTCGTGACCATTTTCGGCGCGGCGCACCCGCTTGATGAATGTCGGCAGCCAGCGCTGCAAATGATTAAACAACAAATAATCCCGCATTGCCTTCATTTCGGCTGACGGGATTTGGTTAAGAGCTACAGAGAATTGGCGTAAGCAATCCAGCTCGTAGCTAATGTGGTCTTCAGGAATTTGATTCTTGAGCGGCGATTGCAGCCCGGCAAGCGCATAGATTTCACGGACGCGCATGGTGCTTGGCCCCATCAATTGGGGTTCTGCCTCCAGGTAAACGGAGGCAAAAAGCGGGGCAACGGGGGCTTTAGGACCCACAAAAAGGCGGTTAAAGCTAAATTCGACCGCCTGCCAGTCAGTGACGGCCGGCGCGGGCTGGTGGGCCCAATCGGCTAAATCTGTGTAGGCCGCCTGCAAATCGGCGGCACCCTGAGCCGCAAAAAAACTGCTTAACGCTTTCATCTGAAAGGCCACGTATAAATCGGTCATTCAACACCTCGCTTTCTCGCGTTTCAGTTCATTTGGTCACTCTGAAACATTAATATGTGAAATTTAACACAAAGGGAAGGTGGGAATCATCGTTAGAGCGTGGAGGGTCCTCATCAAAATGATGATTTTCGGTGATGGTCTCGTTTTAGTGCGTAGGGGTTAAGGCTCCAGCAAGCCATGTTGGGCAAAATAGGCCAGCGAACCCGGATGCCAATATGCAAAAGCGTCTGAAGCTATGAAAGAGATTGTGACTTCGGGGGTAAGGCTGTTCGTCGAATTGAGATCAAGTAAATTTTCCGGAGGATGCTCAAAAAGCGCCGAAACAACCTGCGTCATTTCGTCAGCCGGAAAATCTTCCATTGCCGCCAGGCCAAATGTGACTGCCAAGGTATTAATATCTGCTTCCAGGCCTGGGTAAACAGTGGCAGGAATGGCTGCCTGGTGGAAAATACCCGGATGTGCCCTCGTGATTTGGGCAGCTTCCGCTTCGCCAATCGGGATCATGACCATTTTTGACGTCGCTGTCGAGAACGCAGTATCCATTTCGGGGCTGGGAATCCGGCCGCTCCATAAAACGGCATCAATCTCGCCATTTCCTAAGGCGATTGTGGCTTCATCCATTGTGAAAGTCTCAATGATGAGATCATGAAGTGGATCTATCCCCAAGGGGTCTAACACAAATCCAGCCAGCTCCGCGCTAACGCTGTCGGGTGAGCCAATCGAAATCCGCTTGCCTCTGAGATCGTTAAGGTCGGCGATGCCGGATATGTCCGTTGTGATAAAGAGCAGCGGTTGTTCAAATAGGGGAAGAACCAGACGCGCCGGCTGGCTGTAATCGGGAAAAGCGGCTCTATCTACTTCGACGCCGCACTTGATGCTTAGTGTTTCCACCGGGGCGTTGGGGAAGGCGGCCAGCAGATTACCCTGGTTGGCTAAAACGATGTGGTAATCATAGGCAAAGGCCATATGGACCTGACCGTTGAGCAGCAGTTTCAGGTCTTCCATCCTGGATGAAGTCGTCTTTACGCTCATTTCTGTGTGGGGGATGTTTTGGGCAACGGCCGTTGCCAGCACACTCCCCCACAAATGCCGCTCATCTATAGGGCTGCCGGCGGCAATGCGCAGCTGGCGCGTTGGGATTTCAGGCAAGGCCGTAGGTGATTCCCAGGTTGGTACGGCCGTTTTTTCCGGCGGAGAAGAAACTGGGGTACAGCTTGCCAACATCAGCAGTGAAATCAAAAAGATGGCGGAACACACGCTTCGCTTGATGTCAACCATTGATCGCCTCACTTGGGCTCGGCTGGATCAATAGCGCCAGTCGAATAGCCACTACGTGCAATTTAGCACAAAGCAATAGGGAACTTCATCATTAGCAAGCGGAACAGTCTCATCAAAATGATGATTTAGCGCGAACGGGTGTTTGCTGAGAGGAAACGGGCGCTATTCGTCGAGGGTAACCAGGTTGTGGCGCAGGGCATACAGCGCCGCCTGGGTACGGTTGCTGAGACCGAGCTTATTTAATATGTTGGTGACATGACTGCGCACGGTGGGCAGGCTAATCACCAGCTTTTCGGCAATTTCGGGATTGTCCAGCCCCTGTGCCACCAGCTTGATCACTTCAATTTCACGATCGGTAAGCGATGTTTCGGCATCATCCTGTTTGTTCTGCTGATTGAGCAATTTGCGGGCAATTGCCGGATGCAGCGCCATTTCTCCCCGGTTCACGTCGCGGATGGCGCGAATAAGCTCTTGCGGCGATGAATCTTTAAGCAGGCAGCCCAGCGCCCCGGCATCGAGTGCAGCAAAGATTTTTTTGTCCTCGGTAAAGCTGGTGACGACCAATATTTTGGCGTTGGCATTGGCGGCTCTAATCTCTTGGATCGCTTCCAGCCCATTTTTGCGCGGCATTTCCAAATCCATCACGATCACATCCGGCTGCAGCAATCGCGCCTGAAGCACCGCTTCTTCACCATCTTCGGCGGTGCCAATGACCTCAAAGCCGGGCTTGATGGAAAGCAGACCTTGTAATCCTTCGCGCACAACAGGGTGATCGTCGGCAATGAGAATGCGGATAGTGGCAGCGGTCATGTGAGGGCCTCGGGTTGCAGATCGGCTGCAGGCTGCTGGTACGATACGGCCGTATTCCCCCCAAGCGGTATGGTGACGCGCACTGTTGTGCCCGCGCCTGGCTGTGACTCAATCTCAAACAGGCCGCCCAGCTGCCGGATGCGCTGGCGCATGTTGTGAATGCCCAACCGACCTTCCAGTTCAACGGAGGTCGGGTCAAACCCTTTACCATCATCAGTGATGCTTAGAGAAATGTTGCTTTCGTCAGTATGGAGCTGGATGAATACGACCGTTGCCTCGGCATGTTTCAGCGCATTGTTGAGCGCCTCATTGGTAATGCGATACAAGCATTCCTCGATATGGGGCGGCAAATCGGTGCTGATATCCACCTGTAATGTGGCCGAAATACCGACGCGCTGCTCAACGGCTGTGAGCCGACTTTCAATAGCTCCCTCTAGACCGTCGTCATCAAGCGCGGCAGGGCGCAGTTCATATAGCAGCAGCCGCATCTCACGCAATGCCTGCTGGGAAATGTCGCCAATACGGGCCATGCGCTCGCGCGCCGGTTCTACCTCCCCTGCTGCCAGCAAGCCGTTGCCCCATTCGGCAAACAAACTCAGGCTGTACAGCGACTGGGTAACCGAATCATGGAGTTCTCGCGCAAGTCGTTCCCGCTCTGCCGTAATGGCTGCCCGCTTACTTTCGGTAAGATCGTAAAGCAGCACCACCAGACCGCTAAACTTCTCGCTGATGTCCAGCATCCGTTCCAGCTTGACGTTAAAAAAACGGACGCCTTGCACCGTGTTAAATGTTTTTTCTACGTTCAGGGTACTCACATCAGTTTGGAAGAACGTGGTCAACTCTTCTGTCAGCCAGGGCAGCGTCGGCTTGTTTTGTTCCGGATCATAATAAATGTCACCGGGTACAGCAGCGCCAATTAACAGCTTGGCCGCAGCGTGATTCATATTTGTCACCTCGCCATTGTTGTCCAGCAAAATGACCGGGTCATGCAGGCTTTCAAATATGGTCAGATATTTGTTTTTTTCATTGGCTAAAAAGCGATTGGTGGCCTGCAGCTCATTGAGCCTTTCCTGTTTGGTCGCCTCGGCCCATTCGGTACACAGACCCAGCTCAATGCGATCAAAACAGCGGCCAACAATATAAACATTACGCCACTGCGTTTCTGCATCAAATTCTGCGGTTTGGATGAGGTCTAGATAACATTGACGGTAATATTTAAACAGACTCAAAAACATGCCCAGGGTTAAACCCCTTGACCGGTGCTTTTGCGCTTCCAGAATGCCAAATATAGCAAAAGGATCTTCTGAGTAATCTTCGTCTGGATGCAGTTCCAATTTATTTATGTCAAGCAACAATGCTTCTTGAATCGTTTGTGAGAGATTTTCAATGGAAATGCGCCACGCCTCTGCCAGCGTTGAGGTGTACTTTACGAAATCCTGCTCTTTGGCGTAATGCAAGATACGGCACATCAGCCACTCTTCATTATTTGTGATTAGTTGCTGTAACTGTTTCATACGGTCCACCACTATTTGCAATCAGCATATTTACACGTTTCCCCCATTCTAAATTGCCGGGGCATTTATAGCAAAGCCTCGTCTGGCGAGTGTGCTTTTTTGGATAATGTTTCAATGGATACTGAAATATGACGGGCATCACCTGATTCGCATGATGAAGCTCACTGCGACCGTTTCCCCCACAACCTTATAGTTCAAGCATATTATTTCAATGCATGTTGAACCATTCAAGGAGCGCCTCATAATGAAGATTAAAGTGCTTGGTCCTGGCTGTGCCAACTGCAAACGGATGGAACAAATTGCCCGCCGCGAAGTAGAAAAGCTGGGCCTGACGGCCGAATTTGAGAAAGTGACAGACTACGGCGAAATCATGGCTTATGGGGTGATGTCTACGCCGGGGTTGGTGATTGATGAGCAGGTGGTGGCATACGCCCGTATCCCCACCAACCAGGAAGTGACCGACTGGCTCATCGCCGCCCAAATTTAGGAGTACATCCATGAGCAGTGAAAAATTGACCCTTACCCCACCCCGCAAGCCGCGTTGGCAACTGCCCACGCTGGTTGTCTTGTTGGGTATCGTCTGGCTGCTGGTCTGGCAACAGTTACAAAATCTGGCCGATTGGCTGACGTATGACCTGATCGGCTTGCTGCCGGAAACCCGCCTGGGCGAATCAGTCAACTTCTTCCTCTACGACGTGCCTAAAATCTTGATGCTGCTGGCCGGCATGATATTCCTGGTCACATTCATTCGTTCTTTCTTCAGTCCGGAGCGCACGCGGGCAGCGCTGGGCGGGCGGCGCGAAGGTGTAGGCAACGTGCTGGCCGCCGGTCTGGGTGTGTTGACGCCGTTTTGCTCCTGTTCGGCCGTGCCGCTGTTCATCGGCTTTGTAGAAAGCGGCATTCCCCTGGGGGTCACCTTTTCCTTTTTGATCGCCACGCCGGTGGTGAACGAAATTGCGCTGGCGATGCTGTTTGGCCTGTTTGGCTGGCAGGTGGCCGGGTCGTATCTAATTTCCGGACTGACAATTGCCATTGTTGGCGGTTTGCTGATCGGCCGTTTGCGCCCGGAGAGATACGTGGAGGAATTCGTCTGGCAGGTGCAGGTGGGACAGAACACCAACATCACTTACAAACCCACCTGGGATGACCGGATTCGAACAGCGGGCCGCAGCACCAAGGAAATTGTGGGCAAAGTGTGGCTGTTTGTGGTCATCGGCATTGGTATTGGCGCCGGGATTCATGGCTACGTGCCGGAAGATTTTTTGGCCGGAGTGATGGGTCGCGAAGCATGGTGGTCTGTGCCTACGGCCGTCATTTTAGGGGTTCCACTGTACGCCAACGCCGCCGGCATCATTCCCGTGGTGCACGCGCTCATGGAAAAAGGGGCCGCGCTGGGCACCGTGCTGGCCTTCATGATGTCGGTCGTGGCGCTTAGCCTGCCGGAACTGCTCATTTTGAAGCGGGTCATCAAGCTGCGCCTGATTATCATTTTCATCAGCATCGTGGCTCTGGCCATCATTTTTACCGGCTACCTTTTCAATTTAGTTATCGGCTAAAGGTTGCAAAGGTTTTCAATAGTCAAGATTAATGGCACGCTGATAAACGCAGATGACGCAGATAAAACATAAAAATCAGCGTTCATCTGCATCCTATTCATAAAAAATCAGACTAATGAAAAACCGTGGTGATGGTTGACACAGCGGGTACAACAGGCAAAATTATTGGATATGGATGAACAAGAGATAAGCACGCGAACGGCCGTTTTCAAGGCCCTGTCTGATCCCAACCGGCTGCGCATCTTTGCCGAGCTGATGGCCGGAGACACCTGCAACTGTGAACTGAAGGAGAAATTGGGGCTGGCCCCCAACCTGCTGTCCCATCACCTAAAGGTTTTGGAAAGTGCAGGCCTGGTATCGTCACGGCGGGATGTGGTAGACGGCCGTTGGATTTATTATGCCGCCAATCGGGAGGCCGTTGCCCAATGGCACGATTGGCTGGCCGCCTTCTTCGATCCGTCCCGCATACAAACCCGCCCTCTTTGTGGTCCCGAAGGGGAACTCATCACGACGGTTGAGGTGCATAAATAGCTTATCAAATCGACATCTGAGGATGCCTTACTCCAATGAAAATAGCCTCACGCAAAGTCGCAAAGACCTTTGGCGCACTTGGCGGCTCGGCGTGAGATTTTCATTTATGGTGTTGAGCTTGCGCTCATGTCATCTCCTCTGGTTACCACTTCTATGATTTAGGGGAAATGATGATGACGCTGGGAACAGCGACAAAAGCGGGGATACTTTCGGGTGGATCGGCTAGAACAAGGCCGGTGGAGGTGCCGCCGTCGAGGTTGAGGGCGTTGACCAGGCCAAAGTCGGTGCCGGCCAGGAAGGTGCTGAGTTCGGCCAGGGTGAAGCTGCCCCAGATAGCGAGGATAAGGAGAATACGGCCGTCTCCATCCACCCCAATCACCGTGCGCCGCGCCGCATTAAAATCGGCATTTTGGTAGGCGGGTTCGCCGTTAAGCACCAGCATCGGGAACGCTTGCAGGGCGTAGTCGAAGGATTCGGTGGGGGCGTACGGCCGTTCTCGCAGCGACCGCACTGTCACCTCATCCTCGCTTATCGTCACCATGCCGCCAAAGCCCACATAACTGCTGCCGCCGGTCTGCCCATCCACTACAATAAGCCCCGTCGCCAAAAACTCTTCGGTGAAAAAGCCGCCATTAACCACAATCATGGCCCCTGTCTCCTCTTGCCAGGCCGCCAACGATTTAGGTCGGCCGGGGCTGTAGGCAATGTTAAAGTGATACAAAGCGGGGTCTATGCGCAAGAGGTAAAGCTGTTCGGTTTGACGGCCGTTTTCATTCAGCAGTTGTATCGTGCGCCGCTCCAGACCAGGTTGCAGTAGTTCCCAGCCGCTGTCCGGTGGGGGTGACGGGGTGACAGGGTGACCGGGTGACAAGGTGACCTGTAAAGTGGGAGTAGGTTGCAAAGAGGGGGTTTGAGTTAGCGATAGCGTGGGGGGTCCGGGAGGAACGGCCGTACGGCAAGTGACTGTCATCGCCAGCAAAAGCCCACCGATTAACCATTTACAATTTACCATTAACCATTAACCATTCAGGCGGGCTCCGCCAACACCATCCCCGTACGATGAACGCGCATGTCCAACGGATCAAACCCCAGGGCGTCCAACACCTCATCCGGACGGCCGGTTTTGGACGGTTCCAGGCAGAGATTCATATAGATGTGAACCTGGCCGTCTTCATCTTGGGTGGCAGAAAGATCGAGGATTAACGGCCGTAAATCATACACCTTCTTCTTGCCGCGCCGCTCCCGCAGCCGTTCCAGCTTGTCGGCGGCCAGCAGTTCCACTATGCTGGTTTGTAATGTGGCAAAATCCACTGGGTCCAGCGGCGTAGCCACATAAGTGGAGGATTGGGTCATGGATTGCAAGGATGGATCGCTAACCGGCACTTCATCTACCTGCAAAATCACAATGCCCGGCGCCATCTTGGCCATTAGCTGCTGCTGCGCCTGTTCTGGCTCCATTTTCTCCGCCAGCAAAATATCGGCCAGTTCATATTCGCTAGTGTAGCCCAGCGGCAGGGCTGTAGCCATCTGCATTCGGGGACGGCGGTTGAATCCCTGCGTATATGCCACCGGAATTTTGGCCCGGTTGAGGGCGCGCTCCAGCGTCCGGGCTAAATCTAAATGGCTAATGTAGCGGGCTGGGCCACCCTTACTAAAAATTAAGCGTAATCGCTGTACATAATTGGCTTGCATACAGTACCCGTAATTTAGAACATAAGGAATCTATTCTAACGTAAACGAGAAGCCAAGTCATGCTACCATGGCAAACCGGGGATTCCTCCACCTACACGCTGTAACCACTGCCCCAAAGAGATGAACGAGGGTTAAAAATGCATATCGATCCAGGTGAGAAACAGATTTTGGTTGTGGATGATGACGAGCTAATTCGGGATTTGCTTGCCTCCTGGTTGGAGTTTCGCGGCTACCGGGTGATATGTGCCAAAGATGGCCATGAGGCGCTGCACCTGCGCCAGCAAACTCGCTTTGATCTTATTTTGCTAGACATCATGATGCCGGCAATGAATGGGTATGATGTGCTCAAGCAACTTGAGGCAGAAAATAATACAACGCCTGTCGTTGTCATGTCGGCCTTGAATGACGTCAACAGCGTGGTGGCATGCATCAAGTTGGGTGCAGAAGATTATTTAAACAAGCCAATTGAAAGCGAACTGCTTTGGGCCCGTGTTACCGCCTCTTTGGAAAAGAAGCATTATCGGGATTTACAACAAGCCTGGCTGGAAGATCTGAATTTACTGGAGCAAATTGATCAAGAGCTTAACAAGACGCTGGACCGCACGGCCGTTTCCGAACTTACCCTCCACTGGATTAGCCAAAAAACAAACGCGGTTGCCAGCCTGATTGGTTCCGTTGAAGGCAAATTGCTTCAACTGCGCGCTGCCCAGGGTTTTGATGATCATACCCACAAATCCATCGCGCTCTCTGCATTAGCCATTGAAAAAAATCCAGAGAGAATTACCCAAAAGCCGCTGCCGGAAGACGGCCGTTTACACCCGCGAGCCAACTATCGCATTACCATTCCCATCAACCGCAATAAAGTAATAAAAGACATCATCATCATCGACATGCCAAAGCCGGTGCCAGACATGACGATGCGCTTCCTCAGGCGTTTGTCTACCCACATTGCCATTGCCCTGCACAACGCCCAGCTTTATGCCGATGTGCAGGCGGCTAACCAGGCCAAAAGCAACTTTGTGGCCATGGTATCGCACGAACTCAAAAATCCGCTGACCGCCATTCAATCTTACACCCACATACTGCGTCGTGATCTACAAAACTTAAAGGTAGAAAGGCAGTACGAATATCTAGATTTTATCTACGAAGGCTCAGAGCGAATTCATAATCTGGCCCTGGAACTGGACGACATCACCCAAATAGAGACGGGGCAGTTCAGGTTAACACGGGAAGTTTTCTCTTTTCAGGAAATTCTCAATGACGTATGCAAGTTGATGGAACCACAAATTACAGACAAGCAGCAAACTTTAAATCTAGAACTGCCCCAAGAGCTGCCCCCCGTTTACGCAGATGCCAAGCGCCTGAGCCAAATTATGGTGAATCTAATCAGCAACGCCAGCAAATATACACCAGAAGGGGGGCACATCACGGTCTCTGCGCGGCACATTACAAATGAGGCGTCGCCCATGCTGCACGTGTCGGTCAAAGACAACGGCATTGGCATTAAGTCCGAAGATCAGAGTAAAGTGTTCCGGCAATTTTTCCGGGCGAATGACATCCAGGTAAGTAAGTTACGTGGTACTGGTTTGGGATTAAACATTACCAAAAAACTGGTAGAATTGCAGGGTGGTGACATTCATTTTAACTCTGAGTACGGTCAGGGAAGCACCTTTTTCTTCACCATTCCAGTAAATGTGCAAGAAACGGCCGTAACAGCCGTGCCCGCCGACTAACAAACGATGCCTGTCGCATGTCAATAGACTGGACGTACACCCCGTACACCATTCCCTTATTTATTGCTGCTGCCGTCTCCGGTATTTTAATCCCGCCTGCCTGGCGCAAACGAGATGCTGTTGGGGCCAAGTCGTTTGCCTTGTTTGCCGGGCTGGCGGCCTTGTGGTGTTTAGGTTACGCGCTGGAAATTGGCGCAACGACGCTGCCCGCCAAACTATTTTGGGTAAAGATTCAATACATTGGCATTGTCAATGTGTCGCCGGTCTTTATTGTTTTTTGTTTGCAATACACGCGGCGCTGGCGGTACGACGACAAATATTTGCTGCTCTTTTTTATGATCCCCTGGCTCATCTTGATCACGGTTTGGCTAGAGCCAGGATTGGGCATTTTTTACCGCTCGGTCGAGCTGGATCGTAACGCCCCGTTTCTTGATCTGGACCTTGAGTATGGTCCGCTCTTTTGGACGCTGATTTTTTACTCTTACGCCATGCTGCTGGCCGGCTCTTATTTGCTGCTGAGCCTGGGGCACAAGCTGCGTAATCCATATCGTCGCCAAACGTATGGGCTGGTTTTGGCGACGGTTTTTCCCTGGTTGGGCAACGGCATGTACGTGACGGGGCTCACCCCATTTCCCTATTTAGATTTAACCCCGATTGGCTTTGCGGCAACGGCCGTCTTTCTCGCCTGGAATTTACACCGCCTGAGCCTGCTGGACGTGGCTCCCTTTGCCCGCGAGATCGTGCTGGAGAACATGTCTAACGCCATGCTCGTCTGGAATCAGCAGCATCGCCTGCTGGACTTTAACCCGGCAGCAGAGCGATTGTTCAACAATTTTCAACCGCTCCAAATAGGCATGACGGCTAATGATCTGCTGCGGGGCCCTTTTGCAATGGTGCTGCCCCTGTACGAATTACACGATGTTGAGCAAGAGATTGCCCTGCCGCTGTCCTCGACACCTGTTTACTTTGAAGTGACCGTTTCGCCGTTGATTGATCAACGGGGGGATGCCAGCGGCCGTTTGCTCATTTTGCACGACATCACAGACAGCCGTAAAGCCGCCCAGGAGCTGGCCAACCAGAAACAGCTCTTTGAAACGTTGGTGGAGATTGCCCGCGTGGTGACGCAAACGCCGGAGCTGCAAGAAACGCTGCAAAGCACGTTGAACATCGCTGTCGATACCACAGCCGCCGACAGGGGCAGCCTCTTCTTGTTTGATGAGGCGCAAAGAATCACCCACAGCGTTCTTACCTGGCCCCATCTTGAAACAGGCCAGCAAGCCAGGGTAGAAACGGCCGTTCTCAAAGAGGGACTTGCCGGCTGGGTGCTGAAACACAAACAACCCGCTCTCATCAACGATACCGCTCAGGACGGCCGTTGGCTGCAATTAGAAAAGCAGCCCTACGAAGCCGGTTCCGTCCTGGCCGTGCCTGTGCTCAAAAAAGAAAATGTGCTGGGCATCCTCACCCTCACCCACCCTGATACCCATCACTTTACCGAGGATAAGCTCCAGCTCATGGAGCTGGCCGCCGACCAGATTGCCCGGGTTTTGATCAACGCCCAAATGTACGCCGCGGAACAGCGGCTGGTAGCCGAGCTTTCCGTGGCCAAAGAGCAGGCAGAAGCGGCTAACCGCTCTAAAAGCGCCTTCCTGGCCAACATGAGCCACGAACTGCGCACGCCGCTGACGGCCATCATCGGCTACAACGAGCTCCTGCAAGAAATTTTGCAAGAGCGAGAAGCCGGTAAAGACCTGCTCCCTTATTTGCAAAAGGCAGAAACGGCCGCTTACCAGCTCCTCTCCATCATCAGCGAAATCCTGGACATGTCCAA
>CALBTC010000444.1 GCA_937967805.1 uncultured Anaerolineaceae bacterium
ATGCCTTCCACACTTTTCAGTCGCGTGGTTGTCCCACCCGCTGAAATCATTTTGTCTTATGGTTAAAATCAGGCTTTATTTTTACAATTGAGGTCAATCAGGGCGACCTTACCTGATACCTCGGCACTGCCCACAGGCTGGCCAGAATGGTTAATCAGTAAGAAGGGCGCGTGTCTAACCAGTCCAACGCACGACCATCTCGAATCATCTTGGGGGTTACGCGGATAAGCAGCCAGCCATAGAGAGCCGCCCCGTTGTACTTTTCGCAGTCACTTTCAAACCGTTTTGGAGGGCATGGACCTTACTCTGACCCGTTTTTGTTTGCAGCCAAATACCACACCTTCTATTTCGCAGGCCGCTAGCTGCGGTTTCCAGCTCAAGTCAAAGCGCCACTGGCGATTGGCGTGAAAACGGTATTCTCTTTTAGGCTCCGGTAGACCAGCCAGGCGGATTTGGCGTGTAATTCATGAAAGGATCTTCTTGTTAATAGAAATATTGGCAAGGCAGAAAGAGACGGCCGGGTCCTCTCCCGGCCGTTTCACTTTCATGGGGCAGCTGCTTAGTTTCGGTCCGCTTTCAGTTCTTCTAGGGAAAGTGTTTAAGGCAGCACTTCGATGACGGGGAACAACTCAAACGGTTTCGCAAAAATTCTATACACGTCATCTCAAAGCCTGTGTTGGTAAAAACAGGGAACGGTTGTACCCCCTCTCGCCGTCCTAGCAGCTGGCTTTGTTGATTGCTGTAGAGGCTGCTGCTGGCTACTGCGGATACGGCCGTTCCTGTTCACCGGTGACTATTGGGGATCATCGGGTAGATGAATGACATAGGCTTCTTCCGGATCATCATCATTACCGATAAAAACAGAGTGTACACCTGGCCATCGTGCCATCCTGGCAGCAATGAACAGGGCATGAGATACACCGAATTCGGCGGTGACGCGGCTTTGTAAGGGAACATCATCCCACGGAAGGCCGCCTCTGCCAGATGCCGGGAAACATTCAAAATAGTTCTGAAACTTCCCCACCATCGGTGACGGCAAGTTCGACATCATCACTTAAAACCAGGACCTGGATATTCTTCTCACGCATTCGCTCTGTTACCTCATCGCAGGCTTCCCCTACTTCTTCCTCTTTCTGAGCTACATAGCTGACATGGGTGATCCAGCTGACGGCAAACGGCTGACGTGTTCTAGGGACTTCTTTCAGGAAGGCTGGTACGGCCGTATCGTCACCCATCGCCTGGATGACATCCACCAGGTAGTGATCGCGGCCGTCGTCACACTCAATCCCTAATCCCCAATCTGGACGGCACCAGGTGGGCGCCAGCTGCCGGTCCGTTAAATCGCCTGTGTCCAGCAGGGATAGTAGTTCGTCTCGCTGGGCTTCGCTGCTGAAAAGGGGCATATCATCATGGCAAAAGAGGATGGCAAGCGGTGTCATGCCGGCAATCTGCTCGGCTACCGGCCCTGGCACGCGCCGGCTGGGGCCGTATGCTAGCAGTTCATTCACAAAGGAGACCGGACTGTAATGGGCCTTGCCCACGTGGTCAAACAGCACCGGCTTTCCTACCTTGCCCAGCATCTGAGCGTACCTATTTGCCTGGTCTACCGGCGGAGTCCAGAGATCATTGATGTTGATAAACTGACCACTGATAAAGCTGGCGGCCAGATCGCCCAGCCAGACACCGCGAGCGCTGATGTCCAGAATCAGATTCTCGCCTGCCTCTACACCGCTGCCCAGGCAGTAGGTAACCGCGTTGAGCGTGCCGAAGGGACTCATGCCGGCTTCCAGATAGAAACCGCCTCGTTTTTTGCGGCCACAGCCGCGCACAGGATTTGGCGTGTAATTCATGCAAGGATCTCCTTGATTTGGTCCACCACATATCGCTCCCGCAGACCCAACGAGCCGCCGGCCAGAATCGCTTCCAACCGGGCCTTGATCTCATTCAGCTGCTGCACGATGGTGGGTTCATCGTTGATGATAAGGGCAGGTTGTTTAGTCGCCTGCACTTTACGTGCTTCTCGACGCACTTTATCACGGGTGATTTGGACTTCTTCACCTTCTGCCGCTTTGGCTTCGATGGCGTCTACAACTTCCGCCTGATCTGTCTGGGGCGCATGTTGAATGCCTTCATAAGCGTGCAGACTCATGCGGCCGGCGGCAATCGCCTGGCGCACGTTGAGCGGAGCCTCAAAGAGGGATAGAAGCAATTTGACACTTCGATCTGTTTTCATACCCATCAGGCGGGCGATGGCCATTGTCGATTTGCCTTGTTGGGCCTTGGTCCGCACGGCATAGGCCAGGCCACCGACTATGTTGCCCTCTTTGTTCAGCACCAGGGGCGGGAACTCCTTGCGGACATTGGAGACAAGCATAATATCCAGGCTGTCCAGACCACCTTCGGACACGACTCCATTGGTGGGTTGGGCTTCTATCTCGACGTATGGCACCTGAATGCCCAGCTTGCGGGCGGCAGCAAGGCGCCGCTGGCCGTCGCCAGCCACGAGTTGGTCCTCTCCGTTTCGATATACCAGCAGAGGCATGATAATACGGCCGTTGGCCTCTTGGGCCGATAGGGTCAGGTCGGTGCTGTCGCCGGTGCGATGGCGCGGATTGAGCAGGTGGCCGTCTTCTCGTTTTTCCAGAATGATGTCGTCTGGATAGCAGTATTCAATAGTGGACATGGTTTCCTCCCAGAAAACGGCCGTTGCCACCAGATAGGGCAGGGGGAACGGCCGTCATAATGCCTTAGTTAGTAAGGCTATTGAGTTCACGATTTATGGAGCGTTAGCGCTGATGGACTCTCACCAGAGCAAAAGAAACGGAGTCGTAAAAGCTGAGGATTTAGCATGTCCCTAACGGATATGCTAAGAACAACGAAGTGTTGATTTCGGATAGTCCTAACGGGGTAGGCGCTTTGTTTCACTCTTCTGAGTAAGCTTCATTTTTGAGGGTCCCACATACAGCTACAGCTTTATAGTTCCCCCAAACCCCTTTCCTTCAAACTGGCAAAACGGCCGTCCCCGATAATAAGGTGATCCAAAACATCAATTCCGAGCAGCTTTCCGGCCTGGACACATTCCCTGGTGACGCGCACATCTTCCGGAGACGGGTCACATACCCCTGAGGGGTGATTGTGGGCAATAATGATGGCTGCCGCCGGAGCCTCAATAGCTGGGCGGAAGATCTCGCCGATGCGTACCACACTGGTATTCAGGCTGCCGCGAT
>CALBTC010000445.1 GCA_937967805.1 uncultured Anaerolineaceae bacterium
GAGCCAACCGAAGGCAGCGAGCCAACCGAAGGCAGCGAGCCAACCGAAGGCAGCGAACCGGCAGAAGGCAGCGAGCCAACCGAAGGCAGCGAACCGGCAGAAGGCAGTGAGCCAACCGAAGACGGTGAGCCAGCAGAAGACGGCGAACCAACTAAAGAGGGTAATGGTGCCAGTACCATTGATGATTCAGGTGACCCCTCATCTACGCCTGGTGTGGCAGAAACGATTATTAGTGAGCCACCCATACCCAGCGGTTCAGCGCAGCGAATAGAGTTTGAGCTTCCCCCGCTGCAAATGAACAGCGGCCTGGGTGATGAAGATAGCCCGGAAGCCACGGCCGTTCCTGGTGGAACGGCCGTATTCCCGCCAGATTTCCAAACATACCCACAGCCGCCAAAAACCAAACCGCTGCCCACCCAACGAACGCCAAATTGGATTCGAGTCTTATTTATTAATTGAGAGTAAAAGAGATGAACAGAACAGATGGCTACCACCCAAACAAAGAATTTGCCGACAGCATCCTTCAGGAAGCGGGCCAGAAAATGTTCGGCGTTGCCGATGTTGTTCGGCTTTGCCTCATTGCCCTTTATACAAACGGGCACATTTTATTAGAAGGCAATCCGGGCCTGGGCAAAACAGAACTTGTCAAAACTTTGAGCAACATCCTCACGCTACCCTACCGCCGTATCCAGTTCACGCCTGACCTGATGCCGGCTGACATCACCGGCACGCTAGGGCCCAGTAAAGACAATCCCCGAGAACTTACATTTCAACCCGGCCCCATCTTCACCTCCCTGCTGCTGGCAGATGAAATCAACCGGGCCACGCCAAAGACCCAGGCTGCGATGCTAGAGGCGATGGCGGAGCGTCAGGTTACGGTCGTCGGCGAAACGCATATGTTAGGTCAATACGACTTCAAACCATTTTTAGGCCAGGACGGCAATCCCATCGCGCCCAATGCAAAACGCCCCTTTATGGTCATGGCCACACAAAATCCTATCGATCATGAGGGAACCTTCGATCTGCCGGAAGCCCAGGCAGATCGCTTCATGTTCAAAATTCTTATGCCCATCCCCTTGCGCGATGATCTTTCCAAAATCCTGATTAAAACGGCCGGCCTATTAGACAGAGAAATAATTGAACCGGAGGACCATCATGAGCCGCCAGCCAGATACAAACTCAGCCACGATCAATCAGTGGCGCTTTATCTCGGAACGCAGCAGCGCATTCGGGATGTGCCGCCAATTCCTGCCTTGCATACCCACATCTTAAACTTGTTTCTTGCTACCAATCGTCGTATCGATGAAATAGATACCATTTCCAGAAGTGAAAAGAAAAAATTAAAAGAAGAGATCATCCCCAACATACGGTATGGGCTAGGCCCGCGGGCGCTGACAACGCTGATGCTTGGGGCCAAAGCGTGGACGTTTTTGTTTGATGTCGGTGCCGAAAAGGCGGATGCGCAGGCGCTGGCTCGTGTACTCGTACCGGCCTTACGGCACAGGATGCACCTGCAATATGGTTGGGACGCAACTTACAAAGAGAACGGAGCCGCAAAGGTGGACCCAGAAAGACATATGGATCTATTTATAGAAGAATTAGCCAAATCAACTGCGCCAACACAAAGTCGAGTTGGCGAAGGCTACCGCAACACCTTTGAGGCAGCTCTGAACGATGCCATAACCCGTCAGGTTTACTAAAATGACGCACAATGAAAACTGGCCATTGTCGCCTGAAGCATTAGAAATATACCGTCTGCAAGCACGCCGTATGAAACGGCCGCATACCACCGGCGGCCATTTAACCCGGCGCATGGGTCAAAGTCTAGAATTCCGTGAATATGCCGACTATCACCTCGGCGACGACATTCGCCATGTAGATTGGCAGGCTTCCTGGCGGCGCAGCGGCGGGCAAACGCAGTCAAGACTGGGTGAGAGCTGGCTGGTGCGCAAATTTCGCGCCGAGGAGCATTACAAGCTGGTGATTTCGTTGGACACCCGAGAAACAATGACATATCCGCGCCTACAACAACACGCTTCCCGGTCAAGAAACGCCCCAGCCGCCAATATTTCAAAATTACAGATGGGGCGCTGGCTGGCAACGGCCGTTGCCTTTGTCGCCCTGCGCGACGGCAATGAGGTTCTTTTTCATAACCTGTTTGGCCGGCCCCAATTTGTGCCGCCGCTGCGCAAAACCGGCGAGATTGAAGGGCGCATTGATGCCTCTCTCGACGCCATTACGGCCGAAATCGACCAGAGCGAAACGCCAAATCTAGAAACGCTTCATCGTTACCTGCCGCCAACGGCCGTTTGGCTCATCATCACCGACTTCTACTTTGATCGTGAAAAGGCTCAATCGCTGGCCGAAAGAATCAACACCGCCCAGGATGGCATGCGTTGGGTATTCCTGGTGGAGATGGACAGTTGGCCCTATGAAAGAGAACTGTTGCAAGCTGGCCCACCGCTGCGCCTGATCAAGGGACCCGGTTTAACGCAAAGGGATGAAAAGAAGTTCGACAGGACACATTTAGATGATGTTGAGTATCGAATTTATCAAAACAGGGATGCGTTCTTAGCCAACTGCCGGCGAGGGGCCAGCCTGGTTCATTGGACCTGGGCCGCACAGACTGAAAAGGAGATTGCAGCCAGCTTCCGAGAGCTTTTTAAAACCAAATTTTTAGGTGATCCAGATATCCGCAGCTTATTTCAAAGGGAAACATGATTGTCATCTGGCTATTGGGCGGGTTAATTGTTGGCTTAATCATTCTCTACCTGACCCGACCCTATTACCAACCATTTACCCTATCGGCCGCCCGGTTCTTCGAACAAATCAACACCACCCAGGAATCTCGGCGTCGCTTTGATCTGAGAAGTTTATTTCTTTCCCGCCCCTTCTATTTACAGTTGACGGTCCTCTCCCTTTTGTTGGCCGGCCTTTTGCTGGTTCACAGCCGCCAACTGACCGAGCGTGAGGGCAGCAATCTGGGTATTTGGGTTGTCTTAGACACATCGGCCAGCATGAGTACCCAGCAAGAGGGTGACACCCGTATGCAGGACGCGCACGACGAAATTACGGAGTTGATGGCTCATTTGGCAACAGTGCCGGAAGAAACGGCCGTTTGCCACCGCTTCTCCACCTTTGATTTAGCAACCAGCGCACAACCGACAGATTTGCTGGAAAACCAATCGCAGCGCAACAGTTTAGAGCATCGGCCGTTGGGCACAGACCTCAACCAAATTCGCAGCCTGCTTAGGCAAACGGACACCCCCAACAGCGATAACTGCGTTATCACCCACTTGTTTGTCGTCACTGATTTGCCGCCTCCAGAGTGGACAGATGATAGTACTAGCGGCATCGAAATTATCTGGCGGGACATTGCCCAGGAAGTTGACAATGTGGGCATTGTCAAGGCCGCGAACCGGAACAACAGCGGCATCACGGGCGGCGCATCCCCTATCGATATCGAACTCATGGCCTACAATCACGCCCCAGATTCCGTCTCAGTGCTTATTGAGGATGAAAACGGGAACGAAGTGCAACAAGAGAGGCTGTCCTGGCAGTTGCCCGGCATTCAAACGCTGACCTTCACCCCCTCGGCATCTGGCACCTACCAGGTACAGCTGATGACCGAAGATGCCTACGCCTACGACAACACCTTGACCCTGACGGTTGAAGCAGCCCGGCATCTGCGGGTCGATTGGCAGTTACCCATTGCGTTTTTACCGCTAACCGGTTGGGTAGAAGACAGCCAAAACCCGGACCTACGCATCGCCCAATTTCCGGCGCCGGTGGACACGGTTCCAACGCTGCTCGTCGGCCAAAATTATGGTCTGAACGACCACCAGACTGAAATCGATTTTTTTGTGGAATCCAGCCCGCTGCTGGCCGATTTAAACTTTGATGTGGCCGAATCCTTGCAGATTCAGGGCATTATCCTGCCGCCAAACTCGCCCCTGCACCCCGTTTTATACGATGATGAACGGAAAGTCTGGTTTGCCGCCAGCAGCAACAAACAGACGGCTTACATTCCTGGGCCGCCCTTGCTGACCGACCCGGATGCAAATCTGAGCTCCTTTTCCACAACCGCCTTTTTTAATGCCCTGCGCTACTTGTTAGCAGAACGGGCAACCTGGCCGTTATACACATTGACAACACCAGAACAGCCCGTGCCGGAAGAAAACCGCGTTGTGTTACATCCGGGCGAAGGCAACACCGCCCTGCCCCCGCAAAGCAAAGGGGAGATTGCCGATATTCAACCAGCGTCAAGCCGGGTTGCCGAGGAGCCGATCTGGCCCCTCTTTGTTGGCCTGGCCATGTTTGTGCTTATGCTGGAACGTGGCCTGACTGCCTACGGAGGCAGCAAATGGCGCTAACCTGGCTTCCCTTTGCGCCCTGGCATCTTGTGGCCACCGGGCTGGCCGGCTTCACGGCGCTGCTCCTGCTGGGACGCGGCCTGTTTGACGGCTGGCGCGTATTTGGCGAGCCGGTTTTGCAGCGTACGGCCGTATTGCTCACATCACTCCTGGCGCTCACCCTGCTGACCGTGGCCGCCTGGAACCCGGTGTTGATCCGCCAGCCAGGCCCCGGCAAGGTACACCTGGCCGTGGTAGTCGATGTGTCAGAAAGTACCCTTCGTGCGGCTGATGGCTGGACAGGCATCCAGCGAGAAGCCGGTGAATTTTTGCAGCTAAGCCTGGCCAAACTGCCCGTAGAAATCATGGAACAAGGCTCGGCCAGCATCACCACCTTTCGCGGCAGCTCGGCCGTCAATGATTTTCCTTTGTCTACCCTGCTCTCTGAATTTGCCAGCCTCACTCCGGAAGAGTTTGCTGCCGGTGAAGGCACAGACATCGGCGACGGGTTAGCGCGCGCCGCCCGGCAAATCGAGCAGGCGGGCGGTCGTGGGGCCATCTTGCTGATTAGTGACGGTAATGACACGGCGGGCAACACAATGGCCGCTGCCGAAACCATCAGCCAACGCGGCATCCCTGTGACGGTGTTCCCGATTGAGGCCGGGCCGCCTGCCCTGGCCATCACCTCGGCTAACCTGCCGCGACAAACCTATGCAGAGGAACATACCTGGCTGCGTGGTGTTGTTTACAACCAAACACAGGCGAATGTTCTGGCCCGGCTAACCATTGCCCAAAATGCCGGTTGGACCAACGTAGATGATGCCACCTTTGGACCTTCAGGGGAATCGTCAGGGGATTGGAATTTAGCCAATGGCGCATACGGCCGTCTCCGGCTCCCCCTTACCTTTCAAGGCGTGGGCCTGCAATATGTCGATCTTTCCTTGCAAGACGAAAGCGGCGCCACCGCCCACCAACGTCGCTTTTTCACCCACGTCAACAAACCGGTGGCGCTGTTAGCCGTCGGCGACACGCGCTGGGTGCAAGCCGTTTCAGCAGATGTCATTAACGTGACGCAGATTCCGGCAGAAGCATTGCCCGGTGCCGACCTCTCACAATATGACGGCCTGGTTTTGAGCAATGTTGCGGCCGAATCATTGCCATCGGCCACGCAAAACAGCATTGTCCAGGCCGTGCAGCAAGATGGGCTGGGCTTTATGTTTATCAATGGGGATCATCAAGGTGCCGATGAGGAAGCGCCCAGTGTCTTGCGCAGCTATCACGAAACAGCCCTTGATGCCATCCTGCCCGTTTCCACCGAACCACGACCTATTGAAGAAGAGCCACCTACGCGCCACGTCGTCATCCTGTTAGATACCTCCGGCTCGATGAGCGGCTGGCAGCTGGACAAAGCGTTAGAAATTATCCGTTACATCATCCAACAACACCTGACCCGCTATGACACTCTGGATGTTATTGAGTTTGGTGGGCACCAAATTGTCACCGAACGGCAAATGCACGATGCCGGGAAAACGGCCGCATTGTCCCAGCTTACCAATATCGTCAGGGGCCCCAGCAACCCAACCAATGCCCTGGAAATATTGCGAACCCGGCAGCTAACAAACTGTGGCCTGATCATAGTTTCCGATGGTGAAATTGCCAGCTCACCTTACCGTCCGGAGTGCCAGACAATTGTTTTTGCCGTCAATCGCTCATTGTCCACCAGTTCACCGCTTTATGATTTTGCCTTCCCTTTCCCGGTGGACCAATCATTCAATCCGGCAGGCATTACCATTCCATACTTCGAGCCGGAATCACGGGATAAGTTTTTTGAACTGGGTTCCTATGCACCTTTTTCGCTGACTGACTCAGCAGCCGGTATTCCGACTTTGCCTGTGCCTGATCTGGAACTGGCGGGGAACGCGATTGCTTATCCGCGCCGCCAGGCCACCGTTATTGCCTCGCGGCCTAAATTTGTGGATCCGGTTTTGGTGTATGGCGAAAGCGGCAATGGGTATGTGGGCACCTTTTTGACGGGCTTTCCTGAAGCGTGGCTGGCAGCGCCAGCGGGGCAGCAGGCGCTGCAGGAATGGCTCTTGCAGATTGTGCCCTATGCCGACCGTGACCGGTATGATATTCAGTTGGTGGATAACGGCCGTTCCCTGCATCTCACCATCACACTGCAAAATGAAGACAGCACCATTCCCCGCATTAACAATCTACTGGTTACAGTTGAGGTTGGTGACAACGCCCACGAGGTGTTGATGACACCGGTGCCAGACTCACCGGCAACTTTTACCGGCGTTATGCAACTGCCCCGAGGCGAAAAGGCCCAGGCGGCCACCCTTATCGTGAGGGAGTCCGGACTGGATGAATTGGCTCGTCCGCAGCACATTCCCCTTTTACTGCCCGCCCAAGGGGAAGTTCACACCGCGTTAACAACCGAGGCGGCCAGTTACGGACTTAACGAAGCCCTGCTGCAAATGATTGTGGAGACAACCGGCGGGCAATATAACCCACCCGATGGCGCAGCGTTCTTTCGCCAATCGCTGCCCACAAATCCTGTTCACGAACTATGGCCCTGGCTGTTGTTCATTGGGGCTTGTTTTTACCTGCTAACGATACTGTTCCAACGACTCAATTATTAGCGCAAATTGGATCGCGCCCAGGCGCCAAGAAAAGGAATCTTAGCGTCAATACCTTTCAAATAAGCGCGGAAGCGACCTTTCGAGCAAAATAGTTGGTCTC
>CALBTC010000446.1 GCA_937967805.1 uncultured Anaerolineaceae bacterium
GCGTTTTTATAGGCAGATTCCCTGAAAAAAGCCAACGCAGAGGCGCGGAGGCACAGAGAGTTGAGACTGCGTTTATCTGCGGTTTTTTCGGTAGAGCTAAAGGTAATTTGAGATGGACATTGATTTGCAATTAGACGCCTGCTTGAGCCGCACAACGGTTGATGCCGCGGCCGCCGGGCTGCACCTGCTAGATTTTATTACCGGATTAAGCCAGGGCGTGACCTGGTCGCTGCATCGTGGGCGCATCGATTTTTTGGTGGAACGGCCGTTTTGCACCCTGCGCCCGGCCAAAACCCACATCACCTGCCAGATTCCCGACACGAAGACGGCCGTTCGCCTCACCAGCCTCTATGACATAGACACCACCCTGCAAGAGCGCATCCGTCAGGCATACCAACAGGCGCAGCGACACTAAAAGTTTGCCCTCATTTGTGCTACTCTGTAATCTGTACAGGCAGGCGATTGAAATCAGGAGGTGTTTATGTCCCACAGTCAGCTATTTTCGGCAATTAGCCGGTTGGCCGAATCCAGCCACGCTTTTACAGATGTGGATATGGGCCAACCCTACCATTGGCGCAAACATGGTGAAGGGGTGCGCCTGGCGCTCATCGGTACCTACCATGAGCTGCGCGATTTAGCCGCTACACTGGCCAGCCGGCGCAGCCAAAACGGTCCCATCACCACGCTGGTTCAGCAAGTTTTAGGTCAATATCATCTGGGCTATCGGGAACTGCAAGCAGCCATGTGGGGCACAACGGATGAGCAGTTTGAGCAGGAGCCGACGCCAGGGGAATGGCCACTGCGCGTTATTTTGGGTCACATCATGGATGCTGAGCGCACGTTTTTTACGCTGATCATTTATGGATTAGAACAGCAGCAAGAGGGGATTGATCGGCCGTATCCATTCCCAGCCGGTGAAGTTGAGCGTATCACCGGCAACAACGACGCATTTTACGACATCATCGACAACCAACCATTAGCCACCGTCTGGCGCAGCTACAATGCGTTTCACCAGCGAGTTCTGGATGAATTGGTTGCCGTATCCGATGAACAATTTTTAGGCGCATCGCCCATCTGGTGGGAGGAAGAAGAATATTCCTTACAATATCGTCTGCACCGCTTTGATGCCCATCTGCGGCAGCACCTTGTCCAAATCGAGAAAACATTGCTCTGGTTGAATCGCCCTGAAACCGAAGCGACTCGGTTTTTGCGGCTGATTTTTCGCGCGCTAGCCGGTGTGGAGAACGCGACGTTGGGCACGCCAGAATTGGGCAGGAGTGAACGGCAGGCATTGGCCAGAACAGTTCAGGATCGCACGGCCGTCATCCAGCAAGTCGTCTCAGATTGTCGCCGTTTGGAAACGGCCGTCAATGAAGATGACGGCAAAACCATCCAGCAAATCACAGCCGCCAAACCAAAACTGGCCAATGCGCTGGGGCAAAATAACCTGCCGCTGTTGATGAACGCTATTTACCAAAGGAAATCGGCTATGGTGGAAGCGTTGCTTGCTGCCGGAGCAGAACCGGACGTCTTTGCCGCCGCCGCGCTGGGTGATCTGGATCGCCTGCAAAACCTGGCAGAACGGTGGTTGGGCTATCTTAATAGTTATGCCAGGGATGGTTTTACACCCTTGCAGCTGGCCTGCTACTTTAATCAGGAAGCTGCCGCGCTTTGGCTCATCGAACAGGGTGCTGACGTAAACGCCGTAGCCAAAAATAAGATGAAAATAGCGCCGATTCACGCCGCGGCCACGCATGGCAACTTGGTCATATTGCGCGCCTTGCTGGAAAAAGGGGCAGCGGTGAATGCAGAACAGGAAGGCGGGTATACGGCCGTTCATCAAGCCGCCCACCGCAACAATGTTGCTATGGCCCGGCTGCTGCTTACCTTTGGAGCCGATCCACACCAGCCAGATGTAAAAGGTCAGTCGGCGCTCCAGTTGGCCCAGGTGGAAGGTAACGATGAGGTTGCGGCCGTTTTTAAGCGACTGTTTGGGACTTGAGGAAACCTTTTTTCATGACGATGAGGAACACGGCTGGCTAACATACCAATAAAAAAGTCGGCGCATCTGCTAAAGAGATGCGCCGACTTTACACGGAGGTGATTGATTGAATTACGGCCGTTTCAAACCAACGGCTGCCAACTCGTGGAAAATTTGGCAAACTTTTCTTTATCTTTCACTTCAAATTCTGAAAGCTGATTCGCCAGGATCACGACATCTACCCCGTACAAATCAGCGTAGCGAGAAATTGTTTCATTGTTGAAGCCGACGGCCGTATCAATTGTCAACGAAACCTCACCAAACTGCTGAGCATGGGCCCGAAATCCCCGCAGGGCCGAAAATAAAAGCTCCCGGTCAAATTCATTATCTTCACAAATCACCAGCAACACTAAATCCATCTTTATCTTTGCGGCAAAATCCAGTACAGACGTTACCACCATATTAGAAAGATGCTCAAATTGGATGGGAAGTAAAATACGACGAACAACGGTAGGATAGCTTCTTGGTCGCTGCCATAAAGAAGTTGTTACCGGCAAATAATGCCAGGCAGATTCCGTGGTGGCAGCCGAAGGAAAAGAACTAATCATCAGGGCACCTCCCAAAATAGAAAAACAGTGTGCTATACTGAGTCAGCACACAGAAGAGTAGAAACCCTTGCATCTTCCACATGCTACCTGGGCAGGTAGCGACTTCTTACAATTAATCTTACAAACTACCTTACGATATCATTAAGTCTAAACAATTTGAATCCCTAGCACAAGGGTCATGGGTATTGTGTACTAATTCATTAACAATTGATAGAGGAGGTAATGATGAACAAAGAATTGGCAGTGGCGGAAACGGCCGTAACCACTTCACCCACCAAATCCATTCTGCGCAAGAACGGCAAGCTCAAAACCAAATTTTATGAACGAGAGCTGGCCCGCCTGCAGGAAGAATTGATTAAGCTGCAATATTGGGTGCAAGAAAAAGGGCTGCGCGTTGTCATTCTGTTTGAAGGGCGCGATGCTGCCGGCAAAGGAGGCGTCATCAAACGCATCACCGAGCGCATGAATCCCCGCATTGCCCGCATTGTGGCCCTGGGCACGCCCAGCGACCGGGAAAAAACGCAGTGGTGGTTCCAACGATACGTGGCTCAACTGCCCGCCGGCGGGGAGATCGTGCTGTTTGATCGCAGTTGGTACAATCGCGCGCTTGTCGAGCGCGTCATGGGCTTTTGCACTGATAATCAATATCGTGAATTTTTGCGCTCCTGCCCCCAGTTTGAACGGATGCTTGTTCGCTCCGGCATCATCGTGCTGAAATATTGGTTTTCTGTCAGCGACGAAGAGCAGGAACGACGCTTTCAATCTCGCCTGACAAACCCCGTCAAGCGGTGGAAGCTCAGCCCTATGGATGTTGAATCGCGCAATCGCTGGGTGGAATACTCCCGCGCCAAAGACGTCATGCTTGACCACACCGACATCAAACAATGTCCCTGGTACGTCGTGCCGTCAGACGACAAAAAGCGCGCCCGCCTAAACTGCATCAGCCACATCCTTAATTCCATCGACTATGAAGACATCACGCCAGGCAAGATAGAGCTTCCGCCCCGCAAAAAAGAGTCCGGCTACATTCGTCCACCGATGAGCGAGCAAACGTTTGTGCCCGACTTGTATCCCACACTGGAGGCAACAGATTAACGCTTGCTGTAAAAGGTGGAGAACCCGCACACCACACCGTAAACTAAAATGCGAATCTAGGACTGCCAGACCTATGTTTAGTTAGATAGAGTCAAGCAGCTTTATAATTGAGAGGAGTGGCAGTCCTAAAAGCAACAAGTTAAAGTGTGGAGGGTTTTTCATGCAGCGAAAGCGATTATGGTATGGGCTTCTGGGATTGGTGGGGGTTTGTTTGGTAACGGCCGTAATCCTCTACATCTACGCCCGCCAACGAGTGAACATCACTCCCCTCGTAAGCGACGCCGAAGTGGCCGACATCACGTTGCCCGACGGCTTTGCCATCCAGCTTTTTGCCGAAGGCTTAAGCGGGCCGCGCTTCATGGCCGTGGGGCCAGACGACGTGCTTTACGTCGCTGACCGCGGCAATGACCGCATCGTGGCGCTGCCCGACGCCGATGGCGACGGCCGTGCCGATGAAATCCGCGTGTTGGCCGATGGGCTGAACAATCCACACAATATGGTTTACCACGAAGGCGCCTGGTACGTGGCCGTCACCGAAGGTGTGGTGCGATTAGCAGATGAGGACGGTGACGGCTCGACCGATTCCCAAACGACGCTTATCGACAACTACCTGCCCCCCGGACAGCACAGCAGCCGCACCATTGCCTTTTTACCGGACGGCCGTTTGCTCATCTCTGCCGGGTCCACCTGCAACGTTTGCGAAGAAGAAGACCCGCGCCGTGCCGCCATCACCAGCTACGACAGCCCCGTGGGGCAAGACCAGCTTACGGGCGAGCAGCTTTACGCCACCGGCCTGCGCAACGCCGTTGGCCTGGCTATCCACCCGGAAACCGGCAAATTGTGGGTCACCAACAACGGCCGTGACCTGATGGGCGACGACACCCCGCCGGAAACGGTCTATATCGTGGAAGAAGGTAACGACTATGGCTGGCCATCGTGCCACAGCGGCACCGTGCTGGACCCCGAGTTTGGTTTTGAAGGTGCGTGCGAAGACGCCGGACAGCCGCTTGTGACCATGCAGGCCCATTCCGCCCCGCTGGGACTTGCGTTTTACACCGGCGACACCTTCCCTGCCGAATACCAGGGTGATTTGTTCATCGCCTTCCACGGTTCATGGAACCGCAGTGTGCCCACAGGGTATAAAGTGGTGCGCGTGCCGCTGGATGGCAGTAGTCCTATTGGCCCGGTTGAAGATTTTGCCACAGGCTGGTTAAATAGCGATTATTCCTCAGACGGCCGTCCTGTAGACGTCACCGTTGGCGCAGACAGCGCGCTTTACGTCAGCGATGACAAAGGCGGTTTTATTTACCGAATTTATGTGGAACCATAAAATAAAATGTCAACCATAACCTTGCTCATTCTCCTGCTCATGTTTGTCACTCCTGTTATTTCCGTTATGACCGTGATGCTCCGGTTCTCTGAAATAAAACAGGCTGCCAACTGGCCGCAAATTTCCGGAGAAGTGACCGACGTGCTTCTGCGGCAAAGCGGCAGTGAATACCAGCCCTTACTGGAAATCGCCTACACGGTAGATGGCCAATCGTACAGCAGCCGCCAGGTGCCGGTGAGCAAAACAGGACAGGCCAAAGGGAGCAAAAAGTGGGCGCGAGAATTTAGCTTGCAGTTTAAGCCGGGTACGGCCGTATCCCTCTATTACGACCCTAAACGCCCCAGACGAGCCACCCTCCACCCGCAGCAAATAGGGGTCAGCGATACCCGCTTACAGCTCACCAGCAGCATCATGATTTTGCTGTCTATAGGCATTCATCTGCTGGGTGCACGGGGTCTTATCGGCAATTACCTGAATCTCGCCGGCAGCAGCGTTGCCATTGCCATGCTCATCTCCACGGTGGTGACCCTGATGCTTGGCGTAGCCCTGGGCTTGCTGGTTCAGGAAATGCGCTAGTCTTGGGCTAAATTCTCCAATCAATGACCGCTTCACCTCAAGCCAATCGCCGCCGCTGGCTGCTGTTGGGCAGCATTGTTTTTCTATTTCTTTGCCTGGGCGGCGCAGCTTATCTCATCACCAGCTATCCGATTTTAGGCAGCACGGCCGTTTCCAATCCCCCCATCACCTGGACCAACCTGCCTACACCGAGCATCATTCATCCCAATATAACCAACTTTAGCAGCGCCCTAAAAATAAACGATCTGGCCCGGCACGATGGCTTGCTGTGGGCCGCCAGCGATGGCGGGCTGCTGGTCTGGCAGGAGAGCGATCTGAACCAGGGGGCCAAATTTAGCAGCGAACACGGCCTGGCCGAAAACCACACCACCAGCGTGGCTATCGGGGTCGATGGTGCCATTTGGATCGGAACTGCCTCAGCAGGCGTGAGCCGGTATGATAGCGCAAGTTGGCAAACCTTCACCAGCACCGACGGCCTGCCGAGCAACGCCGTGCGCGATCTGGCAGTGAGCGCCGACGGCATGGTGTGGGTCGCTACTGATGGCGGCATTGGCCGGTTTGACGGCCGTCGCTGGTTCAGCTACACGCGCGGGCGCACCTTCTTGCAACTGCCCAGCAACAACGTCACCAGCCTGGCTCTGGCGGCGGACGGACTCACCATTTTTGCCGGAACGACGGAAGGGGTGGTGATGTTCAACGGCCGTTCCTGGGACAGTTTGGCGCAGGCAGGCAGCCAGGCAGTCAATACTGTGCAAGATGTGGCCGTCACCCCAGACGGCCGTCTCTGGGCCGCCACGCAGGGGGGATTGACCATGTACGACGGCAGCGGTTGGGCGCTGTTCACCACCGTCGATGGTCTGGCCAATGACGACGTACGCCAAATCACCGCCAATGCCGATGGCTCTGTTTGGCTCGGCTACGGCGGGCAAGGGCTGGGATTGACGCAGGTGGAATTGAACAATGGTTTGCCGTTGGTAACGGCCGTCTCCCCACCCAACGAGCAAATTTTCGCCATTCTGCCCACAGCCGGTGACCTTTGGCTGGGCAGCAGCGACGGCCTGCTGCGGCGCGCTGGCTCCGGCGACTGGCAAACAATCACCCCACCCAGCGACATTCCTTCCCATGAAATTGTCAATCTGGTGATTGCCAGCGGGCAGCCGTGGCTGGCCACGCCTGCGGGCGTGGGCCGCTTCAACGGCACGGGTTGGGAAATGGTAGACGGACTGCCGGGAACGGCCGTTTCCAGCCTCAATCTGGACAACAACGGCCGGCCCTGGATCACTTTTGGCAGCGTGGGCCAGGGCGCAGCCCGCTACGATTTTGCCGGCGACAGTTGGCAGCCGGTGCGCTGCCCGGTCAGCGGGCCAGCCTCGCCTTACGTGCGCCACATCGTGCAAACAAGCGATGGCCTGCTCTGGTTTGCTACCGAGGCGGGGCTGGCTATGTTTGAAGGCCGTTCGCAAACCTGGAACCTGCTCACTACCGATGATGGCTTACCTGGCAACGTGGTGCAGGCGCTGGCGATTCATCCTGACGGCTCTTTGTGGGTGGGCACCAGCAATGGATTGGCGATGTGGGAAAACGGCCGTTTCACCCCCCTCAACCAGGACGACGTGCGCGAAATGGCCATTGGGCCAGACGGCACCATCTGGTTCATCACTGCCGACGCGGTTTTCCGCTGGCGCGACGGCCAGGCGCAAAACATCGTGCCGCCACCGGTGAGCCAGGTGTATGACGTGCTGGCCACCGACACAGGCTTTTGGCTGGCAGCGGCGGAGGGGGTGGCGTTTTTCGATGGCGCGCAAGAACGGGACGGCCGTTGGCAACGCTTTGGCCACGCCGATGGCCTGCCCGGCGACCGGGTCACCGCGCTGGATGTGGCCGCCGACGGCACCGTTTGGGCCAGCAGCGAACTGCTGCCCGACGATCCGCCCCTGAGCAGCGGCCTATACGGTACGTACACGATTCATCACAACTACTTGAGCTTTTTTAACGGCCGTTCCTGGCAGCCCACCATCCGTCCCGCACCCATTGGCCTGCTGCACCCGATCATCACCAGCATCGTCACCACGCCGGATGGGGCAGCCTGGCTGGCCAGTTTGGGCGGCATCAGCCGGTTTGATGGGGAGCAGTGGAGCAGCTTCACCATGCTGGACGGCCTGCCGGGGCATGAAGTGTACCAACTGCTGGCTGTTGGCAACACGGTCTGGGCGGTTACCGGCGGCGGGCTGGCCCGGTTCAACCCTACCACACAAAGCTGGAAATCGTTTGCCGGCGTGGGCGAATGGGCTAACTTTGAAGCGGTCCGCCTGGCTGCCGACGCCGGCGGCACCGTTTGGGCGGGGAGCGGCACAGAGCTGCGCCGCTACGACGGCCAGACCGGGCAAATCGTGCCTGTTGCGCTGCCCGATCCGGCGGTGGAGGTGCGTGATTTTGTAGTGACGGCAGACGGCCGTCTTTGGCTCATGGCCCATCTGGATACCCCGGAGGAAAGTCAACACCTGCTGGCACAGTTTGATGGCCAAACCTGGCAGTGGCATGAAGTGGCCCTGCCCAGCGGCGGGCAGTTTGCCCCATTTTCCCACCTGTGGCTGGGGCCAGACGGCCGTCTTTGGGCTAGCAACGACACCAGCTTGTGGACCTTCGATTTGCCCGCAGGCAACACTACCCAGCCCAGCCAATACCCGGAACTGATCCGGACGATCACCGATTTGACCTTCTTGGCAGACGGCACGCCCGTTGCCGCCACCCGCTTTGACGCTGCCCCGCTTTTGCTTGAACCAAATGGAGCCATTCCGCTGGAGCAGCCTTTGCCGGCCAACAACACTTTTGCCGTTCATGCCGGTGCAGACGGCCGTCTTTGGCTGGGCACCAATCAGGGCGCGGCGCAGCAGTTGGCCGATGGTAGCTGGCAGCCGTTCCCCCTCACCGAGCCAGAAGTGGCCCAAACCATCACCGAACTAACGGTGGCGCAAGACGGCAGCCTGCTGCTGGGCACCACCAACGGCCGCGTGCTTCGTTGGTCGGAAGGAGAAATTTCAACGTTGACCAACCTGGACAGCAGCGACGAAGGCGCAATCGTCAGCGAGCTGTTTGAAGCGACTGACGGCACGCTGTGGCGCGGCAGCTTTGGCAGCAGCGTCGCCCGGCTGAACAATGGAGGCTGGCAGCTTTTTCCGGCCACGCCGCTGTTTTACGGTGAACGGGTGCTGGAAGCGGCCATTTCTGATGCCCAAACTGTGTGGCTGAGCACTGGCGACGGTCTGGCTTCCATCACCACAGTAGGCAGCCGGACCGTGTGCCAGCGGGTGACGGACGATTATCCAGGGGCCGCCGGGCTGTCGGCCGACTTAACGGGGCAGCTGTGGCTGGTGTCTGAGCGGATGGTGTACCGAGGAAATGCGGCGGGATTCGAGCGGATGGGGACGTTGGCTTTGCCAATTACGGCCGTTGCCCCGGATGGGGCCGTCTGGTACGTGACGGAAACGGATTTGGTGCGCGTCCAGGGAAACCAGCGGCTGCCGGTAGCCCACAATTTAGACCCGGAGGTGCTGACGTCATTGGCAATTGCACCCGACGGCGCGGTCTGGCTGGGCACAACAAACGGTGCGGCCGTACTGCAAGGCGGTCAATGGCGCACCATCACGGCAGCGGACGGGCTGGCCGGCAATTACGTCACGCACATCGCTATCGCCACCGATGGTTCGGTTTGGTTGGGAACGAGAGGCGGGGTTAGTTGGATACGGCCGTAGAATCCTCCCGCACGCTGAGGCGGCGGACGTAGTTTACCAGGTGCCATGCCTGCTCCTCCGTAAGCTGTGACTCGAAGGCGGGCATGGCGGTGTCTTCAATCCCCTGCAAAATCCAGTAAAAGAGATCACCGTCGGTGTGGATGGCGGTGTGCCCGGCGGCAAAGTCAGCCGGGGGTGGCGAGAGACTTTGGGCTGTAGGCCCGTTGCCCCGCCCTTCCGGGCCATGGCAGGCGACACAGTATTCGTTAAACAGTTCCTGACCAATGGCGATTGACTCCGCGTCAGGCAAGATGGGATTGGTGGCAAACTTGGCCGGCGTGTACTCTTCGGTGAAAAAGGTAAAAAGCTGCGAGCCGCCCAGCCAGAAGCAAACCAGGCTGATGGCCAGCAGCGCCACCAGCTGCCCTTCGTTTTTGGCGGCACGGACGCCCACAAAGCCCCACAGCAGGGCAAAAAGCACAATGCCCGCGCCGGTGGCGCCGTTGCCGGTACGGTTCATAAATTTGGCAATCTGTTCGAGCGGCCGTACCCCACTATCCACCTCACGAATATTGCCACCTACACCTGCTTCCAGGCGGTAGGCAGCAAAGGTGTCAAACGTATCGGGGCGGCGGATAGAGACTTCTACCTGCCAGGTGCCAATCAGGCTGATGTAGCTGCCTTCGAGGCGGTAACGGCCGTTCCCCAACGCCTCGGCCTCGCCGGTAGAAGAGCCGATCGACTGCCCCAAAAACGTATAGCGCACAGAAACTTCTTCTGTGTTGGTGACCGGCTCACCATTCTCATCAGTAATCAGGATGTCGAAGGTATTGGCCCCGACGAGGGCCGGTTCGATGGACATTTCCACCTGCAAATCTTCGGCCGATTGGGTGACGGTCGTTTGGCCCGGCGCGTCGGCCAGCAGCGGGGCGTCGACACCGCGCTGCAAGTCAGTGAGCACGCCGGCCGCCGCCAGGATGAGCAGGGCAACGATCATCTCCGTCCAGACCAGCAGGCTGAAGCGGCGCAAGACGCGCGGCGTACGCTTGCTTTCCGGCTCCTCATAGACGGCGCTGAGGCGCGACTGGACAAAAAGCAAATTAATACCGGCAATGGCAATGGTGATCAACGCCAGGCCAATTTTGCCCAGCAGCGTAAGACCATACGCCGTGCCAATTAGTTCGGTCCAGCCGCCGACGTGCCTAGCCGCCAGGTAACCGCCGCTGGTCAGCAGCAGCCCCACAGCAATGGCGGCAATGGCCGAGAAGTTAATCATCAAGCTGAGGTTGAGCCAGGCGCGCGCTTCATTGGGCAAATCGCGGGCGTGCCACAGAGCCAGCGCTAAAAAGAGCAGACCACCCACCCAGATGGTGCCGGCCAGCACATGGACCCAATCGATCAGGATAGCCAGCACGGTATCTTCGGTGAGGGCGGCGCTGTGGCTGATGAGGGAAACGGTGAGTGACAGCCCAACAGCCAGGACAAGTCCAAGCCACCATTCCCAGCCGCGCAGCTCTTTACGGCCGTTTTTCACGTCCACAAACAGGCTCAGGTTAAAGTGGGAGATGGCCAGCAACAGAAAGCGCACCAGCCACATGGAGCCAAAGCGAGTGCTTATCCAGGTTTGCAGATTGGCCGTTTGCAGCAAGTTATAGGTGCGGGTCTGGTCGATAAAGATAAGCACCAGCGCCAGACCAATAAGCACAATGCCGATGATGCCGATGCGAATGCCCAACCGGGCCAGCTTGAGGTCCAGCGCTTCTTCTTCCGCTTCTAAATCCACATCGGCCACGATGGGATTCCACACCAACAGGCGGAAGGCAAACAGCCCCATCAACAGGGCAATGCCGGTGAGGGTGAGCCAGCGGGCGGCGGCGCTGAGCGGGGAAAGCTGGGCGGTGACGGTGCTTTCGGTGGCAACGGCCGTTGACGCTACACCATAACCAAAAGCAAACGTCCCGCTGGTGGTGTGCCCGTCCACTGTGGAGAGCACCTGCCAGCTGACCAGGTAGGCACCTCGTTCCAAATCGGGCAGGGAGACGGCGGCGGTACGGCCGTCAGCGTCAATCAGCTGTAATGGGCCGGTCTCTACCGCTTCCCCGCCCTGGGTGAGCAAATCGATCCGGCTCAGGTCAGCCACAATCGGTTCGTTAAACTGGATAATTAAATTATCCGGCAGTTCTTCCACCTGAGCATTGGGGGCCGGATTAGACGACTCCGGCACGGCATGAGCAAACACCGGCTGCACCCAGGCCCAGAGCAGGCCGGCCAATAACAAGAACAATAGGGTACGAAGAAACTTCATAATTGCGGAGTGATAAGTGAAAAGTAACAACCACTTTTCACTTTTTACTTTTTGCTGAGAACTATTCTTCTTCAACAACAATGGTGACAGAATCACCATCTTCATACTCTTCATGGGTGCCAATGGAAAGGAAAACGGAAACTTCATGTTCGCCAGGCTCCAGGCCGGGCAGGGCCTGGTCGGTGTTGCCACCCATTACCATGCCAAAAGAGACGCCATCGACATAAACGTGCCAATGGTTGTCATCTTCACCCAGCTCAAAGTTTTCTACATCCACCTCAACCAGAACCTGGTCTAATGTGCCAAAGGTTTCACCATCCTCTGGGGACGTGATAGTGATTGTGGCTCCGCCTTCATTGGGAATGCGGTTGTGCTCAGCTTCATGCTCATGGTCCATCTCTTCGTGGTCCATCTCCTCCATTTCTTCCATGGTTCCCTCGTCGGCGGCGGGTTCGCTGCCGCCGGCGCTGGTGCAGGCCACGAAGAGAAGAACGGTGAAAAGGAGTCCAAACAAAAGCCAAAAGCGAGTCAGATTATTTTTGTTCATCGCTATTTTTTCCTTTCTGGCGTGCCAACAGATCGCTGGGTAATGATTTATTTGGCACCAGTTGGTGTTTCTACAATTTTAGTTTAGGGTTGATTTTTCGGACCAGTTTCTTCCAAAATCACTCATCAGCCCGATTTACGCCTGAACAACCCAATCAATCCCAACACAACACCCAATACGCCAACACCCACGCCAACAAACGCCCAGGTTCGGGCCGTCTGCAGATCTGTTTGTAGTTGATCGACCTGCTCTTGTAAGGCAATAGTATCGGGCAGCGGTTCCGGAAAATGCAAATTGCTGGCAGGCAGCACTTCTTCCGGATCTACCTGCACGTCCACGTCTGTATCGGGCAAAGTGCCAAAGATGCGGGTGGTGTAAGTGCCGCGCACGGTGGGGAAGAGGACGGCCGTATACAATCCCGGCGTCTCGGTAGGGTTCATATTTACCCGCCAGGTCCGCCCGGCGTACAGTACCTCCACGTCCAAGGTGGCTTCCGCGCCGCTCACCGGCTGTTCGTCTTCGCTGATTTCGATGGTGAGGGCATTCCGTTCGCCTACAATGGGCGGCTCTTGCAGCCAGCCCACCACAATGGCATACGGGCCAACCTCCACGCGGGTGTGGGCCAGCGCCGTGTGGGTTGAGCAGGTTAAGCCGATGAGCGCCAGGAAAACGGCCGTTCCCCACAAAAAAAGCATCCTGATATTTCGGGCAAGTCGAGTTGTCATGACTAATTCCTGTTTATGTAAAGTAAAGGAGTCGGACTTTCCACAAAGAAGTGTAAAGCCACATGTTTAATTTGCAACAAAAAATGAGGAGAAACTCAGACGAAATGAGGGGGCGGTGTCGGCTGCGCGGGTATCAGGCAAGCACAAGTGTACACACCTGCCGGAGTCACCCCCAGGTAGGTCAAAAACAAAATGACAAAAATCAGACGAGAGCGAATCATAAAATTAAAACTTAAAAGAGATCAATTACGGAAGTGGAACACCGACGCCCTGTGTACAGGCACCGCCCAACTCAGGCGTTTGCGAACCAAGCCGGTACCGCTCGATGAACCGTTCGATACGGCCGTCGTTCGCTGAATCAACCTCAAGCTGAATGCCCCAGGCAGTGAGCGCAACCGGGCTGCGCTGGCCAGGATACGGGCTGACGAGCAAAAACGTTTGGCTCCGCCCAATCTCTTCTAGCGTTGCCACTTCATCGGCCGGCAAATCGGGCTGGTATGTGATCCAAACCGCGCCATGCTCCATTGAATGAAGTGCATTTCCTGCCTGAATTGGTTCCTGGTAAATGCCACAGTTTTGCCAAATATTGTAATGCTGTCCGCCAGCCGGTGGCAGTTCCGCACCATCAAACACCAGGGTGTCATCATGACCACGTGCCGGTCGCGGAAACTGGACCACACCATCAATTTGTGGCTCCGGGCGCACATTTAAATAAAGGATAAATGCCAGGCCGGCAACTCCCAAAAGGATCATGCCTAAAATAATCTGGTTGCGACGATTGCTCAACATCTTCTTCTCCAAGATTCTGCTTTGAGGGGCAATATTTAGCCCACAGGTGTACCAACCCCACCGGAACAGGCTGCACCGGCTTCCGGACCACGCTGTTGTTTATAGCGGTTTATGAATTCTTCAATACGTTCATCATCCACAGAATCCACTTCTAACTGGCGGTCCCACACAGTTAATACAATGGGGCTGGTTTGGTCAGGATAGGGACTTAGCAGCGTATATCCCTCTCCACGCACCATATCTTCCAGAGCCACGATTTCCTCAGCCGGCAAATCGGGATTATAGGTAATCCACACCGCGCCATGTTCCATAGAATGAATGGCATATTGGCCCTCTACCGGCGTTACGTAGATGCCACAATTTTGCCACACAGACGCATGAGGCCCACCCATTGGCGGCGTGCCGCCAAACGGAATTTGCAGTTCGTCGTCGTGCTGGTTGGCAACGGCCGATTCCACCACCACCACGCCTTCAACCTCTGGCCGCGTCACCCGGTAAATGAGCAATCCGGCCATCGCCAATACCACAACTGCCACCGGTACCCAAATGCGCAGGGCCCGCATGCGCTTCTCGCGCGCCACCTGCTCCCGCCGAATATCCCGCTTACTTCGCTTTTGGCCTGCTGATCGTTTGCTCACTTGTTGTCTCCGTAGGTGTTTTGTGCCATCTGCAAACCCAAACAGTCCGCAAATCGCGCCCGCAATTATCCCCATGAATCCAAATCTATCAATAAATTTTCATATGAAACTTAGACTGGAGTCCACTTTAGCCAAAATAAAAAGACCTCAGCCGATGATCTAGACGGCTGAGGTCCACATATTAGCGGAAAGAATCCGCGGCTACATAAAATTACACTTCTAGGCGGCGCAGGCGCAGCGCGTTGGTCACCACGCTGATGCTGGAAAAAGCCATTGCCCCGGCGGCCAAAATAGGATGAAGCTGCTTGAGAAAATCCGGCGCCCAGGCAAACGGCGCCAAAATGCCCGCCGCTACCGGAATCAGAACGGTGTTGTAGCCAAAAGCCCAGACCAAATTCTCGCGAATGTTGCGCATGGTGGCTTTCGACAAATGGATCGCCTGCGGCACGCTGCGCAAATCGCCGCGCATCAGGGTGACATCGGCCGTTTCCATGGCCACGTCGGTGCCGGTGCCAATGGCCAGCCCCACATCGGCCTGAGCCAGAGCCGGCGCATCATTGATGCCGTCGCCCACCATGCCCACGGTGTAGCCTTCTTCTTGCAGTTGCTTCACGTAGCCGGCTTTATCACCCGGCAGCACTTCGGCAAAAACGCGGTCGATGCCCACTTCGGCGGCGATGGCGTTGGCTGTGGCCTGGTTGTCACCGGTCATCATCACCACGGTGAGTCCGCGGGCTTTCATGGCGGCGACTGCTTCCTTGGAACCTTCCTTAATCGTGTCGGCCACCCCAATCACAGCGCTGGCCTGGCCATCAACGGCCAGCCACATGGCGGTTTTGGCCTCATCTTGCAGCGCCTGCGCTTTGGCTTCCAGTCCGTTGAGATGCACGCCTTCCCGCTCCATCAGTCGCAAATTGCCCAGGAGAACGTGACGGCCGTTCACCTACGCCACCACCCCATGCCCAGCAATCCCGCTAAAGTTGGTCGGCTCGTCCAAATTCAGCCCTTTTTCCTGCGCCGCCCGCACAATCGCCTCACCCAGCGGATGCTCCGAACCCCGCTCGGCGCTGGCCGCCAATTGCAACCAGTAATCGGTAGAGCGGTCATCGGTCATCGGTAATCCGTTTGCGGTAACCGGTTCACCGATTACTGATAACTGATTACTGATTACCACGTCAGTGACGGCCGGTTCGCCGCGGGTGATGGTGCCGGTTTTGTCCAAAACGATGGCGTTGAGCTTTTGCACCTGCTCCAGCGCGGTACTGCTTTTGAAGAGGATGCCCTTTTCTGCCCCCTTGCCCATGCCCACCATGATGGAAGTGGGCGTCGCCAACCCCATCGCACAGGGGCAGGCAATGACGAGAACGGCCGTTAACCGGATCAGCGCCGGTACAAAACCGGCATCACTAAACAGCCAGATGATGAAGGTCAACCCCGCAACAACAATGACAAACGGCACAAAGTAAGCCGCCACCCGGTCCACCACGCGCTGGATGGGCGCTTTGCTGCCCTGCGCCTGCTCTACCAGCTTGATGATTTGCGCCAGGGCCGTTTCCTTGCCCACTTTGGTGGCTTCAAACTTGAGCAAACCCTGCTTGTTGATGGTGGCCCCAATCAGTTCATCGCCAGGCTCTTTGCCCACCGGCAGCGATTCCCCGGTTAGCATGGATTCATCGACGGCGGAACGGCCGTCTACCACCACGCCATCCACCGGAATCTTTTCACCTGGCCGCACAATGACGACATCCCCCTTCACCACTTCAGCAATGGGAATATCCAGCTCCTGACCACCGCGCACCACGCGGGCTGTTTTGGCCTGAAGGCCCATCAGCTGCTTAATTGCTTCGCTGGTGCGCCCTTTGGCCCGCGCTTCCAGCAGCTTGCCCAGCACAATCAGCGTAATGATGACGGCCGAGGTCTCAAAATAAACGTGATCGCCCAGCGCGGTACTGTTCCAAAACGTCTGGGCCAGCAAAACGGCGATGCTGTAGAAATAGGCGACGGATGAGCCCATAGCCACCAGCACGTCCATGTTGGCGCTGCCGTTGCGCAGGCTTTTGTAAGCGCCGACGTAATAATCCCAGCCGACGTAAAACTGTACCGGCGTGGCCAGCGCCAAAAAGAGCCAGTTGACCCAGGTGGCGTGGGCCCAATGCCCTACCAGGGCAAAATCACGGCTCATGCTGAACAGGAAGAGGGGCAGCGAAAAAATGATGCCCACAATGAGGCGCGTTTTCTGGTGCTGAATTTCGGCTTCGCGGGCGGCGGCTTCAGCATCTTCCAGTTCTTCATCGCTGTCGGATTCCACCACGTCGTAGCCGGCACGGCGCACGGCGGCGACCATATCGGCGCGGCTGACGGCGCCGGGGGCGTAGGAAACGGCCGCTTTCTCATTGGCATAATTCACCGTAGCCGACAACACACCATCCACTTTGTTCAGGGCGCGCTCGATGTTGGCGGCGCAGTTGGCGCAGGTCATTCCCAGCAGCGGCAGTTCGAGATTGGCCGTGGGAATTTCGTAGCCGGCTCGTTTGACTTTTTCGATAACGGCCGTTGTCACTTCCTGCCCTTTCACCACGGCCGGATCGTAGCTAAACGTCACTTTTTCATTGGCAAAATTAACCGTGGCCCCGGTGACTCCTTCCACCTTTTTAGAATTTCGTTCTACGGCTGCCACGCAGTTGGCACAGGTCATGCCCAACACAGGCAGCGTCACTTGTTTCTCTTCGGACATCGTGTCCTTCCTCAAAAAGATTTAGCCACAGAGGAAAAAGAGAGGTAAGAAGTGTCGCTCATTCTCTTCCACTCTCTGTGAGCTCTGTGGCTAAAATAAAATCAAAAATGGGTACTTTGCCAGTCCCCGAACTCTCTAACTAATTTGGATGAGCCCTTCGGGTGGATAGTTGATCTCTTGCAAATGCGCCTGGATTTTTTCCCAGGATGCGGGTTCGCTCCATTCCACCGTCACTTGTTTGCTTTCTTGCTCAGCTTTTACGCTCTGCACACCGGCCAGATCGCCCAGTTCCATTTCAATGGTGTGGGTGCAGTGGCCGCAGCTAATATTTGGTACTGTAAATGTTTTGGTTGTCATGAATCTCTCCTCAAAAAAATATGGTTAGTGGTTAGTTGCCAGCGGCTGGTGTTGGACACGAAATCCTAACAACCAGGGACTGCTCACTATAGCTTGTTGGACATGGTAAACACGCTGGTAATCTCCTGCAAAACGCGCTCCCGTTCATCCGGCTCATCGTCACGGATTGCTGTGGTTACGCAGGTGTGCAAATGATTGTCCAGAATGAGAGAAGTAACCTTATTCAAGGCTGCCTGAACCGCCTGTACCTGCTTGATGACGTCGATACAGTACGTATCGTCCTCCACCATGCGTTCAATCCCTTTAATGTGGCCGGCAGCGCTGGCCAATCTTTGTTTCACACTCTTTTTGGTCACATCATCCATATCATTACACCTTTTCCCCCTACCCCCTGGGTGGGGGGGGGTCTATAGGCAAGAATATATACGATTTCTGCAAAAAGTCAAGATAGCAAACTGATCATTGACAATTATGCAACAGTCGATAGAATATCTATCATGACGTCTCAAAACGGTTCGGAAACAGAAAGGGAGATATTGCAGGCGGCGCAAAGTTTGGCTAAGGAAACGGCCGTATCCTTCACCATGGACCAGCTTGCCGCAAAAGCTGGCCTCTCCCGCGCCACCATTTACCGTCACATCGGCGGCAAAGAAGCAATTCTTAAACGTCTGGCAGATGAGCACGGCCTGGATGACCTGCATCAACCAGACGTGCCCAGCCGCATTTTGCAGGCCGCCCGAACGCTATTTGGCGAACAAGGGTTGATGGCCCCCACCATGGAACAAATCGCCGCCGAAGCCGAGGTGGGCGTAGCCTCCGTCTACCGCCACTTTGGCGACAAAACCGGCCTGCTGCGCCGCTTCATGCAGGCGTATCATCCGCACCTGCCTACTGAACCGGACGAGATCAGCGGCGATCTGGCCACAGACCTGGCCCAGCTAGTAGAAACGATGATTCGGTTCATTCTCGAAAATCAAGACATGGTGCGGCTTAGCTTCAGCAATGCCCGGGAATGGCGCGATCAACTGATGGATTTACGGCCGTTTCAAGAGCGCAGCCTCAACCGGGTCGCCAGCTTCCTGCAAAGCCAAATGGCCGCAGGCCGGCTTCGCCCCATCGATTCACAGCAAGCCGCCACTGCCCTACTGGGGATGATTTTGTCGTTTAGCCTGATCATGCCCACCTATTATAAGTTGCCGGATCCGGAGCCGCAGGAAACGGCCGTTTTCATCACCAACCTGTTTCTAAACGGCCTCAAACAACCATAGAGCGAAAGGTGACAGGCGCCTCCCGCGCTGGCCTGCCACCTCAGGAAAACAAAATGAAAAATGCACAATATATCCTCCCCTTTGCCCAAATTGGAGCTGCTGATCTGCCGCTGGTGGGTGGCAAAGGGGCCAACCTGGGCGAAATGAGCCGCGCCGGTTTTCCCGTGCCGCCCGGCTTTTGCGTGACCACCCGCGCCTTTCGCGACTTCATCGGCAGTTGCCCCCAAATGCAAACATTTTACGCCGCTCTGGACGAAATTCCGGGGGAAGATTTAGTGGCTACACGCAAAATTGGTAAGCAGATTCGGCAGACGCTGCACGAAACGGCCATCCCGGAAGCGATTGCGACGGCCGTTTGCCACGCCTGGCACAATCTCGATCCCAACGCCGCTTACGCCGTGCGCTCCAGCGCCACCGCCGAAGATTTGCCCGACGCCTCCTTTGCCGGGCAGCAGGACACCTACGTGAACGTGCGCGGTGAAAAAGAGATTCTCGACGCCATGCGCCGCTGCTGGGCCTCCCTCTTCACCGACCGGGCCATTTTGTACCGGCAGCGCAACGAGTTTGCCCATGAGGATGTAGCCCTTTCTGTAGTGGTACAGCAAATGGTCTTGCCCGAGATTTCCGGTATTTTGTTCACTGCCGATCCCGTCAGCCAAAACCGGCACATCAGCTCAATTGACGCCAGCTACGGGCTGGGCGAAGCGCTGGTCGCCGGACTGGTCTCCGCCGATCTGTACCGCGTGGATACACGAAGCAATAAGCTAATTGAGATCAAAATTGGCGAGAAGAATTTGGCGGTACGGCCGTCACCCGACGGCGGCACCAGACAAGAAACGCTCAGCAAGGAACAACAAAATGCCCAGGTACTCACGGAAGCCCAGGCGGTAGAGTTAGCCCAGATTGGCCAGCAGATTGAAGCCCATTACAACCAGCCGCAAGACATCGAGTGGGCCATCGCCGACGGGCAAATTTACCTGCTGCAAACGCGCCCCATCACCACCCTGTTCCCCCTGCCTGCGCCGCGCCCCGACGACGACGCCCTGCATATTTACATCAGTTTAAGCCACGCCCAGGTGATGCTCGATCCCATCAAACGCATGGGGATCGATGTGTGGCGGCTCATGTTTCCCACGCTGAAACCAGTCGGACCCACCAGCCGCTCGCAAAGCGTGATGAGTGCGGGCGGCCGCATGTACATGGATGTGACGCACCTGCTTAATTTGCGGCTGGGGCGCAAAGTCATTCCCCTCTTTTTGTCCATCGCCGATGAGCTGATTGCCGCCAGCCTTAAGGAGGCACTCACCCGCCCGGAATTTAAGCAGCGGCTCCCGCATTTAGAGCCACAGCCAGGCTTGCGCGACATATTTTCTTACCTGGGACCCATCATTAAAACGGTGCTCCCTTTCTTGTTTCGGCGCAATCCGGCCACCACGCTGGCCAAACTCACGGCCGAAATCGACCAGGACATCACGGCTACCTGCCAGCGCATCCTGGACCAACCGGCCGGTGCAGATCGCCTGCGCCAGATCGAACTGGAAGTAGGTCAAATATTTGCTCATCTCATCCCCGATTTTCCGGCACTGGTGGCCAGCGGCATTGCTGCCCAGGGTTTGCTGGCCAAAATAATGGGCCATCGTGCCAACCCGGAGGATTTAACGGCCGTTGCTCGCGGCCTCTCCGGCAATGTGACCACCGAGATGGACCTGGCCGTTGGCGATCTGGCCGATTTGGTGCGCCAGTCGCCGGAGATGGTGGCCCATTTCCGGCAAAATCCGCCGGCAGAAGCCCTGGCCAACGCCCACGAAGTTCCCGGCAGCGCGCCGTTTCTGGCCGGCTGGAACCAATTTTTGGACCGCTATGGTATGCGCGGCCCGTCGGAAATAGATATTTCGCGCCCGCGCTGGCGCGAAGATCCCACGTCGCTGCTGCAATTTGTCATCGGCAACCTGGTACACAAGGAGCCGGGCAGCCATCGCCGACACCATGCACAAATGGCTGCCGCCGGGGAGGCGGCCGGCCAACGTCTCCTTGAGGCGGCCGGTCAGGGCGTGCTGGGTTACGTGCGCCGCCCGCTGGTGCGCCGCCTGGTGAAGGCTGTGCGCCACTACACGCCGGGACGAGAACATCCCAAATTTTTCATTATCAAGATGCTGGGGATGGTCAAAGAGGTGTTGGTAGAACAGGCTGAGATGTTGGTAGCAGACGGCCGTATCGACCAAATCGACGATATCTGGCACCTGGATTTAAGCGAGCTGAGCGATTTTGTGGATGATCCCTCGCAAGTCATACGGCCGCTCATCACCCAGCGCCGTGCCGAATTTAGCCGCTTTCATAAGCTCACCCCTCCCCGCGTCACCACCAGCGACGGCGAGGTAATCAACGTGCTGCCCAGCCGCGACGGGCTGCCTGACGGCGCACTGGTGGGCAGCGCCGCCTCCAGCGGCACCATTGAAGGCATTGCCAAAGTAGTTTTAGACCCTAACAAAGATGTGTTAGCCAAAGGAGAAATTCTCATCGCCCCATTTACGGATCCGGGCTGGACGCCGCTGTTTATCAATGCTGGTGCCCTGGTGATGGAAGTGGGCGGTCTGATGACGCACGGCTCGGTAGTGGCCCGCGAGTACGGTATTCCCGCTGTGGTTGGCGTGGTCGGAGCCACACGGCAGATCAAAACCGGCCAGCACATCCGCGTGCATGGCGACGCGGGATTTGTGGAAATTCTGGATAGTGATGGGGAGCAATTAGGCAATTGAGTAATTAGCTAACGCTGGCCCAATTACTTAATTGCCCAATTACCCATTATGACCAGGCTGTATTCGGCCGTTCCTGCTTTTCGCCATCAACAAAAATGTCGACCTTTTCGTTGTAGAAGCTAAGCAAGTTTTTGATCTTGGGCGATTCGGGAATGGGATCGGGGTAACTCCAGACTAAATCTTTGTGGACAGTGTCGCCAACTTTGACAGACCAGTATGAGGCAATACCTTTGTAAGGGCAGCGCGTGTGGCTGTCACTTGGCCGCAAGAAATCGATGTTGACATCCTCCGGAGGCAAATAGTAGCGGGGGGGCAGATTGGTTTCAAAGAGGAGATACGGCCGTTCCGATTCCGCCACCGTTACCCCATCCACCTCAATCCGTACGTGGCGTGTGCTGGGCAAGGTATCTACTCGATGATACGGGTCGCGGGGATGGACAAACACTTCTTCCGCCTCCTCAAACCAATGGTCCATCTTTTGCCAGCGGAAAGCGATGGTCCCTTCAATGCCGCTTAACGCCTCTTCCGGCACTTCGCTGTAGCTCCAGGCGGCATTATCAGCCTGTTGGTCGCCCACCTGCACATGCCAGCTTTCTCGCCCTTCGCCGGCACGTCCAGTTTCGACCAAAAATTCCTGCCGCACGTCTTCCCGCGGGAAGTAATAATGCAGGCGCGGCCCGCCCCCTTCCCACACCAGCAGCGCATTGCGGCTGTCGGCCACAAACTCGCCAGCAAACTTGACGCGCACCCAGCGGGGCGTCGGTTCCCAATAATATCCGTTCTGCACTTTCATGGTTTACCTCCACTCTTTCAGATGCAGTCACAGGTGATTTCTTACGAATTATAACAGGGGGAAGAAAGCAAAACGGCCGCTTCCTTTGGGGAAGCGGCCGTTTGCCTATGGGGGTATTGACTGAAAACGAAAGGCTAAAATTAGCTCTTCGCTTTTAACAAATCACGAATTTCGGCCAGCAGCTCCTCGGTGGATGGCCCCTTCGGAGCCGCCGGTTTTTCTTCCTCTTTCTTCTTCATATTGTTAGCCGTACGCACAATCATGAAAATCACAAAAGCGATAATCAAGAAGTTGATGATGGCCTGGATAAAATTGCCGTAGGTGATGCTGGCATTCTCCACCTGAATGGCCAGGCTGGTAAAATCTACACCCCCCATAATCACGCCAATCAAAGGCATGATGATGTCATTCACCAGAGAGGTGACAATTGCGCCAAAGGCCGCACCAATAATTACCGCTACGGCCAAATCCAGCACGTTACCTTTGGCAATAAACGCTTTAAACTCCTGAATCATTTTCTTAAATTCCTCCAAAATCTCATGTCAGTAAAACGTTTTCCACAGCTTAGAACCCGCTCAAGCTGAATCGGTCACAATTTTGGGATACAGATACACACAGATTTTTGGTTTTATCTGCGTGCCTCTGTGTTAATCTGTGTCCCATTCATTCAAGTAGATAATCCCTCAAGGGTCATAACTTCGAACCAGCCGCCGCCCCAGGCGTCTTCGCGCCAATAGCCGGTGAGGCGATACGGCCGCCACGTTTTGATTTTGCTTTTAGCAATGGTTTTATCCAGCTGAGCAATCTCAAAGCTGTCGCCATCGCCGAAGTAGAAGCCGCGCCCTCCGGTCCAGCCGGGCAGACGCACTCCGGCTACAGTCGTTTTTTGGTTTAGCAAACGGGGCAAAAAACGTAGCGGCACATCATCGCCGGTTTGTTCTTGCACCACGACTATTGGATTAGCTGAAACGGGCCAGCCGAGCACGGCCGTTTCCCAGGCTAACTGTTCCGCTAAATTTTCGGGCTGAACGGCCGTTTTCAACCCCAAATCAAACGCCAACTGCCGGGCACTGCCGGCGCGCTCTACCTCTACCGCTTCCGCCAGCAGCGCAGCGCGGCTCTCGCCCAGCCCGGTCAAAGCCCCGCACTGGATTAAATGCACCACTTCCTTCTTTTGTAAATCGACCCGGTTTAGCAAATCACGCAGCGTGGTGAACGGCCGTTCCTGCCGCGCCGCCACAATCGCCCGCACTGCCGCGCGACGGAAATCGCGAACCTGGCCCAGACCCATCCATAAAACTGGAGATTGGCTACCAGACGACTTAATCTGAAACTGCCAATCGCCAATCTCTCCTGTCGTAAGCGTGAACTTGCGCCCGCTAAAATTTACGTGCGGCGGACGCACCGTAATTCCCAGTCGCTGCGCCTCGGCGATGTAGATGGCGGGATGGTGAAAGCCACCATAGTCCCGCAGCCGGGCGCACAAAAATTGGGCTGGGAAGTGGGCCTTCAGGTAGGCTGAACGGTAGCTGATGTCGGCGTAGGCGGTGGCGTGCCCCTGGTTAAAACCGTAGCCAGCAAAAGGCATCACCTGCTCCCACAAGGTGGCGGCCTGCTCTTTGCTCAAACCACTTTGTTTCTGGCAGCCGAGGACAAAACGGTGCCTCATTGTGGCCATCTCATCTGCCTTAAATTTGCTCATGCCGCGCCGCAAATGGTCGGCCTCGGCCCAGCTAAGGTGGGCAATTTCGGTGGCCACGCGCAAAACCTGCTCCTGAAACAGCAGCACGCCCTGGGTGCTGCCCAAAATCGGCGCCAGCGCCGGATGCAAAAACTGCACCTTTTCTTCCCCTCGATAGCGGCGCACAAACGCCTGGGCCATGCCGCCGGTGGCCGGCCCCGGCTTGAAGAAGGCGTTGGCCACAGCCAGATCGCGCAGATTTTGCGCCTTGAGCTGGCGCAAGGTGCGCCGCGCCCCGGAAGATTCACATTGGAACACGCCGATCGTATCCCCCTGGCACAGGGTTACGGCCGTTTCCTCATCATCCAGCGGAATGGCCAGCAAATCAAAATCGGAGTCTAGCGTGGTGCGGATGGATTCGGCCGTATCGGCCAGCACCGTCAGGGCACGAATCCCCAACAGGTCAATCTTGGGCAGGCCAATTTTTTCCACGTCCCGATGGTCATATTGTGTCGTCAGGAAACCCTTGGGAGCCAACTGCACCGGCACAAAGTCGGTCAGCGGACCGGGGGTAATAACGATGCCGCCGGGATGAATGCTCATGTGGTGCGGCTGGCCGATCATCTCGAACGCATCGGCCAGCACCTGCTTTTGCGTTTCATCTTCCACCTCAGCCAGCACGTCTTCCAGCGTGCGTTCGCTGCGGCGGCGCGGATCGGGGTGCCAGCCGCGCGGCAGCAGCGCCGTCAGCGCCTTAATGTCGACTTCGGGCAGGCCGTGGGCTTTGGCCGTCTCGCGCACGGCCGATTTGGGCTGCATCGTGCTGATGGTGGCCACCAGAGCCACCCGGTCCTCGCCATATTTTTCGCGCACGTAATTTAAAACTTCGTCGCGGCGGCGGCTGCAAAAATCGAGGTCAATGTCGGGCAGATTGGCCCGCGCCGGATTGAGAAACCGTTCAAAAAGCAGCTCGTTGGCGATGGGGTCCACGTTGGTGATGCCCAGGCAATAGGCCACCAGCGAGTTGGCCACGCTGCCGCGCGTGTTGACGGGCACGGCCGTTTCCCTGGCAAACCGCGTAATGTCGGCCACCAGCAAAAAAAGCGGGGCAAAGCCATACCGGTTGATCGAGGCCAGTTCTTTTTCCAGCCGGGTTTTGATTTCTTTCTTGGGAGAACGGCCGTATTTTTCCACCAATCCCGCCTCCGCCGCTGCCTCCAGAGCATCCTCTGCACTCTGTTCATCCGGCAAATCCAGCTTGGGCCAGATGGGACGGCCGTCAGGGAGCGCGGGTTCACATCGCGCCACAATCTCCCCCACCGATGCCAACGCCTCAGGAAATTCGTCAAAGCGCGCCTGCACTTCTTCGGCGGAAAGCCAATGTAGGGCCACATCTGCGCGACCACCTGCCGGCAGCGTGGCCACCGGCACCTCATCTACACGGCAGTTTTGGTCGATGGCCGCCAGCAGGCGCAGGCGTGGCGCTTCGGCTTCATCCAGGCAGTAAACGGGCTGTACGGCCGTTGTCCGCAAGCCAAACCGGGCCCCAATCCCCGTCGCCTCCTGCACCACCGACTCATCGGCGGTTGTGTGCAGCGTCACGCCCAGGTAACCGTTGTCTTCAAACAGCCCGGCCAGGCGCGAGGCGTAGCGCGCCGCCATTTTAGTCTGCCCGGCCTGCACAAGGCGGGTTAGCCAGCCCGTCTGCCCGCTGTCGATGGCAATGAGGCCGGCAGTATGTGCCTGAATCTGCTCCCAGGGCAAACCATGCTGCACCAACTGCTCACGCTGCGGGCTGCCCTGCACCAGTGATGACAGGGCGCACAGCGACTGGTAGCCGGTTGGTCCAATGGCCAGCAGCAGCAGATCGCCCCAGCCAGGTCCGGGCAAATTAATCGCTTCCGGCAGGCTGACGTGCAGCGTCATGCCCAAAATTGGCTGAACATTGGCCGCCCGGCACGCCTGGCTAAAGGCAACCGCGCCGTAGAGCGCATTTCGGTCGGTAAGAGCCAGTGCGGGCATTCCTTCGGCCGCAGCGCGAGCCACCAGTTGCTCCACGGTGGCAGTCGCGCCTAACAGGGTATAATGGGAGTGGACGCGCAGATGGGTGAAGGGAACGGCCGTAATCTCATTCATGCGCCGTGGATCATATGTTCGGGTGCGTTCGTTGGCAAGCCCAAAATGAACAGTAGAGGATAAGGAAGTTGTGATGATCACACTCGCTTTGGCACAAAAGCTGAAAGAGGCCGGATTAGTGTGGCGCACCAGCGTCCACGATTTTTTTGCTATTCCCGACCGGGATATGGACAATCGGGTGTTTGTGCTGTCTGACATGATGGTGACGATGGAGCTGCTGCGCGGCTGGCCGGCAGTGGTGTTCCACGGTACGGCCGAGTGGGCATCGGATTATTTGCTGACGCACGAGGCCATTTGGCTGCCCACAGAAAGCCAGCTTCGGGAGCAGTTGGAAGAAGAGCTGGCGGTGAGGAACGGCCGTTTTCACCAGCTACAGCGACAAGATACTGAATACGCCTGTATGGTATCTTTGGCAAACAACCCACTTGATTTTGTAGCAGACTCTGCCAGCGAAGCATATGGCCTGGCATTACTTCACCTTCTCAACCAGGAACCAGGCGACAAGGATTAGGGATGAAGTGCCCTCGCTGTCTTAAACTCAATACCGAATCAGTTATTCGCTGCACCTGCGGCTTTTCTTTTGATGATGTCGCATCAACCGACCTGGATAGCTGGTTTGATGAAGTTAAACATATTTTAGAGACAGCCTACACAGCCGCGTCCACGCCGTGGCAGCAATCTGGCAAGAGCGGCACGTTCGAAGAATGGACCCGGCTGCGCCTGCCCAACGTGGCTGCCGTCAACCGCCCAGGTCGCTATCTGGACATCGGCTGCGCCAATGGCTATTTGTTGGAATGTATATTAGCCTGGGCCAAACTTAAGGGAATCCAGATTGTCCCTTATGGCCTGGATTATTCTGCCGAGATGGTCAAACTTGCGCAAAACCGGCTGCCACTTTATGCAGATAATTTTTACATTGGCAATGCCTTTTATTGGCAACCACCCCTGCGCTTCGATTACGTTCGCACCGAATTGGTATACGTGCCCCGCAACTTTCGCCGCCCATTTGTGGAAAAATTGTTGGCAAATTTTTTGACCCACAACGGGAAATTAATCCTCTCGGATTATCGCAGTCGTCGCGATAATTTAACCCAGGACTGGATTGAGGATGATGTCCGGCAATGGGGGTTTGAAGTAGCCGAATGCCATTCCGGTTACGGAGAAGGCGGACTTGAATTGTGTCGGGTTGTGGTCTTACAATTGCAGAATAACGAGTAACAACAGATTCTCCACTGAGGTATAATCAGCACATGCAAGGCAAAGATCGGTTTGGATTTATATCGGCCCTGATTTTGGGCGTACTCCTGTTTCTCTTGGGGATGGCGGCGATGGAATACGTCGTCAATAGCTGGTGGCCCATCGACATCAACCGGCTGGATTTGGTGCGCGCTGCCACCCAAGGCCGGGCCGATGCGGCCTCTTTGCTGGAAGCGGCCAACTTTGAAATTATTCTGGTCTTTTTAGCCACGGTGTTAACGGCCGTTACCGGCATTGTCCTGCCCATCTCTTACCTGCTCAACCGGCGCTTTGCCGCCTACACCGACCGCCGCTTTGGCCAGATGGAATCCTCTCGCCTGCTGGTGGCCCTGCGCCAATCAATGGCCGCCGGCATCTGGGTGGCGTTTTGCCTCTGGCTTCAAATGAACCGCTCTTTTGGTCTGGCCGTTGCGCTGCTGGTGGCTGTTGTTTTGATCCTGTTTGAAGTTCTGCTGCAAATTCGCAGTCGGGCAGCCCAAGCCAATTTGCAGTAATCAGTAATCGGTAAATCAGTGATCGGTAGACTATTTTTCAGATTACTGACCTACTGATTACTGGCAACTAAACTATGAGTAATCAAACCCCTGATAAAGATAAAGCCCAAAACCTGCTGCGCGAGCTGCCCAGCGTGGACCGTCTGTTAAACAAGTCGATGGCGGTGGATATGATGCTGCCTTACAGCCGTTCCCTCACCGTAGAAAGCCTGCGCCGTAGTCTGGAAGATGCCCGCAGCGCCATCCTTGGCGGCGAGGCTACCTATGCGCCCATGAATGCGGTGCTGGTAGATGACGCCCGCATCTGGCTGGAGAGCTATCTGGCTCCCACCTTGCAGCTGGTCATCAACGGCACAGGGGTCATCGTTCACACCAACTTAGGGCGCGCCCCGTTGAGCGAGGCATCCCGCCTGGCCATCGAAGGCGCGGCCAAGGGGTACAGCACGCTGGAATACGATATTGAGCATGGCGAGCGCGGCTCCCGAACGGTTCATGCCGAGCAACTGCTCACCCGTCTCACCGAATCGGAGGCGGCGCTGGTGGTGAATAATAATGCGGCGGCCGTATTGCTCATGCTCACCGCTTTGTGCCAGGGTAAAGAGGTCATCATCAGCCGCGGGCAATTGGTGGAAATTGGGGGCGGTTTCCGCATCCCCGACGTGATGGTCCAGTCCGGCGCCAGGTTAGTAAGGGTAAGAACCACACACGCCACCCCATTACGAGCCTCGCCCC
>CALBTC010000447.1 GCA_937967805.1 uncultured Anaerolineaceae bacterium
TTTAATGCCAACGTGCTCCTGATTTTGCAAGGGGCTCCTTCGTTGGGTGCAGGTGGTTTGCTGCGCTGGTATTTATTCCATGTGCTGCTCTTGCCACTGCTAACAGCCATTTTCTTCTTTGTCCATTATTACAAAGTTGTGCTGTATGGCATTTCTCTGCCGCCGGGGCGCGAAGAAATTGGCGAAGATACAGCCAAGCGCGTTCCCCGAAATGAGCGCACTTACTTTACCCCAGATATTTTAACCAGCGAACTAATGTGGACGGCGCTAACGACGCTTCTCCTGACAGCCGGTTCCCTATGGTTCTGGGATGCGCCGCTGGAGCACCATGCAGACCCGATTGTAACGCCACTGCACGTTGTGGCACCCTGGTATTTGTCCTGGTCACAGGGTTGGCTGAAGCTGGCAGATAAAACGCTTGTCGTCGGCTTTATTCCGGTGCTGATTGTGATGTTTATGGTGATGCCTTACGTGGAAGTGGGCAAAAGCCGCCGCTACGCCGACCGGCGTGTTGGCCTGACGGTTGCCTGCTTATTTTTTGCCGCCATGTTGGTTTCCAACTGGATGGGCTCGCCAGAGTTCCGGGTGCAAAGCTCCCCCGAGCTGGAAGTGGCGCAAGAGGTTATGCCGCAGGAGGGCCCCAATGTGTTGCTAGGGGTGCCGTATGAATATTTAGAGACAGGTACCTATTTACCTGGAGAGGAAATTCCGGACAATCCTTATCTGACGCGTGCGCTCGAAGAGTTTGAAGCTGCCATGCAGAACCATAGCTGTGTGCTAAACGGCAACCCGGATATGCCGCGTGAGGGCGTGTGGGATGATTGCCGGGTGCTGGAAGGCGGCCGTTACGGCAATGACTTTGGTGACAACGCCATGCCGGACCCGTACGCCTTTTTGCGCATCACGCAGGAACAGTCAGATATGGTACGCCTGACGCTCGTATTCGAAGTGCCTGATCCGGACAATCCTGGTGAGTTCCTGGTTCAATCAGGAGATTCAATCTATGCCTTCCGCCATGAAGGTTCTTTCTATGAAGAGGAGTGTCGCTTCATTAATAAAGATTGCTGATTTGTATCTATGCAGGTACTTTGGGCTGGCTAGTGGCACGGTTGCACATACATGCGCCGACACCGGTCACAGTCAGAGAGTGCAGTTGCACTAATTCAGTGATTGTAAGCGAATTGAGGACAAGCTTATGCAAGTAAAAGTTGTGATTGGAACAATCGCATTTATGCTAACGATGATCATCCTGGGCTACGCCGCCTTGCGTGAACCGGAACGCCTGGAACATTTTTCGGCTGCCCGAGAAGGTCGAACGATTGAAACCGGAGCCAAGATTTACTTTGATAACTGTGCTACCTGCCATGGTGTGGAAGGGCGTGCTGAGGAATGTTATGATGCGGCCGGGAATTCTATTACCTGCCAGGGTTTACCTTTGAATAATTACTTTCTGGTGTGCGGTGATACGCCGGAACGTTTAGAGCAAACACGTTTTGAAGGTACGAAAGAGCAATTTGTTGAACGAACGGTGGCGGCGGGGCGTTCCGGTACGGTTATGCCTGCCTGGTCTACACGCTATGGTGGTCCTTTCCGGGATGACCAGGTGGAGAATGTGTCGGCGTTTGTTTTGAACTATGCCAATGAAGAGTTCTGTGCCCAGGAGCCGGCTCGATTTGATTGGCCGGAATCAGTGGATGATTTCCTGGCGCTGGAAACGGACGAATTTATAGCTCAACCAGGTGATCCGGAAAATGGCGCTGCTTTGTATGACAGCTATGGCTGCAACAGTTGTCATGGGGATCTTGATGAGCCTGGTTCAAACCAGATGGGTCCGTGGTTGGGTGATATTGAGGAAGTAGGGGCTACACGAGTTGAAGGGCAGACAGCACAACAGTATGTTTACACGTCAATCTTAGACCCCAACGCCTACATTGCGCCCGATTGTGCGCAGGGACCGTGTGTAAGCCCAAGCGCTATGCGTGGCGACTACGCCTTTGCGTTTTCGGATATGCCGCAAGATATGGTTGATTTGTTAGCTTATCTGCTTGAGGAATAAGACTGAACAAACAATAAGTAAAAGGGAAAAGGGGCCCAGCCACCAGGCTGGGTCTTTTTATTTGCCTTTAACGGCCGTTCCACAATTCCGACAAAATTTATCCTCAGCCTGTAACGGTTCACCACACTGGTGGCAAAAGTTGGCTTTGCCTAAGGTGGTGGCTTGTGCAGCAGCCGGTTTGGGGCGTTGCGGCTTTGGCTTAGCGGGGCGTCGCTTGTTGGTGGCGGCGCGATTACTGGCGAAATACCAAACGGCCGTTGCCCCCAAAATCAAGACACCAAGCGCAATCAGGAGCATCTGCCAATCAAAACCACCTTCTTCAACCGGCACGGCATCTAAAAAGGGCAGCGCTTCATCTGTCGCTGCTGTCCCGCCGCTGTCACTTAGAAAATTTACCGTAAGCGCCGGTGTGATCATCGTATAGCCCACCTCCACATTGTACGTGTCGCCGGCAGCAACGGCCTGGTTCGGCAGAACATGATAGGTAAGGCCATCTTGCCCATCGCTTACCGAAGCCGGTGTGGGTATCACGCTCATGTCGGTAGCGGCAAACGGCTGCTGCACCTTGACACTCATCTGCTCCACCGCAATGTCTGACTGCCAGGAAAAGGTAAAGGCGCGCTGTGTGTCGGAGGTTTCATAGGGTTGATAATATTCCACGCGGAAGCGATTGTCTGGCGTAGTGAAGGTGACCTGATTGGCTTCTACCTGGGGCGTCATGCCCTGATCGGTCATCACGTTGGCCGGCGTGATGCGGGCCACCACATTGAAGTCGGCATCTTCCGGCAGCGGAACGGTGAGTGTAGCGGGCAGGGGAATGTTGGGGGCCAGGGTGCCGGTGAGCAGCACCAGCACAGCTTCCTCATCATAATCGGGCCACAGCTCAACGTCTAACGATTCCAGGGTAACGGCCGTTTGCGCCTGAACAAATGGAGTGGGCAAGAAGACAAGCAGTAGCAACAAAATGAACGTTCGTTTCATGAAAATCCTCAATTAGTATGGTTTTAGGCATGGCCGCGCAGCCGAATGCGATTGGCGCGGCAGTGGGGGCATTCCAGATCGGTGAAGTCGCGGCCGCAGGTGCGGCAGGTGCGCGTTTCTACTTCCCGTTCGTCTTCCAGGGAACCCGAAATAAACACCAGTTCCTCCCCCTGGTGCCGCTCCAGAAATGCGGTGAGATCATGGCTGCCGATGTGCCAACGGCCGTCTTCCGTTTGCGTTACCAGACCATTCATCACGTCCAGCTTCATTTCATAAGCGGCGGCGGCTAATTTCAGGATGGCTGCGCGTCGAATTGCTGCCATGTCTTTTTCCTTTTATC
>CALBTC010000448.1 GCA_937967805.1 uncultured Anaerolineaceae bacterium
AACGGCCGTATCACCAAACTGCCTGTACTAATTTTTGCTTTGATCCGGCCTGCACCGCTGCCCAGCGTTCCCTGCAATTTGCCGCCGACAAAGTGCCGCTCCTCCTGGCGTTCGGTCAGGGGAAGCTGGCAGGTCAGACTGCCGGTGGTGGTTTGGGCTGAGAGTCTGGCGTTGGTGGTTTTGGGGAGGGTAAGCACCATCTCACCTGTGACTGTTTCAAACCGATGATTCTCTTCAATGAGTTCACCCGTGTAACTGAGCTTGCCGGTGATCGTTTTGGCATAGATCGGGCCACGAATCTCTTTGAGGGCCAGCTTGCCGGTAATAACCCGACCGGTAACCGGTGCTTGCACGCCTGTGACGCTCAGCTTGCCGGTCACGGTCTTGGCGTGAACTTCACAGTGAGGCGGCAGATGAATGGTGATGTCTGCTTTGGGATGGTCGTTGTTGAACAGGCGGGTGAGGCTTTGCAGAAACGTTTCTTCCTGCTCAGCGCGCACCACAATGGTATCGCCCTGCCGCTCCACCCAGACGTCCATGTGGCGGTAGGTGGCGTCTACGGTGATGATCTTTTCGGTAGACGGCCGTATCGTAACGCTACCAATCTCCACCAATACATCTAACTTTGTCTGCTCGTCGACTGCTTCTACAAATTGTGTCGTTTTCATTTTTTGGCCACCACGTTGTAAAAATTAATCATGATGTAAATAAAATTAATAGATGATCGAATAATAGTTTATTTTTTCGTCAATGTCAAGTGTTTTTTAAGAAAAATGGAGATTTACATTGATTATTTGAATAATATAATCAAAAATATTGATTTTTTACGAGAATAATTGAATTTGGCGGTGTGAAACGTGAAACGTGATGCGTGAGAAAATCACGTTTCACGCTTCACGCTTCACGCGGAAATTTTGGAGGGTGGGGTTATGGTAGGGGCGTTACGGCCGTTTCGCGACGTTCTTGTTTGATATGCCAGCGCCGTTCACGCACGTTGAGCAGGGCCATGTAGCTGTACGCCAGGGCACAGATGCCCAAAAAGAAGAGCGGGCCGTAATTTTGCTGCCGGATGGCCAGCCCGACGCCAATCCAGGCGTAGAGCGCCAGACCCAGTTCCACCAGCACAATCCAATCGAAGCTCACCTCCGATTGGGGCAAATGAGGCAGATTGCCTTGTTTGGGCGTGCGCACAAACGGGTGTTCGCGCCGGGTGGCCAGCGCCTGCAAAATGGCACGGCCGTTGTTCGGCGCCAGGCCAATGGCAATGAGCACCATGGTGGGGAAGTGGCGCAGCCGCCACAGCCAATCTTTATAAAGCACCTGCTGGCTCATCACAAACAGCAGCGGCTGGCCGATGCCCGCCACAGAAAAGAGCAGCATCCAGGAGGAAAAGCGAAAATCAAGCAGCAGCAGGGGAATTTGCAGCAGCAGTAAAAGCAGCAGGAACAGGTTGGTGCTGTAGGCCGACATCGACATAAGGGCATAAAATCGGGCCAACCAGCTGTGTTGATGGGCGGTGGTGATGGACCGGCCGTACTTTAAGAAACATTGCGAGGCGCCTTTGGACCAGCGGGCCTGCTGGCTTTTATAGGCCGAGATGGTTGTGGGCAGTTCGGCGGGAGACTGCACCTCATTCAAAAAGAGGCAGTCCCAGTGGCGCAGCACGGCGCGCGTGCTCAGGCACATATCTTCGCACACCGTGTCGCTTTGCCAGCCGCCGGCATCATCCAGGCAGGTGCGGCGCCAGATGCCGCCGGCGCCGTTAAACTTGGGGAACAGGTTGGCCCGATGGCGTACTGTTTGCTCCATGGCAAAATGCTTGTCCAGGGCAATGGCCTGGGCGCTGGTGAGGGGGGAACGGCCGTCATTCAAATGTCCCCAGCGCGTTTGCACCATGCCCAATGTTGGATTGTGCTCAAAGTGCGGAATCGTTTGCTGCAAAAAGTCGGGCTGGGGCAGAAAGTCGGCATCAAAGATGGCAATAAATTCGCCGCTGGCCTGGGTCAACGCATGGGCCAATGCGCCGGCTTTGTACCCTTCCCGGTTTGTTCGGTGCAGCAGGGAGATGTTGATGCCCCTTTCCTTATAGTAAGCCACCAAACGGGCCGCCCGCTCTGTTGTGCCGTCGTTGGAGTCATCCACGACCTGGATTTGCAGCTTGTGTGGCGGGTAGTGGAGGGAGACGGCCGTGTGGATCAACCGCTCCACCACAAACGGCTCGTTAAAAACAGGCAACTGCACGGTGACACTAGGTGGATCATGGGGCAGCGGCGGCGTGGGGAAGGCCACGTGCCGGTGCCGCCAATACAGTGCCAAGGTGAGCAGGCCAAACAAGCCGTACAGCGCCAATCCGCCCAGCGCCGTGAAGTACAAAACAAGAACTACACTGCTCATTCGTCGGCTGTATCTTTACTGTTGGCCTCGTCTGAGGCGGATTTGATAATGGTTTTAAGCCGCTTATTAAAGACACCGCGAGGCAGCATTACCCGGCGGCCGCACGTCTGGCAGACCAGACCCACATCGGTGCCAACGCGCACCACTTCCCATTCATAACTGCCGCAAGGGTGCGGCTTGCGCAGGCGCACGATGTCGCCCAGATGAATTTCTACATACATAGAGGTCGATTATAGGCAAGGCAACAATGGCCGCCAATACGATTTACGGCCGTCTGCCCCATGCATTCTAAACAACAGCTAAAGCCCTGCCCAGCCATGCACCCATCATTCGCCCCCATTTTGCCTGCAAGGTATACTTGATTCGCAAAAAAACACGAAACTGCAACCTCCCGCAGGTTTCATAATTGGTGATCATCTTTTTGGGAATTGGCGGGAGGTTTGTTTGACAGGAAATAATCTATGTTTCAACCGCTACCCAGTACCCGCTATGACCTCAATTTTTCTATCTTTGGCTTTGACGTCCGCGTTCACCCCCTATTTTGGGTGATTGGCATTTTGCTTGGCTATTCGGCCGGCAGCCTGGAGCGCATTGCTATCTGGATCATCGTGCTTTTTGTCTCCATTCTCATTCACGAGCTGGGCCATTCATTCATGATGCGCCGCTTTGGCGTAGATTCATTTATTATTCTTTACCATTTAGGCGGCCTGGCTGTGCCCCGGTCCGCGCGAAGAGCCCAATTGACCTGGGTGGAGAATATTTTGATTTCTCTGGCCGGTCCATTTGCCGGATTTTTGTTTGCCGGCGTGACGGTGGGTCTTGTGTATGCAGCGGGCGGTGTGGTTTTGGTAGATTGGCTGTTTGGTTTCATACCCATTCCGGTGGCCTTTTTGCCATTGGGCGGCAGCATTGCCAACAGCACGGTAGCCATCATTTTGTGGATTAACACATTTTGGGGGCTTATCAACTTGCTGCCGGTATTTCCGCTGGACGGTGGGCGCGTTTCGCAGCAGCTTTTTGTCCGGTTTGATCCGTGGAATGGCCATCGCAACGCGCTGTGGCTTTCGGTGATAACCGGGGCCGTGGTGGCAATTGCCAGCATCGTGGCGCTGGACAGCCTTTACATGGCGTTTCTGTTTGGCATTTTGGCGGTGCAAAGTTACCAGATGATTCAGGGAGGCGTAGGCCCTCGATTCTGATGCTGCGCTATCGTTTGTGGCAATTTTGGCAGATTGTGACGGCCGTTCCTCTGGAACCGGCCGCCCGCGAAGAAATCGCCGCCATCTTATCCCCCAGCGAAATGGCCTTGTTTGACCGGTTTGCTCTAAACGATCAGTGGCACAGCTACCGCGTGATGAAGCTGCTGCAAGAAGCCGGTCATGAGCAGCCGGCGCTGCTGGTGGCCGCCCTTTTACACGACGTTGGCAAAACAAAGCTGCCGCTTTCTCTTTGGGAACGATCGTTCATTGTGCTGGCCTCCATTCTTTTGCCGCGGCAAACGGCCGTGTGGGGGCAGGGTGAGGCGGTGGGCTGGAAACGGCCGTTTGTGGTTAAGGTGCAGCATCCCGCCTGGAGCGCCGACATGGTAACGGCCGCGGGCAGCGATCCATTGGCCGTCGAACTCATCCGGCGCCACCAGGACCCTATCATCCCAGACGACCAGAGTGAGGCGGCCAGGCTGCTGTGCCTGCTGCAATGGGCAGATGATCAAAACTAAGACTTGCTCACAGGATTTCATATGAAGACACAAACCATCACCATCATCGGGCTTGATCGCGTAGGGGCGTCCATTGGACTGGCGCTAAAACAGTCGCCGTTGGAGGTGACGATCATTGGTCATGATACCGATGCCGCCAAGGGCAAAGTGGCCAAAGAAACGGTGCTGGCTATCGATCGGGCTGAATGGAATCTGGTGAAAGCGGCGCGTAAAGCGGATATTTTGGTCATTACCACGCCGGCCGCCGAGTTAGAAAGCGTCTTACAGGTCATCGGCAGTGATCTTCAGCCACATGCGTTGGTTCTCGATTTTTCCAGCCTGAAGCGTGTGGGCCTGGACTGGGCTGCCCAGCATTTACAAAATGGACACTATGTCGGGGCGATGCCCATTCTGGCGGCACCGTACCTCACAGACGGCCGTTCCGAAACCACCTCGGCCACGCCCGATCTGTTCAAAAACAGTGCCTTTTGCCTGATGCCTTCACCCAATGCCGATCCGCAAGCGGTGGAAACGGCCGTCAACTTCGGTCTGCTGCTGGGCGCGTTGCCTTACTTCATGGACCCGGATGAGTACGACAGCCTGGTGCAGGGCAGCGAGACCATGCCCGGCCTTGTCTCTCTGGCGATGTTCAACACGATGCAAAAAGCGACCGGCTGGCGCGACATGCTGCGCTTTGCCGGCCTGCCCTTTGCGCTGATGACACGGCCGTTGCAAAATGAACAAGATATTAGGCTGCACGCCCTGCAGAACCGAGAGGCCACCCTACGCTGGCTGGATGCGTTGTTGGATGAATTGAAAGCAGTGCGCCGTCTGGTTTATGAAGAAAATGATGAGGTATTTGCCGCGTTGACGGAGCAGTTGGCCAGCGAGCGAGAGAACTGGATGAACGCCCGCCAGAAAAACGATTGGGACGAGCGTCGTTCGCCGCCGATTCGCCCGCGGACCATGAGCGAGCATCTGTTTGGCGGCCTGGCCCGCCGGGGAGATGACGACGATGAGTAGCAGTCGCACAGCATTGGGTGAGGCAGAAATGACCGCCAAACGGGAAGTACGAGCCAGGGCAGTGGCTGTGGAACGGCCGTTGCGCATTCTTATGATCGCCCCCACTTCGTTTTTTAGTGATTATGGCGGGCACATCCGCATACTGGAAGAAACGTACACCTTACAGGGGATGGGGCATGAGGTGGCCATCGTTACCTATTATAAAGGAAGCGATATGCCCGGCCTCGACATTCGCCGCACGGCCCCGCTGCCGTGGCGGGCCGAATATGAAGTTGGCTCTTCGCGCCACAAAATCGCCTTTGACGTCTACCTGGCCTGGCAGTCGTTGGTGGAAGCCATGCGCTTTAAGCCAGACGTCATTCATGGGCACATGCACGAGGGGGCGCTAATCGGCGGCGTGCTGGCCAAACTGCTGCGCCGCCCGCTGGTGTTTGACTTCCAGGGCAGCATGACGGCCGAAATGACCGACCATAACTTTTTGCGCAAAAACGGCCGTCTCTATCGCCTGGCCTTCCGGCTGGAAAATTTCATCAATAAGATGCCCAACGCCATTCTCACCAGCTCTGTGAAGGCGACGCGCCTTCTCGAAGAGGAGTTTAAGCTGCCGTCTGAAAAACTGGTGCCGCTGCCAGACTGCGCCAATCCCCGGCGCTTTGACCCGGACCAATTCACCCTGGAAATGAAGCAGCAGCTGCGGCAGCAGTTGGGGCTGCCTGCCGATACGCCTATCGTAGCCTATTTGGGGCTGCTGACCGATTATCAAGGTGTGCCTCATTTGATTGAAGCGGCCGTTCGCTTAAAGCAAGCCGGCGAAAAGGTTCACTTTCTCGTGATGGGATACCCAAATGTGGCGCACTACAAAATGATTGCGCAGCAAAAAGGTGTCAGCGACGTCATGACGTTTACCGGGAAGGTGCAGTATCAACATGCGCCGGCTTATCTTTCCCTGGGGGATATTGCCGTCGCTCCCAAAATGTCTACCAGTGAGGGCAGCGGCAAGCTGTTGAACTACATGGCTTTGGGGCAGCCGGTTGTGGCTTATGATTCGGCCGTCCACCGCGAATATTTGGGCGATTTGGGCATTTACGCGCCCAGTGGCGATGTGGCCGCTTTTTCCGAAGCAATTGCTGCTCTGCTGCACCAGCCGGAGCGCCGCCAGGCGTTAGGCCAAAAGCTGCGCCAACGTGCTTTGCAAACATACAGTTGGCAAAATGCCGGTGAACAGATCGTTTCCTTATATAAACAGTTGACAAAATAAGCCCGCCTTACTATAATCTCCGTTCGCGAATTGCTATTCGCTCATTACAACGTGCAAAATGACCGCTACTTAACTTGTTTAAATTTGAAATAGGTACATGACAGACGGTCAACAGTGAAAAGATGGGGTGCAACAATTTGAGGGAATTCGTTGCACCCTTTGCTTGTGGTTTTTTTGAGTGATAGCCCAAAGGGTTCGTTTTTTAGAAAGAGTGGTTACTATCTTTAGGGAGCAGGAATCTTAAATGTCTAAACTTCCAACAAAAAATTATGCCCGCATGACCGAATTGCTCGAGCTGCCAACGCTCATCGATGTTCAGTTAGATTCATTCAAACAGTTCATCGAAGAAAGCCTGGCCGAGCTTTTCGACGAAATTTCACCGATTGAAAGCTTCAACGGTGATCTGAAACTTTATTTCCCCAGCAACCGGCCAGAGGTAGAAGGTTTTGACCTGAGCTACTGGTTTGGGGAACCGAAATATACGGTAGAAGAATGTGTCGAGCGGGATATGAGCTATGCAGCGCCGATGTATGTGAAAGCGATGCTGTACAGTACCGATCAGGACCAGCCCATTGTGCAGGATATTTTTATGGGCGATTTTCCGCTTATGACGCCGGCTGGCACCTTCATTATTAATGGCACCGAGCGCGTGGTGGTGAGCCAGTTGATTCGCTCCCCCGGCGCTTATTTTGAAGTTCAAGAAGAGCGCACCACGGGACGGCCGTTAGCCACAGGCAAACTGATTCCCGATCGCGGTGCCTGGATGGAGTTTGAAACCCGTAAAACCGATTACATCACCGTTAAATTTAACCGGAAGCGTACTGTTCCCGTCACTCTCTTCTTACGGGCGATGGCCGCAGTAGATGACGGGCTGAATGATCCGCTGCTTAAAACCGGCAGTGATGAAGAAATTTTGGCCCTTTTTGAGGACATCGACACCAACGGCGAGCATTTGTACATTCAGGGCAGCATCGAGCAAGAACCACCGTGGGACCCGGACAAATCTTTGGCTGAGCAGGCGCTGATTGAGTTTTACAAGCGTATGCGCCCCGGCGATCCGCCAACGCTGGACAACGCCACCCAATATTTGCAGGAACAGCTGTACGATCAACGGCGCTACGATTTGGCCCGTGTGGGTCGTTACAAATTAAATAAGCGCCTCTCCTTGCAGGACGTGGTGCCATTGACCCATCGCACCATCACGCAGCACGATATTGTACGGCTGGTGCGCCGGATGGTGAGCATTAACAATGGCCTGGAAGGGCCGGACGACATCGATCACCTGGGTAATCGTCGCGTGAAGACCGTAGGCGAACTGCTTCAGGCCAAGCTGCGCGTCGGTTTGCGCCGCATGGAACGCGTCGTCCGCGAGCGCATGTCGATTCGTGACAGCGACACGGTGACGCCGGTTTCTTTGATCAACATTCGCCCGGTGGTTGCGGCCGTTCGTGAATTCTTCGGCAGCTCGCAGCTTAGCCAGTTTATGGAGCAGGCCAACCCGCTGGCGGAACTGACCCACAAGCGGACGCTGTCGGCTTTGGGTCCTGGTGGTTTGCGGCGTGAGCGGGCCGGGTTTGAGGTTCGTGACGTGCATCATAGCCATTACGGCCGAATCTGCCCCATTGAAACACCAGAAGGTCCCAACATTGGTTTGATTGGTCGTTTGGCGACATACGGCCGTGTCAACAAATATGGCTTCATCGAAACACCTTACCGTCGCGTGCTCAACACGATTCCTGGTGATAGCAAAGAATTGGTAGATCATGATGCCTTCAACAATATTGTTCACCCGGAAACGGGCGAAATTATTGTGGCTGCCGGTGAAACCATTACCGACAAAGAGGCCAAGGCTATTAAGAAGGCCGGCATTGAAGAGGTACAGGTAAAACCGTACATTGCCGATGAAATCACCTACATGTCTGCCGATGAAGAAGATCATTACTCCATTGCCCAGGCGAATGCCCGCATTGACGACAAAGGTCAATTCATTGACCGGCGTGTTTCTTCCCGCCGCAATCAGCAGTTCCGCTTCACCTCTGTGCAGCGCATTGATTTTATTGATGTGGCCCCCCGCCAAATTGTAGGTATTTCGGCCGCGCTCATCCCCTTCCTGGATCACGACGATGCCAACCGGGCTCTGATGGGTTCGAACATGCAGCGCCAGGCGGTGCCGCTGCTGCAGCCAGATGTGCCGATTGTAAGTACCGGCATGGAGCAGCAAGCCGCACTCAACTCTGGCCAAATTGTGGTGGCCAAGGAAGATGGCGAAGTTGTTAACGTGACCGGTGACACGGTTGTGGTTGTGGGCGAGAATGGTCCTCGCACCTACAACTTGCGTAAATACAATCGCTCCAACCAGAGCACCTGCATTGATCAGCGCCCCGTGGTTGTAAAAGGACAGCGCGTGAAGCAAGGTGATGTGTTGGCCGACAGCTCCTCCACACAATATGGTGAATTGGCTTTGGGTCAAGATGTTTTGGTGGCGTTTCTATCTTGGGAAGGTGGCAACTACGAAGATGCCATCCTGGTGAGTGAACGCATGGTGCGTCAGGATCGCTTCACCTCTGTTCACATTGAAAAACATGAGGTAGAAGCCCGTGACACCAAGCTGGGTCCAGAAGAAATCACCTACGACATTCCCAATGTGAGTGAAGACTCGCTCAAAGATTTAGACGAGCGAGGCATCATTCGCGTCGGAGCCGATGTCAACGAGATGGATATCCTTGTCGGTAAGATCACGCCCAAAGGTGAAAAAGAACTCAGTCCTGAAGAGAAACTGCTCCGGGCTATCTTTGGCGACAAGGCGCGTGAAGTGAAGGATTCCAGCTTGCGGATGCCGCACGGCGCCCGCGGTAAGGTAGTGGATGTGCATGTCTTCGACCGGCAGCACGACCGCGATTTGCCCGCCGGCGTGGAGACAATGGTGCGCGTGAGCGTGGCTCAGCGCCGTAAAATCTCCGAAGGTGACAAGATGGCCGGGCGGCATGGGAACAAAGGTGTCATCTCCAAGATTGTTCCCATGGAAGATATGCCCCACCTGGCTGACGGTACACCCATTGATATTATCTTGAGTCCGCTGGGCGTACCCGGCCGTATGAATATTGGCCAGGTGCTGGAAACGCATCTGGGCTGGGCCGCGCATCGTTTAGGTTTCCGGGCCATTACCCCTGTGTTTGATGGAGCCAATGAGCGCGAAATTTCGGCAGAGCTGGCGCGGGCCTGGCTGTTGGGCCGCGCCTGGGACGTGGCGGCCGGCTGGGCCTGGGATTGGCTCACGGAGATTGAGTATGATCTGGAATCTCTGGAAGACGAAAATGAAGCCCGTCGTTTGTTTGTCACCGGCTGGCTTGGCGAAGAAGGCTATGACGTTGAGCAGCTAGAGACAGATTTGCGCTATGCCCAATGGAGTGTGGCTCGCGAATGGGTGAATGGGCGTGACTGGGACCCGGACTTGATCTTCCCGGTGAATCACGAATCCATGCGAAAGCAGGACTGGATGCCGCACAATGAAGCCGCCATTGAAGCGTGTGTGCGGGAATGGTACAGTTACATGCTGGATAAATTTGATGAGGATCTGCCAGATGAGGTTAAAGTCGATCCTTTGAAGGTAGAACTGACCGAGCTGGAAACGTTGGCAAACCGGATTACGACATTGACGCATGAGCCGTTACCTGTTTTAGGCAAGGAGAAGCTGATTGACGGTAAGACTGGACGGGCGTTCGACCAACCGGTCACCGTCGGCATCTTACACATGCTTAAGTTGGCTCATCTGGTTGAAGACAAAGCACACGCTCGCTCCACGGGCCCATACTCGTTGGTTACGCAGCAGCCATTGGGTGGTAAAGCCCAATTTGGTGGCCAGCGATTTGGTGAAATGGAAGTTTGGGCGCTGGAAGCTTACGGTGCTGCCTACACGCTCCAAGAAATGCTCACCATCAAATCCGATGATGTTCAGGGTCGGGTGAAGACCTATGAATCAATCGTCAAGAATGAGCCGATTGATGAACCTGGCGTGCCTGCATCTTTCCGTGTGTTGGTTAAAGAGCTGCAAAGCCTGGGACTGGCCGTTGAGGCCGTGACTGACAGCGGTGAAGTAGTGCGTTTTGGTAAAGAAGACGAAAAGAAAAACAAGAAATGGGCCGGTACGGGGCTGATGGATTTAGCCCGCAGCCGGCGCTAAAATTTGGTGAGGGAATGCGGCCGTTCAATCGTATCCCTTTACCCTGAAAGCAGTTTAAAAATAAGATGTAAACCGTTTGACAACCGGATTAACTGTGATAGAATCACCGTTCGTATGTCTGTCCCAAACAGGTAACTAGATAAATACGTAGTTACTAATTGAATACGTGAAACCACGTGGAGGCCATCGAGTTGTTACAACTACGATGGCCTCCCTTTGTCGGGTAATAACATGTTTGCGCCAATGGGGCGCAGACCTTAATTGGACTTTGGAAAAGATAGAGATAGTTATCCCAATTGCCACGTTTAGAAAGTGAAAGGTAATAGAGACAGAGCAGACGTCTCTTCCTTGTGTCAATTGGCATTTAAGAGTAAGGAGATAAACCAGCGTGCCTACGATTAATCAACTTGTACGCAAGGGGCGTAAAGCCAAAGGCAAGAAAAGCACAGCCCCTGCCTTACAGTGGACATTTAACTCTTTTAAACAACGTCGGACGCGCCAGCCGAAAGGCGCACCGCAGAAACGAGGCGTTTGTACGCAAGTAAAAACGATGACGCCTAAAAAACCGAACTCGGCCCTGCGCAAGGTTGCCCGTGTGCGTTTAACCAACGGCATTGAAGTCACGGCGTACATTCCTGGTGAAGGCCACAGCTTGCAGGACCACTCTGTGGTTTTGGTGCGTGGCGGCCGTGTGAAGGATTTGCCCGGCGTTCGCTACCACATTGTGCGCGGCACGCTGGATGCTGGCGGTGTAGACAATCGCAAGCAGGGCCGTTCTAAATACGGCACCAAAACGCCGAGGTAATTGGTTAGTTAATTAACGGAGAATTGCAAGATGCCAAGACGTGATCGTCCTGAAAAACGAGAGGTTGAACCTGATTTGAAATATGGCAGTGTCCATGTTTCTATGTTTGTGAACCGCCTGATGTACGATGGCAAAAAGAGCACAGCACAGCGTGTTTTGTACGATGCCTTCGACCTGATTGAGCAGCGCGCCAAGCGCCCTGCCATCGAGGTATTTGACCAGGCAATTCAGAATGTAACGCCTCAAATTGAGGTGAAACCGCGCCGGGTGGGTGGCTCCACTTATCAGGTGCCAACCCCGGTTGATGCTCGTCGCCAGCTTTCGTTGGCGATGCGCTGGCTGCTTACGGCCGCGCGCAATCGTGGCGGCCGTTCCATGTCTGAAAAGCTGGCCAACGAGTTTATGGATGCGGCGACCAGTCAGGGTGCTGCTGTAAAACGGCGCGATGATACGCACCGCATGGCAGAGGCCAACCGGGCATTTTCGCATTTCCGCTTTTAAGGAAATTAGGTACTGAATAACATGAGTCGTTTGCAATTAGACCGCGTACGGAATATTGGCATCATTGCCCATATTGATGCCGGTAAAACAACAACCACCGAACGCATCCTCTATTACACCGGTGTGATTCACCGTATGGGTGAGGTCCATGAGGGCACAGCCACGATGGATCACATGGTGCAAGAGCAGGAGCGCGGTATTACGATTACGTCCGCGGCCACTACTACATTTTGGCTAGACCATCAGATAAATATTATTGATACGCCCGGTCATATAGACTTTACGGCCGAAGTGCAGCGCAGTCTACGTGTGCTGGACGGTGGTGTGGTGGTATTTGATGCGGTTGCCGGGGTGGAGCCACAGTCTGAAACGGTCTGGCGTCAGGCGGATGAGTATAAGGTGCCGCGTATCTGTTTTGTCAACAAAATGGATCGTACCGGCGCAGACTTTATCCGCACCATCAACATGATTCGGGACCGCCTGGGCGCCAACCCCATCGCCATTCAGCTGCCCATTGGCCGGGAATCAGATTTTCGCGGCATTATTGATTTATTGACGATGGAAGCGGCCGTTTGGGAAGAAGATGATCTGGGAGCCACACCAAATCTTGTGGATATTCCTGAAGATTATGTGACACAGGCAGAAGAGGCGCGCCAGGTCATTATCGAACGCATCATTGAAACTGATGATGAATTGATGGAGCGCTACCTTGAAGGTGAGGAGCCAACGGTTGATGAACTGCGCCGCGCTTTGCGTAACGCCACGGTCAAAAATCTGGTGACGCCCGTGCTGTGCGGCACCGCTTTGCGGAACAAGGGGATTCAGCGTGTTCTGGACGCAGTCATTTATTACCTGCCGTCGCCGCTGGATGTGCCGCCTATCAAAGGCATGAATCCTGTTACGGAAGAGATTGAATCTCGTCATCCAGCAGATGATGATCCGTTGGCGGCGCTTGTTTTCAAAATTGTGACCGATCCTTACGTGGGTAAGCTGGCTTACTTCCGCGTTTATTCCGGCGTGCTGCGTACGGGTGATACCTTGCAGAACACGACGAAGGATAAGAAGGAAAGAATCGGCCGTATTCTGCGGATGCACGCTGACCGTCGCGAGGATTTAAAAGAGGTACACGCTGGCGATATTGCGGCGACGCTGGGTATGAAGGTCACCTTTACCGGCGAAACGCTTTCTGCCCCGGACCATCCTATCGTTTTGGAATCTATCAAATTCCCGGAACCGGTCATCAATCTGGCGATTGAGCCCAAAACAAATGCCGACCAGGACAAGATGGGTATTGCCCTGCGCGCCCTGGCTGAAGAAGATCCAACCTTCCAGGTGAAGGTTGACGAGCAAACGGGCCAGACGATTCTTTCCGGCATGGGTGAGCTTCATCTAGAAGTTTTGGTGGATCGTATGCTGCGCGAGTTTAAGGTGGCTGCCAATGTGGGCCAACCGCGTGTGGCTTACCGGGAAACGATTACCCGCACGGTGGATAAGGCAGAAGGTCGTTTTGTCCGTCAGTCTGGTGGTCGCGGCCAGTTTGGCCATGTAATTCTGCGTTTGGAACCGCTGGAGCCAGGCTCTGGCTTTGTGTTTGAGAATGCCATTGTTGGTGGCGCAATTCCAAAGGAATTCATTAAGCCGACTGAGGCCGGGATTCAGGAAGCGTTGGAAAGCGGCACGGTAGCCGGTTACCCTATCGTTGACATTAAAGCAACGCTATACGATGGTTCTTTCCATGAGGTCGACTCTTCAGAAATGGCGTTTAAGATTGCCGGCTCCATGGCCTTAAAAGAAGGTGTGCAGCAAGGACGGCCGATTCTGTTGGAGCCTATCATGGCTATCGAGGTTGTGGCCCCGGAAGAGTATACCGGTGATGTGATCGGCAATCTCTCTTCGCGGCGCGGCATGATCGAAGGTATGGAGATGCGCTCTGAAGGGCTGCAATCTATTAAGGCCCGCGTGCCGCTGGCTGAGATGTTCGGCTACGCGACGCGGCTGCGTTCTATGACCCAGGGTCGCGGGACGTTTACGATGGAATTTGAGCATTACGCACCGGTGAGTGATGAAATTGCTCAAAGTTTGATGAAAAGCGGCCGTTAAAGAAATATAGGGTAAGAATAATTATTTTAAACCAGTGTGTTGGTTTACGAATCATTTAGCATAGAGGAAAGGGAAATTATGGGAAAAGAAAAATTTGTGCGCGAAAAACCACATGTGAACATAGGAACAATCGGACAT
>CALBTC010000449.1 GCA_937967805.1 uncultured Anaerolineaceae bacterium
CATTGATTTCCTGGATTGGTATGATGGCAACGGCCGTCCCGGCTTCACCAAAGCAACCATCAACGCCTACCGCGAGGAAATGCTGCAATCTGGCAAGAGTCGCTCAAGCATCAACCAGGCGCTGTCGGCCATCCGCAAGCTTGCGGCAGAGGCGGCTGACAATGGCCTGGTTCCCCCCACCCTCGCCTATGGTGTCGAACGGGTCAAGGGTGTCAAGCAGGAAGGGGTCCGCGCTGGCAACTGGCTGACGAAGGAAGAAGCAGAGCAGCTGATTAACACGCCGGTTACGCGTTGGCGGCAGGAAGAGATTCCGCTGCGTAAGGCAATCCGCGACCAGGCGATCCTGGCGGTGATGATCGGCACCGGCCTGCGGCGCTCCGAAGTGGCTGAGCTGACCTGGGCGATGATCCAGCAGCGGGACGGCCGTTGGGCGATCATCGACCTGGTGGGCAAGCGCGGCCGGGTGCGTTCGGTGGGCATCCCACCCTGGGTGAAGGTGGCGCTGGATAGATGGGCGCAGACGGCTGGGGAGCGAGACGGCCGTATCTTCCTCGCCCTGAACAAAGACGGCAGCTTGGCCGGTTCCGTGCGCACGAAAGGCGGCACCCGCACCGATGGGTTTTTGACGCCGCAGGCGATCTACAATGTGGTTAAGGAACATGTGCTGGCAGCAGGCCACTATAATAGGAAAGGAGAAGCAGCCCTTGCTGCCCACGACCTGCGGCGGACGGCGGCGGCGTTGGCCTTGAAAGGCGGCGCCGACCTGCGGCAAATCCAGCAGATGTTGGGCCACGCCAGCATCACCACCACCGAACGTTACCTGGAGCCGATGCGCAGCTTGCAGGTAACGGCCGGGGACTTCATCCAAATTGAACTGGCGCTGGCCACGGGATAAGTGGCTTATTCTTGTGGTGGTGTGGTTGGTTTCTGCTCGTACAGGGCGAGTAGTTCGTTCCGAAGATCATTGTCATCCAGGTCGAAAAGCAAATCAAGCTCATCGCTGGTCATTTTGTCAACGCCCTGTGTCGAGCCGGTCTTGGCCGTTATGTCCTCAAAAAACCGTGCGTTTTCAATGATTTGTTTTATCTCAGTCACGATGCTCTGGTTCCAGTCAGCATCCTGTAGGCGTTGTAGAATGTGAAGCCGTTCATTGGCCTTCAGGTAGAGCCACAACGGCTTGACACGCTCCCAGAAGAAGTGATGCGTCAACAGGTTCTTTTTCACCCGCAGCGCCCGCTCCTGCGCCCGCCGTTTTTCGCGCTCGTACTCTGCGTTGATTTCCTCCAGGACCTCGTTGAACAGCTCTCTCTCCGTCCAGGTTAACTTCTCCGGCCACTCTCCCGACTGCCAACGGTGACGCATGATACGTTTGTTTTCTGTCCACGAGAGGGTTTCGTCGTAGATGGTATGTTTCCCCCGCTCGCTGGCTTTGATGAGGATAGTATACACCTGACCCAGGATACGGTTCCGTTCAGCTTCTTCGGCATTCTTCAGCTGCTGTAACCGTTCTTCTTCACCCACCAGGAAATCGAAAAGCACCTGTGTTTGCTTTGGAGCCAAGTTAATTGTGTTCGTGAGTACAAGTTCTCCCTTATCCTCAGGGTTGTTGATGGAGAGTTGCCAGGCAGGCTCCCCGACGACACACCCCTGTGCTTGCCAATCCGCAGCACGGCGTAACTGGTCGAGAAGGCCCAGGGCCTGCTGACCACTTAACCTGGTTACTTGCTGTATCTCACCGTCCCATAGAATCAGGCCCTTTTTCTCCCACTTTTCGCGCTGGTAGCGATTGGTCCACTCTGGCCAATCGCTTGCCGCAGGCCAGGTCTGCAAATTTAAGCGAAAACCCTGGCTTGTGTGGTTTGGATTCTCTGTCGCTTGCATAACTATCTCCTAGTTGTGCCGCAAAAATGGTTGGTATTCCAGCGCGTGTGATCTAGCCAGAGCTTACCTCAAAGTTAGTTGAGAATAATCTATTATTCTGAATCAGACAGACAACACTTCATCCAGCGCCGGCAGGTCTACCACCAACCCCTCACGAGCAGACAGTTCGGCCGCGGCCGCTTCCGTAAAGCCGGACCGGGCAAAGACCGCGTAGTGGAAAGACCAATCATCGCCACCTCGTAACTCCTGGCGCACCTTCGGTCCCTTCTGCTCGATCAGTTCGCGCACCACCTGCCGCTTAACCTTCCCCTCTCCCCATTTACACTCGCCCAACAAAATTTCCTTACTTTGATGGTTGATGGCCACCACATCTACCTGCACCCGGCGGCTCCAATGGCTGCCCACCGCTTCCGGGGCAAAGGGTAGCTCGCCGGCGCGGGCTTGGGCCACCACCCATTGCTGGGCTAGCTTCTCAAAGGATAGGCCGACAAAAGCCCGCAATTCGTTTTTGATGTGGGCCGTGGTCTCTTCCGGGGACATCAGTTTGCTGAGATGGGGAAAGAGGAAGCGAAAGTAGAAGCGGAAGAAGGGATCGCTCAGGTGATAGCGCCCTTGCTTGGATTTACGTTGTTGGGCCGTCGTCAACGTCACCGGCAGGCGGCGTTCCACCAGGCGCAGCTCCTGCAGCTTGTTCAGATGGAAAGTGAGTCCTGATGAACCGATGAGGCAATCGTCGCTGATCATCTTCAACGTATGGTGTCCCTTGCTGATGGCTCGCAGAATAGCCTGGTAAGTAGACAGGTCGCGCAGTTCATCATGGAGCAGCAGTTCCGGTTCGGCCAGGAAGATGTTACCCGGCTCCAGAATGACCTGCCGGATGTTGTCAACGAGGTTAAGGTCTTTGTCCAACCAGCGCAGGTAGGCGGGGATGCCGCCCACGACCCCATACAGCGCCACCCGTTCCTCGGCCGGCCAATCGGGAAAGAATTCGCGCAAACTGGAAAACGGCAGCGGTTGCAAATGCCACTGGCCGGTAAAACGGCCGAACAGCGGCGATTGATGCTGCATGATCGCTTCCATCGTCGTCACCTGTGAGCCGCACAGCACCAGAATGACGTTGGATTCTTGCAAATGGTGATCCCAGGCGTGTTGCAGAGCTGAGAGCAAAGCCGGGTCGGAGGCCGAAGCGTAAGACAGTTCATCCAGGACGAGAATCTGCTTATCAGGTCTTTCCGCCAGGCGCGGCGCCAGCCAGCGCCACAAGGCCGGCCAGCTATCAAAGGCGCTGGCCTGTTCTTCCGGCATCTCCAGCATCGTGGCCATGAAGCTGCGCCGCTGCAAAGCTGCCGGTTCTTTGTCGGCGGCCCAGTAAGTGTATTCAACACCGCTTTGCTGGCACCAATGTTTCAAAAGCTCGGTCTTCCCCACCCGGCGCCGGCCGTACAAAAGCAGCATCTGCGCTGGTCCGGGTTGCTTGCGTGTCAGCAGCCGGTTTAGAAAAGCGAGTTCTTCATGCCGGTCAACGAACATGGTTCTCCTTGGCAATAAACATAATTATAAATATCATTGTTATAACTATGATATAATAGACAATTAAATATTGCAAGATCAAGGCTAAAAGTTAACATAAAGCGAATGTTCGGCATGAGATTTTTTGTCATAATTCCGGCGAAAAAAAACGAAAAATTTCTCAGCGGGCTTCTCAGACGCGGAAATAATGGATGAAGCAACCGTTTTTCTATGGTTTGTGGCTGTTTGGCGCTAAGCAAGAATAGAATGAGGCAGCGCAGTTCCTTATGTTACAATCGGTAGGACGATACAAGAAGACGGAAACGGACAAACTGGGATGGCTAAAAAACGGAAACAAAACCTGCCGCCCCGGCGCAAGCGCATGAAACGGCCGCAACGGCTGGAATCGGCCAAAAGCTGGCTGGAGACCTATGAAGGCAACAAAGTTGTCAAAGCCTATCGAAAAAGGTACGGTGTGGATTTCGAGTGTGCGTTCACAGAGCTAGAGATGTTAGGCGTGCCGGTTGATCCCGACTATAAGGAGCGTGTTCTGGAATCTGTGGCCGCCCAGGCGGCCGCCAAAAGACAAGAACGAGCCAGGGAACGGGCGCGGCGAGCCGATGTCTGGCTAGAGTACGCCGATGATGAGACGGCGCTGGAGCGAGCCGGGGAATGTGTGAACTGCGACATGTTTCGGCCGCTGGATGACCTGGGGCTGTGCCCGGTGTGCGCCGCGATGTTGGAACGAGACTTGATCCGACAACGGGATTGGGAGTACGCTACTGCCACGGCGCGGCTCAACGATGAAGATCGGGAAGCATTGCGCCGCAAGGTCGTGGCTGAGTATGGCGAGGGTTTGGAGCTAATCGATCCAGCTTAACCGAAAAGTGATCCTGGGGTGAGTGCGGCCGTTATTCGGCCAGCCGTCAGGCGCGTAACCGCGCCGATGGGGTGAAGTTCGACCCCATCAGGAGATGCCTTCATGCCCCAGTTTAAGACCGGTAATATGTGGACGGCTTACACGGCCGCCGACCTCTTCTTGATTACCACCAATAGCACCTTGAAGAAAAGTAGCCACGCATTGGTGATGGGCCGGGGAATCGCCCAGCAGGCGCGGGATCGTTCTCCGGGATTGGCTGAAGCGCTTGGCCAACATATCCTGAAAACATGTGGTAGCCTGGTCGAGTATAGCCTGCTCATCAGCCCCCGCTGGCCAGATGCGAAACTCGGTGCGTTTCAAGTGAAGCGCCATTACCGTCAGGCAGCCAGTCTGGAACTCATCCAGCGCAGCACGGCCGCTTTGCGTGCTTGGTGTACCGAACATCCTGACGCCATCGTTCATTTGAATTACCCGGGTATCGGCAACGGCCGTCTCCGTCGCGAAGATGTTTTGCCTATTGTCATGCAACTACCGGACCAGGTCACTATCTGGGAATATCCACTGCCTGGCAAGGGGAAAGTTCTATGACTAATCCCGACTGGAATTGGCAGGTTAAACTTGGCTGCGGCCGCAGCGACACCGGTGCCCACCACCGGGCCATTGGAATCGCCCGGCAACTGTTAGCGATTGGCCGTTGGTCCGATCACCCGAACACGCTCATCGTCATCCATGACGCTTACGACCTTCATCGCCAACTGCAACTATCCGGACAAGGCGTATATGACGCGGATCACAATGTAACTGTGTACCCGGCCGTTTATGAACTGGATGCTGGCCGGGATTATGAGATTGTCTCTATGAGCGATTCGTTCCGGCAGATACACGACCTGTAAAACTATCCCCCACCCCATTCACTGGAGCACATTATGGAAAAACTGAAAAACCACGTCGCCGCCCTACCGACCATTATGGTGGGTGGTGAGACTTACCTTTCCTACCAGGCGGTCACGGATACGGTGGCCGCTTTTTTGTACCCCGAAGGAGACCCCACCCACCCTACCAACCAGATTGATGAAACGAGGTACCTGCGCATCCTGGAAACAGCCGATACCCTTTGCCGAGAGCTGGGGTACGCTGACGTGGTGAAACTCGTGCCGCCGGACGTTCAGTTTTCTGAAATGGGCTTGTACTGGACGGCGGCTGCGGCTTCGCTCAGTCCGGGCATTTCTACAGAAGAGGAACCGGTTTTGATTCACGCCGGGCCTGACCGCATCGACATGATCCAGGATGGCCTCTTGCTTGATGCCCGCCTCAGCCGACTGGGATTGGCGGAAGTCACCCGGCAGCATTTCAAAATCCCGGTCACCGCTTCTGATGCTGTCATTGACCTGATGCAGCGAGCCGTTAATTCGGACTGGCCTAACGATTATAAGGGGATCTGGCACGACATCCTGGGGATGTGCGTAGCTGGCGGCCGAGACATCAGTGTCACGGAACGGGTCTTCACCGTCATCATTCGTGGTTTGGGCCAGCGACGTTACTGGCGCTTCAAAGCCTGCATCCAGCAGGATAACAGCGGCGCGCCCTACCTAACGATACGTTTGGCTGATGAGGGCGATCCCAAGGCCCTGTTTGAGCTGGGCCACGTGGTGATGACGCCGGGGGCGGCTGAGCTGGGCGTAGATTTTGCGCCCTATCTGGCCCGACATGCCCAGGGGGACTGGGGTGACGATTTGGACAGCTTCGATAGACGGCAGAACGATACGGCCGTCCAAGAAGGGTATCGCATCCTGTCCGCCTATACCGTCCCCGTTGGTGATGACGAGACAGAACGGATCTGGATTATCACCGAAGCCGATCGGTCGGCGACTTCCGTTCTCCTGCCCTCCGAATATTAATAGAAGGAGCGTTCCTTATGACTACAACAGCACTTAAACACCTGAAAGCCCATCCTGCCCAAATGCGCACCACCTATGATCTGGAGAAGCTGGCTACACTGACGCTGCAAGTTTTCGAGCGCGGTCTGGACCAATGGCAAGCGATTGTGGCTTCATCCAATGGCGAGGGCTACCATATCGTTAGCGGCCACCGCCGCCACATGGCCCAGCTCTTCTCTTTCGCCCTGCGAGATTGGGCCAAGGAGCACGCCGATACGGAAATTTCCATCGAGATTGTGCGCACGATGATCAACACCCTGGTGGAATCATTGGGCACGTTGGAGCAGGTGATTGCCTCCTTGCTGACAAAATATGGGGATGAAGCCGTCGAGTTTGTCACCTTTGAGGGCAGCCAGAAGGCACAGATACTCGCACTTCAAGCTGCTAACTACGGTAGTGAGCAGCCCGACATGCTGGGCGTGGCCCACAGCTTCCATCAGGCGGTAGCTGCTGGCGCGACGCCCGAAGAAATTGCCCGCAATGTTGGCCAGCATGTGCAGTTTGTGCGCAATCATCTGGCACTGACAGAAATCCCGCCGGAACTGGCGCAGCGCATTGCCGCCGGTGATCTGCCGCTGAGCGTGGCCACGGCCGTTGCCGATGTGCCGGAACCGAAGCGCACCGGTCTCTCTATCTTCATCCTGGCCAATGAGGTGGGCAAGCTGACGGCCAAAGCCATCAAGGATTGTGCGACGACGCTCAAGAAGTGGTCGGGCCTGCATCTGCCCCTGATGGTCAAACATCAGTCGCAGCGCAACATTGCCCGGGCGCTGGTGGCCCTGTGGGCTCAGGTGGTGGACGCCTACCCCGAAGACGCTTACGCGGCCGCCGCCATGCTCATCTACCGCCATGTGCATGATGAGCCGTGGGGCAACCAGGAGAAGTTGACGCTGTGGTTCCAGGCGTTGGGTGGGGACACGTATTTTACGGACGGCGGCATTAACTGGACGGCCGTTGTCAATTACCTCATAACCGATGTCGCTTGTGACACCTGTCCCATTGGCCAACTGCCGCGGCATCCGCTGCGCTCAGACCTGTCACAGGGACAGGGCGGGCCGCTGGGGATGCCTTGCCGCGTTGGGCAAGAAGCCCCTTCGGCTAGCCTAACAGAGTTAGGCCGCTCAGGGCAGGCTAGCCGCTGCATACACGGTCTCGCGCCCAACGACGGCTTCGACGTGCGCGTTCCCTGGGATTGGGGGCAGCATCCCGGCGTGGTCAGCGAGGGCGGCGATTATCGGGCCAAAAGTTACGACGATCTGCTCGCTGCCTGGCAGGCGCAGGCGGCGCAAGAACTGGCCGAGGACGAAGCGGTGGCAGAAGCCGATGGGCAGTCTGACGATGAACCATCTGGTGATGGGCCACCTGCGGAAGCGCCAGCCCCGACGACAAAAGGACAGACCCAATCTGAAACTGGCGGCACAACTGCGCCGGGGCAGATGCTGCAACCGGCGAAGCTGTCGCCCGTGGTGAAACAGCGCGCCCAGATTGCCGACTTTATGAAGCGGCACGAACAGTTTTCAACCAGTCATCCCTTCGCCACGTCTTGCAGCCGCTGTCGGCACCGACTGGACAGCAGCCCGACAAAAGATGAGTCGGTGCCTCATTGTGCCTGGGCTGGCCGGCTGCGCAACGTTTCCTTCCAGGTGTTGGCGGCTGACGCGCAGCAGGCAGGAGCGAATGGCAGTTTGCTGGTGCCCGTTTGCCGGCAGTTTGCCCCGAGCCAGCCATGGCACGACCTGATTCCGGCCCATCCGGAGCCACCGGGGATGCCCCGCGACTGGTTGAAAGCGCAGGTATTACATCTGGTGAAAGAGGCCAACCGGCATAACAGTGACCGCAATGCGTTTGAGTTCCTCACCGGCCGGCCGATGGGCGCCAATGAAAATTATGGCGACTGGTTTAAGGAGCAGTTTGAAGCCCAGAGTGGTGATTTGAGCGATGCGCAGCTGTTCACGCTCTTTGTCTGGGCGCATGGCGAATGGCAGCGCGCGCGGAAGCGCCCATTTAGTCTGCCGGTCAATGGACACGGTTTGCAATTTGTGACGGTCCAGGAACGGCCGTGGCGCATGGAGGAGAATGAATGAACAGCAACCTGACTGTAACAGACCCGCTGGCGGAGCAGGACGTAACCATCATCGTCACTCTGGCTGCCAGCGACGCCCCTCTGGCCGAACGGCCGTTGCTGCTCAGCGTGGGCGTGGCCGAACAACTGCCGGTGGTCAAGACCGGCGCCTTCGCCAGTCTCGTGCCCATGATTGAGGAAGCCTGGACGGCGTTGGGTGTCCGGGCGCAGGTAGCGGGAGCTGCCGTTGAAGAGGAAACCATTGCTGAAGAACAAACGATAGCCCCGGACACAGAGGCCACGAATGTGACCACGGCCGAACCAGAGAATCATGAGACACGGCCGCCAGCGTCCAATCCGCTGTCCGCACCGCAGCCGCGTGCCAAGAATTTATCCCTGTTTTAGGAGGACGACTATGACGAACCAGGTAGACAACCATCCCCCTCGTATCTTTAAGTATGCTGATAAAAGTTTTCCCGACTCTGGGCCGGAATACAGTGTGGAGCAGGTGCTGCAGCATTTGCGCACCTTCTTTCCAGAGTTGGGTCACGCCAGGACAGAAGAGCGGGAGCTGCCTGACGGCACGCAGGAAATCACATTCAGCAAGCAGGTGACGCGCAAGGGCGGTCTGCCCACGCCGGTGGCAGACCCGGCAGCGATTGACACGCTGGTAACGGCGCTGACGGCCG